>CAZFIN010000005.1:0-48798 GCA_964519525.1 uncultured Alistipes sp. | reverse complement strand
CCCGCCCGCTGAGCAAGACGAAGCGTTGGAGATTAGTACAAATCATTGAAAGAGCTAAGTAGTTATGATACAGCAAGAAAGTAGATTAGTAGTAGCTGACAACAGCGGTGCGAAGGAGGTTCTTTGCATCCGTGTGCTTGGCGGAACGAAGCGTCGCTACGCCTCGATCGGCGACAAGATCGTCGTTGCGGTGAAGAGCGCCAGCCCCTCGGGCGACGTCAAGAAGGGTGCCGTTTCGAAGGCGGTGGTGGTTAGAACTACCAAGGAGATCAGACGTGCAAACGGTTCGTACATTCGTTTCGACGACAACGCCGTAGTGCTCCTTAACAATCAGGGTGAGATGCGCGGAACCCGTATCTTCGGTCCCGTGGCCCGCGAGCTGCGCGATCAGTACATGAAGATCATCTCATTGGCACCTGAAGTATTGTAATATTAAAAACAGATTAAAAGATGTCAGTTAAGTTACATATTAAGAAAGGGGATATGGTTTACGTCAACGCGGGCGACAGCAAGGGCCAGCAGGGCAAAGTCCTGAAGGTCGATGCTTCGAAGAAGCGTGCCGTTGTCGAGGGCGTGAACATGAGCAAGAAGGCCACCAAACCCAATGCCCAGAATCCTCAGGGTGGAATCATCGAGCAGGAGGCTCCGATTCACATCTCGAATCTGCAGGTGCTCGACCCCAAGAGCGGCAAGCCCACTCGCGTAGGTCGTAAGGCGGATGCAAAAGGTAAATTAGTTCGTTACGCTAAAAAGTCAGGAGAGGAGATCAAATAATGGCATACGTACCATCACTCAAAACGCAGTACAGAGAGCAGATCATCCCTGCTCTTATGAAGGAGTTCGGGTACACGAGCGTAATGCAGTGTCCCAAACTTGAGAAGATCGTTATCAATCAGGGTATGGGTCAGGCCGTGGCCGATAAGAAACTTATCGACGTGGCTCAGGCCGAGCTTACCCAGATAACCGGTCAGAAGGCAGTTCAAACCAAATCGAAGAAGGATATCTCTAACTTCAAGTTGCGTCGCGGCATGCCTATCGGCGTTCGCGTTACGCTCCGTCAGGACCGTATGTACGAGTTTCTGGAGCGTCTGATCGCTGTGGCTCTGCCCCGTATCCGCGACTTCAAGGGTATCAACGAGAAGTTCGACGGCCGTGGCAACTACACCCTCGGTATCACCGAGCAGATTATCTTCCCCGAGATCGACATCGACAAGATCACCAAGATTTTCGGCATGGAGATAACTTTCGTTACGACGGCCCAGAGCGACGAGGAGGGTTATGCACTCCTGCGCGCGTTCGGTCTTCCTTTCAAGAACGCTAAAAAGAATAACCAATAGGATATGGCAAAAGAATCAATGAAAGCACGCGAGGTAAAGCGTGTGAAACTTGCAAACCGTTACGCTCACAAGCGCGAGGAGATTGCCGCCAAGGTTAAGAGCGGCGAGATGGATCACGAGGAGGCATGGATCGCTCTCTCGAAGCTGCCCCGCAACTCGAATCCCATTCGCCAGCACAACCGTTGCAAGCTGACGGGTCGTCCGAAGGGTTACATGCGTCAGTTCGGCATCAGCCGTATTCAGTTCCGCGAGATGGCATCGAGCGGTCTGATCCCCGGTGTTAAGAAGGCCAGCTGGTAGCGGATCGCACGAGGGTTCCGCTTCAGCGGCGGAGTCCTGTGCAAACGACAGGTCGCAGGGGCGCGACATTGTTGCGCCCCATGCGTTTTTTCGACGAGCGGAAGGAGCCCCGGCTCCTCATCCCCCGTCGGTTTATCTCCCGGAATTTTTATTCGAGGGTGCTTTCCGGTCGAAACGTACCGTATTATATAAAGGTATGGCGTAGATCGGCGCGCGGCGAGGACGAAATACGAGGGGCGTGTACGCTTCGGGTATTTCGCCGCAATGCGATGAACAGGTGCCTGCACTTATGCGGCAATATGGTAGCGGTATTTCCCGAGGTACCTTTTTCGGAGCGCATGACACGCAATGTCCGCTTCGGGAGGGGAGTGCCGGGGAGGAAGCGGATACGTAACGTGGTCTGCGGCTGCGGTCGACGGCGACGGACGACCGATGCGCCGGATGAATCCGGCGGAGTCCCGCAATCCGGTTGCCGGCATATAAAAGAGTGAAAGTTCTATACGGATGCAGAATCCCGAGTAGTTCGCGTCGGCGAGCGTCGGGGAAAGTGTCGCCTTGTGGCGGTAACTTCCCGGTGGCGCGGCGAGGGAAAGGGTTAGGCATCGAGTTACACGTTTCAAGGATCGCTGTGTGTCATTGCCGTGTCGTGAGATGCGGCGGCGCGATAGTGCCGGAGGGATGTTCCGTGTCGAGACAGTTGTCATCGCGCGGGATGATGCCAAGGCAGGGCGGTGCGTGAAAACGGTTCCCGGGGCGGTGCGTCCGCCGCGGAGCCTATGTGACGACGGGTTGTGGCAGTGCCGCGAATGCGGTGTCGGTTGCGACTTTTTGTCGTGTTCCGGACGGAGCCGGGTCGTCGCAGTGGTTCGTTCAGGTCGATTTTCGCGCATAATCGCTTAAATATCTAAATATTGGCACGGATAATAGCGGTTTGTTGAATATTTTTTCGTATATTTGCGCGCGAATTAGTGCCCGAAGTGTCAAATGTCATGGCAGCAAACAGTTAGCCTGACGGCGCGGGCGGCGCACGGAGCGCATGAAACGGACGAAAAGATGCCGACGGCCGCAAGGCCTGAGGAAACGATAAAAAACAAATTATTAATTTTTAACTTTTAATTCATTATGACAGATCCAATTGCGGATTTTCTGACCCGAATTAGAAACGCGGTGAAAGCCAACCACAAGGTGGTTGAAGCTCCCGGTTCCAAAATCAAACAGGAGATCACGAAGATTCTCTACGAGCAGGGTTACATCCTCGCTTACAAGTTCGATGCCGATGAAAAGGGCCACCCCGTCATCAAAATCGCCTTGAAGTGGGATGCCGCCACGAAGTGCAACGCCATCAAGAACTTGAAGCGCATCAGCCGTCCGGGTCTGCGCCGGTATGCGTCGGTTTCCGACATGCCCCGCGTGCTCAACGGACTGGGTATCGCCATTATTTCGACGTCGAAAGGCATCATGACCGACGCCAACGCCCGCAAGGAGAACGTCGGCGGCGAAGTATTGTGCTACGTTTATTAGAAAACGGTGCCGGCGGTGCACCTGCAAGGTTCCGGTACGGCGCGAAATGGATTTCGGTACTCCGGTGCCGGCGCAACCGCGACGAATGCAGCGAATGCAACTGCCGCAACAACCAAGATTAGCAACTAAACAAATTTAATAAACATGTCAAGAATTGGTAAATTACCTGTAAACTTGCCTGCCGGCGTTACCGTCACGGTATCGGCCGACAACGTGGTAAGCGTGAAAGGGCCACTCGGGACGCTGAATCAGAAGGTAGATTCGGATATCAAGGTAGAGGTCGGTACGCATACGGACGTGCACACGGGCAAGGAGATTCCCGCAGTCCTCGTGACGCGACCCACCAACCAACCTCGTCACCGTTCGTTGCACGGTCTCTATCGTGCATTGATTAACAACATGGTCGTCGGTGTATCGAAAGGTTATGAAATCCAGCAGGAGCTGGTCGGCGTCGGCTTCAAGGCCGAAGTCAAGGGTAACATCCTCGAAATGAGCCTCGGCTATTCGCACGATACCTATGTGATGCTTCCTCCCGAAGTGACGGCTACGGCTGTTACCGAGAAGAAGGGCAACCCGATCGTGACGCTCAAGTCGTGCGACAAACAGCTGGTGGGCCAAGTGGCTGCCAAGCTCCGTTCGCTGCGCAAGCCGGAACCGTATAAGGGTAAGGGTATCAAGTTCGTCGGCGAGCAACTGCGTCGCAAGGCGGGCAAATCAGCAGGTGCTAAATAGTAAATAGTCTGAAGTTATGTCACTGAACAAGATAGAAAGAAGAGAGAGGATCAAGATGCGTATCCGCAAGATCGTGAGCGGTACGCCCGAACAGCCTCGCATGACTGTATTCCGTAGCAACAAGCAGATCTACGTGCAGTTTATTGATGACCTTGCAGGCGCTACTCTGGCCACCGCGTCTTCGCTCGACAAGGAGATCGCAGCCGAGGCCGCAGGCAAGAACAAGTGCGAGATAGCGGCTCTGGTGGGCAAGCTGGCCGCACAGCGCGCAACCGAGAAGGGTATCTCGGCCGTTTCGTTCGACCGTAACGGATACCTCTATCACGGAAGAGTTAAAATGTTAGCCGACGCAGCTCGCGAGGGCGGTCTTAAATTCTAAGCGATATGTCAAATACCAACATAAAGAAAGTTCGCACAAGCGACCTTGAGCTTAAGGACAGGCTCGTCAGCATCAACCGCGTCACCAAGGTGACGAAGGGCGGTCGCACTTTCAGTTTCTCTGCAATTGTCGTGGTAGGTAACGAGAACGGTGTGGTAGGCTACGGCCTCGGCAAGGCATCGGAGGTTACGTCGGCAATCGCAAAGGGTGTCGAGGATGCAAAGAAAAATCTGGTTAAGATCCCCGTAATCAACGGAACCATTCCCCACAAGCAGGAGATGCGCTTCGGCGGTTCGCTCGTCATGATCCGTCCGGCCGCTCCCGGTACCGGTATTATCGCCGGCGGTGCAATGCGTGCCGTTCTGGAGTCGGTGGGCGTGAAGAACGTGCTCGCCAAGAGCAAGGGCTCGTCGAACCCCCACAACCTGGTTAAGGCTACGGTGGGCGCACTTTGCGAGCTGCGCGACGCACGCAGCGTGGCTCAGGCTCGCGGCATCTCGATGAACAAGGTGTTTAACGGTTAATTCGGCGGTAACTATGGCAAAATTGAAAATCACTCAGGTACGCAGCCGCATCGGCGCATCGTTGCAGCAGCGCAAGAATCTCGATGCACTGGGACTCCGCAGAATCCATCAGAGCGTCGAGCACGAGGACTCGGTCATCATCAAAGGTATGCTTGAGCGCGTGAAGCACCTCGTTACGATCGAGGAGGTAAAGTAAGTTTAACGAAAAAAGATTGATCTCAACATGGAACTCAATAACATGAAGCCCGCACAGGGTTCTACTCACCACGACAAGCGCGTGGGCCGCGGTGCAGGTTCGGGTCGCGGCGGTTACTCGACGCGCGGTCTGAAGGGCGCCAAGTCGCGTTCGGGTTATTCTCGCAAGCTCGGCTTCGAGGGCGGTCAGATGCCTTTGCAGCGCCGTCTGCCCAAGTTCGGTTTCAAAAACCTGAAGCGGGTCGAGTTTAAACCCATCAACCTCTCTACGCTGGAGGAGCTTGCATCGAAGAAGGAGCTGACCGTAATCAACGTCGATACGCTGATCGCCGCAGGCTTCATCTCGTCGAACGACAAGGTGAAGATTCTGGGCAACGGTTCAGTAAGCAAGGCTCTTACCGTTACGGCACACGCTTTCTCGAAGAGCGCGGAGGCTGCCATCGCAGCTGCCGGCGGCAGTGTGGAAAAGTTGTAATTTAAAAAACAATTCGATATGAACGGTTATCTCATCGTTGGTCTGGTGGTAGTGGCACTTATCGTGCTGCTGCTGGCGACCAGCAAGAAACTCGTTGAAACGCTCAAGAACATTTACAAGATCGAGGAGCTGCGCAAGCGTGTCTTCTACACGCTGGGCCTCCTGCTTGTATTTCGTTTGGGTTGTTTTGTGGTAATACCGGGTATCAACCCCAATGCTTTGGGCGAGGGGTCGGCTTTGGCGAACCAGATGAGCAGCAACACCCTGCTGGGTCTGCTGGACGTATTCTCTGGCGGTGCATTTGCCAATGCGGCCATCTTCGCGCTCGGTGTAATGCCCTACATCACCGCCTCGATCATCATTCAGCTCCTCGGCATCATGGTGCCCGCGGTGCAGAAGCTGCAGAAGGAGGGTGAGAGCGGCCGCCGCAAAATGAACCAGTGGACGCGTCTGCTGACCATCGGCGTATTGTGCCTTCAGGGTCCGGCATACGTTGCCAACCTCAATCACCAGATGCCTCAGGCGTTCGTTTACGGAGGTACGCCTCTGTTCTTCGCCTATGCGACGGTGATCCTCATCGCCGGCACCATGTTCACCATGTGGCTTGGCGAGAAGATCACGGACAAGGGTCTCGGTAACGGTATCTCGCTCATAATCATGATCGGCATCGTCGCCCGTCTGCCTCAAGCCCTGCTGGCCGAGTTCACGGCCCGCGTGGAGACTTCGACGGGTAGCCTCATCATGTTCGTAGTCGAGCTGGCGTTGCTGTTCCTCGTGTTCCTGGTAACGATAGCTGTGGTACAGGCTGTCCGCAAGGTGCCTGTGCAGTATGCCAAGCGTATCGTGGGTAACAAACAGTACGGCGGTGTGCGTCAGTATATCCCGCTGAAGATGAATGCGGCCAACGTAATGCCCATCATCTTCGCCCAGGCGCTGATGTTCATCCCGGCATTCATCCCGGGCCTGAAGGGGGCTTTCTCCAACATGCAGGGATTCTGGTACAACCTTACGCTTGCGGTGCTGGTAATCGTTTTCACCTATTTTTACACTGCGATTATCATCAATGCTCAAATGATGGCTGACGACATGAAGCGCAACGGCGGCTTCATCCCGGGTGTGAAGCCGGGCAAGCCGACCGTTAACTACATCGACACCATCATGACGAGAATCACCCTCCCCGGATCCATCTTCCTCGCGCTCGTGGCCATCATGCCGGCGCTGGCGATGCGTTTCCTCGGCGTGCAGCAGCACTTCGCCTACTTCTACGGCGGTACGTCGCTGCTCATCATGGTGGGTGTGATCCTCGATACTCTGAAGCAGATTGAAAGTTACCTGCTCATGCGTCACTACGACGGACTGATGAAGACCGGACGCATACAGGGACGTTATTAGAGTCGGGCGGCGGAGAATTTTTTTCCGACGATTTGAAGTTCGGAGTTACGCGGACGATCCGCGGACTTAATTTAAAACACGAAACGAGATGATACATCTGAAGACGGACGAGGAGATCGAGATCCTGCGCGAGAACAGCATTCTGGTGAGCCGCACGCTCGCCGAGGTCGGGCGTCACATACGCCCGGGTGTCACCACGCGTCAGCTCGACAAAATCGCCGAGGATTTCATACGTGCCAACGGAGCTTTACCGGCATGCAAGGGTTACGAGGGCTATCCCGCCGCAACCTGCATATCGGTCAACGAGCAGGTCGTGCACGGCATCCCTTCGGACCGTGTCATCGAGGAGGGCGACTTGGTGTCGGTCGATTTGTGTACGCTTTTGAAGGGGTTTGTTGGTGATTCGGCATATACGTTTGCCGTCGGAGAGGTCAGCGATGAGGCAAAGCGACTTCTGGAGGTCACCAAAGAAGCTCTTTATAAGGGTACGGCACAGGCCAAGGCCGGAAATCGCGTAGGCGACATTTCGGCGGCCGTGCAGGAATACGTCGAGAGCTTCGGCTACGGCGTAGTGCGCGAGCTTGAGGGTCACGGAGTGGGGCGAGGAATGCACGAAGCCCCGGGTGTCCCCAATTTCGGCGCGCGCGGCAGAGGACCTCTGCTCAAGGAGGGCATGGTCATCTGCATAGAACCGATGATTACCATGGGCGGCAGGGCTGTGGTTTTCGAGCGCGACGGCTGGACCGTCCGCACCCGCGACCGCAAACCCGCGGCACACTTCGAGTTCGAGGTGGCCGTGCGCCGCAACGGCCCCGACGTGTTGACGGACTTTAATATAATCGAACAGGCAATTAACAACAAGTAGCAAGACTCTATGGCAAAACAAACTGCTATTGAACGGGACGGAACCATAATCGAGGCGTTGTCGAACGCCATGTTCCGTGTCGAATTGGATAACGGCCACGTTATCACGGCCCACATCTCGGGAAAGATGCGCATGCACTACATCAAGATCCTCCCGGGAGACAAGGTCAAGGTGGAGATGACCCCCTACGATTTGAGTAAGGGTCGTATATCCTTCAGGTACAAATAACATTAGATTGCTTGAAAATTATGAAAGTAAAAGCATCAATCAAGAAGAGAAGCGAGGATTGCAAGATCGTGAAGCGCAAAGGTAAGCTCTACGTTATCTGCAAGAAGAATCCCAAATTCAAAATGCGCCAAGGGTAATATTCAAACGATTAATTAAAGTAAAAGTATTTTATGGCACGTATAGTCGGTGTAGATTTACCGAAAAACAAGCGCGGCGAGATCGGCCTTACCTATATCTACGGTATCGGCCGCAGCACAGCCCGCAAGATTCTTGACAAGGCAGGAATCAGCTATGATGTAAAAGTAAACGACTGGTCGGACGATCAGGTGGGAGCAATACGTTCAACAATCGCCGAGATGGGCATCAAGGTCGAGGGCGAGTGCCGCTCGATCGTGCAGCTCAACATCAAGCGACTGATGGATATCGGCTGCTACCGCGGTATCCGCCACCGTCTCGGACTTCCCGTTCGCGGTCAGAGCACCAAGAACAATGCACGCACCCGCAAGGGCCGCAAGAAGACCGTAGCAAACAAGAAAAAGGCAACGAAGTAATAAGTAGGAAGTTATGGCAAAGAAAACAGGAACTGTCAAGAAGAAGGTTGTCAAGGTGGGTGCCGTGGGCATGGCCTTCGTTCACTCGACTTTCAATAACGTAATCATCACCATCACCAACGAGGTAGGCGAGGTAATCAGCTGGTCGTCGGCAGGTAAGATGGGTTTCCGCGGTTCGAAGAAGAATACTCCCTATGCAGCGCAGACGGCTGCCGCCGATTGCGCCAAGGTTGCCTTCGATATGGGCTTGCGTAAGGTTAAGGTTTATGTCAAGGGCCCGGGTCAGGGTCGCGAGAGCGCCGTGCGTACCATCCACGGTGCGGGTATCGAGGTGATGGAGATCATCGACGTCACTCCGCTGCCGCACAACGGCTGCCGTGCTCCCAACCGCCGTCGCGTATAACGACGCGTGCAAGGCGAGTCATTCGGCATGAACTTTAATGAAAAAGTTATTTAATAAAACGTTAAAACAATGGCAAGATATATAGGACCAAAATCAAAGATCGCCCGTAAGTTCGGCGAAGCTATCTATGGTGCGGATAAAGTTCTCGAGAAGAGAAACTATCCTCCCGGACAGCACGGTCTTGCTCGCAAGCGTAAGAAGAACTCGGAGTACGGAGAGCAGCTTAGCGAGAAGCAGAAGGCAAAGTACACATACGGTATTCTGGAGAAGCAGTTCTCACGCACCTACGAGGCTGCTGCCCGCATGGGCGGCATCACGGGTGAGAACCTGCTCAAACTGCTTGAGTGCCGTCTGGACAACGTGGTTTACCGTCTGGGCATAGCCCCCACCCGCGCAGCTGCGCGTCAGCTCGTTTCGCACCGTCACATCTGCGTTAACGGCGAGGTGGTCAACATTCCTTCGTATTCGCTCAAGGCCGGCGACGTCGTGTCGGTTCGCGAGAAGTCGAAGAGTCTGGAGGTGATCACGACAGCTGTTGCCGGTTCGTCGAGAAGCCGTTACGCATGGCTCGAGTGGGATGGCGCTGCGCTGAGCGGCAAGTTCCTGCAGAAGCCCGAGCGCGAGGAGATTCCCGAGAACATCAAGGAGCAGCTTATCGTCGAGCTGTACTCTAAGTAGTAATTAATACAACTTCAATAATTTATGGCAATATTAGCATTCCAGAAACCTGAAAAGGTTATTATGCTCGAAGCCACGGCCTCGTTCGGAAAGTTCGAGTTCCGGCCGTTGGAGCCCGGCTTCGGTATGACAGTCGGCAACGCTTTGCGACGCGTTTTGCTCTCATCATTGGAGGGTTATGCAATTACGACCGTAAAGGTAGCCGGAGTGAACAATGAGTTTGCCGCTATTCCGGGTGTGATGGAGGGGATGATGGACATCATCCTCAAGCTCAAGCAGGTACGCTTCCTTCGCACGGTCGAGAATCAGGATGCCGAGAAGGTGACCGTCAATGTCGCAGGTGTTACGGAGCTTACGGCCGGTTACATCTCGAACTACCTCTCGTCGTTTAAGGTGCTCAATCCCGATCTGGTTATCTGCCACCTTGCCCCCGGCACGAAGATGCAGATTACCCTGACCATAGGCAAGGGTCGCGGATACGTGCCTTCGGAGGAGAACGCACCGGCCGAGAAGGAGCTGGACGTCCTGCCTATCGACTCGATCTTCACGCCCATCAAGAACGTCAAATTCTCGATCGAGGACTACCGCGTCGAGCAGAAGACCGACTACGAAAAGTTGAATTTGGAGATTACTACCGACGGATCTATTCACCCCAAGGAGGCTTTGAAAGAGGCCGCCAAGATTCTCATCCAGCACTTCATGCTCTTCTCGGACGAGAAGATCACCATCAACATGGACGACAGCTGCGACAACGAGACTCTGGACGACGAGGCACTGCGCATGCGCCAGCTGCTTAAGACCAAGCTCTCGGATCAGGATCTGAGCGTGCGCGCTCTGAACTGCCTGAAGGCCGCCGATGTCGACACCGTGGGCGATCTGGTGAAGCTGAACCGCAACGACCTGCTGAAGTTCCGCAACTTCGGCAAGAAGTCGCTCACCGAGCTGGACGAACTGCTGACATCGCTGAATCTTAAGTTCGGAATGGACGTATCTATCTACAAACTTGATAAAGACTAATTAAATGAGACACAATAAGAATTTCAATCACCTTGGCAGACAGGCGGGTCACCGCCGGGCGATGCTGTCGAACATGGCATCGTCGCTTATCCTGCACAAGCGCATCGAGACTACGGTTGCAAAAGCGAAGGCTGTGAAGCAGTTCGTTGAGCCTCTGGTAACCAAGTCGAAGGAGGACACTACCCATTCACGCCGTGTAGTTTTCTCGTACCTCAAGCAGAAAGAGGCCGTAACCGAGTTGTTCCGCACGATCGCTCCCAAGATCGCCGACCGTCCGGGAGGCTATACCCGCATCCTGAAGACCGGTTTCCGTCTGGGCGATGCCGCCGACATGTGTATCATCGAGTTCGTTGACTTCAACGAGGCCTACACCTTCGGCAAGGTAACCTCTACCGAGGAGGCCAAGCCCAAGACCCGTCGTTCGCGCAAGCCTGCGAAGAAGACCGATGCTGTGGAGGACGCTACGGTTGTCGAGGAGAAGAAGGCCGCCAAGGCCAAGGCTCCCGTGGCACCCAAGGCTGCCAAAACCGCCGCTCCCAAGGTCGCAAAGAAGACCAACGTCGGCAAGAAGATGTAATTTGCGGCGCGTGAGCGCTGTCAGATACTATTCGATGACGGTCCCTCCGGTAACGGAGGGGCCGTTTTTTCGTGCGGTTATATGATTGGATACTCTCTACTTCCGGTTTGCGGAGTATTGGATTTATTTACAGGCCGCGTGGGCCGTGGCCGGCATGAGCCGTGGTCTGTACGGGTCGTTGTCTGCTGGGTTTGCGCCGCTGTCTGGCCTCGTTGCGGCACCGTTTTCTGTCGGGAAATAACATCATGCCGCGTTGCTTTGCGGCCGTAAGGAGGCGTAGGAGGATACTGCCGTTGCGGTCGTCCGGACACGCGTAGACGGGTATCTGTGGTCGCACAAGGAGGCGCCGCGCAAGAGAACCGCGCAAGGACTGTCGCACAAGAGTTGTTGTGCAGGGCGGTGTGGTGCTGATGCCGTGCAAGGGTCGCACAAGGAGGCGCCGCGCAAGAGAACCGCGCAAGGACTGTCGCGCAAGAGTTGTTGTGCAGGGTGGTGTGGTGCAGGTGGAGTTCACGAGATATGCCGTGCAAGGGTCGCACAAGGAGGCGCCGCGCAAGGACGGGTGGAACATACAATAGAGGTCAGGAGGTGCCGCCGGAATCGGTGATTACCGTGTCGCGGCCGCTGCGGGGGCCGAACCGCGTGTCGGCGTGCCGGTAATAAGAAAGCTGCCGATGCCGGCAATAAAGAAGCGGCCGACGGATTGTCCGTCGGCCGCTTGTCATGTCCGCTGCCGGATTACTTCGCGGGGGTGAGCTTCATGGTGAAGCCGCCGCCGTTGGCCATGCGGATCTTTATCTTCTTTGTGTTGTCGGCACTGCCGGTCTCGATGAGGAAATCGCGTGCGATCTTGTTGGCGTTCACGCCGTCCTTGATCGTGGTGACGTTGTAGTTGCCGTCGGGCAGGAACGAGAGGTCGATCTCCACTTCGCGGCCGTTCCAGTCGGTCATGCCGCCCACATACCAGTCGTCACCCGAGCGGCGTGCCAGTACGGCATACTGTCCCACCTTGCCGTCGAGAGCGACGGTCTGATCCCATACGGTCGGTATCTCGGCTATGAACTGCGTGCACTCGGGCTCCTTCTCGTAGTTGGTGGGCGAGTCGCAGAGCATGTTGAACGGAGCCTCGAATATCACGTACATGGCGAGCTGACGGCAGCGCGTACCCTGACTCTGAGGCTCGGAGTTGCTTGCGCGGTATCCGCGTTTCTGGGCATTGAGCATCGCGCCCTGCGTGTAGTCCATGGGACCGGCCACCATGCGGATGAAGGGGATGGTCACGTCGTAGGTCACCTGATCGGTCGAGATGTCCGACCACTTCATCTGCTCCAGACCGTGCACACCCTCGTAGTTCACCACGTTGGGATACTTGCGCGAGAGTCCGCTCGGCTTGTATGCTCCGTGGAAGTCGCACATGAGGTGGTATTTGGCCGCCGTTGCCGCCGCACGCTCGTAGAAGTCGACCATCTGCTGGTCGTCGCGGTCCATGAAGTCGATCTTGAATCCCTTCACGCCCAGATCGGAGTAGTACTTGAACACGTTCTCCATGTCGCGGTCGACAGCCCAGTAGCCGCCCCACAGCACGATGCCCACGCCGCGCTCCTTGCCGTAGTCGACCAGATGCTTGATGTCGATTGCGGGGATCACCTGCATCAGATCGGCGGCCTTGTTCACGCTCCAGCCCTCGTCGAGTATGACGTACTCGATGCCGTTGCGGGCGGCGAAGTCGATGTAGTATTCGTAGGTGCGGTTGTTCACGCCGGGCTTGAAGTCGACACCGTAGAGGCCCCAGTCGTTCCACCACTCCCAAGCCACCTTGCCGGGCTTGATCCACGAGGTGTCGCCGATTACGTTGGGATGGCTCAGACGGAACACCATGTCGTTGTCGAGCAGCTGTGCGTCGTTGTCGGCCACGATGCAGATGCGCCACGGGAACGAGCGCTCGCCGTTCACCTCGGCTATGTAGGGCTTGCGGGTCTGCACCTCGCCCTGAAGCATGTTGTGACCGCCCTGCTTAACCTCGTCGGGTACGGGGGCGTAGTTGCCCTTCAGCGAGGTGTTGCCGTCGGGATTGTAGAGGTACATGCCCGGATAGCCGGTGAGATCCGACTCGGTGATGCACACCTTGCGGTCGCCCATGTCGACCAGTACGGGCAGGAACATCAGGCGCGTGTTGCCCATCTTGCTCATCGGCTCGACGACGTAGGTGTTCTCGAACGAGTTGTAATACTGCTGCTCGATGGTCTTGTTCTTGTTGCCGCGCACGTAAGAGCAGTAGACGTTGTTGTCGCCGTCGAACGCGAACTCGGCCACCTCGTCCTTCACCGTGTAGCCGCCCTTGCGGGTCGATACGAAGCGGTAGGCGGCGGCACCGTCGTAGGCGCGGAACTCTACTGCGTAGTCACCCTTGAATTGCAGGGTCAGCGTCGAGCATTTGTCCTCCACCTCGGCTTTTTTGTAGAGGGGAGCGGGGATCGTCTGGTCGATCCGGCCGGTGACGGCCTTGCGCAACTGGGGATTCACGCCCCACGTCTCGTTCTCGCCGATCTGCATGGCTATCTGCGACGGTGCGATGACGCTCTTGCCGTCGGCATCGACGCTCCAGCGGATGTCGTCGCCGACGCTGACGCTGACGGTGAGTTTGCCGTCCGGCGAGGCGATCTTGTAGGTTTTCGGCTTGGCCTGCGCCGCACACAGCGTGCACACGGCCAGCAAGAATAGCATGATTCGTTTCATGATTGAAATAGGTTATAATTGGTTATGTTATTTACGTCGAATATCATCCTTCGTTTTCCCGCCCCGGCATAGTCCGAACCTTGTTCGGCCCTGCACTCGGTTTGCGCGAAAACATTTCTCAAAGATAGGAATATTTTGCGTGGGGATGAAAAAAAATGTTATTTTTGTTTGACAATCCAATCGTATCGGAATGAAAACGAGTCTTAGGATCATAATATGCAATCTGCTGCTGGCCGCATGCATGTGCATCTGCGGCTGCTCGCGCGGCGGCGGGGCCGCCGAGGCGGACGGGTACTCGAAGCCGCGCACGCTCCGTGCCGACGAAAAGGCGCTGTTCGAGAGCGTCACCGCAGGGCTTGAGGGGGTCGCCTACAAGCCGCTGAATGTGGCCGTGCGGATGGCGGACGGCACCAGTTACAGGTTTTTGTGTCAGGGTCGCGAGACGGTGCGCCGCGGCCGGAAGTTCGATGCTGTGATAACGGTGTGCGTGCCCCTGCCCGGGCAGGGCGATCCGCACGTGACCTCGGTCGAACGCAAGAAGAGGTGAGGGTATGCGCGACGATGAGATCATAGAGCGTTTCGCGGTCTACCTCTCGGCCGAGCGGCGTTATTCGCCGCTTACCGTGCGCAACTACCTGAGCGACGTGCAGTCGTTCGTCGGGTGGGGTGCGGCCGAGTCGGCCGGCGGGTTCGGTCTGTGCGAGGTGCGGAGCGAGGACATACGCGCGTGGATCATGCACCTGTCCGAGGACGGGCTGCGCAAGAATTCGTCGATCAACCGCATGGTCGCCTCGTTGCGTGCGCTCTACCGCTACATGCGGCGCGAGGGGCTGATCGTCCGCGACGTGTTCGCCGGCGTCACGGCGCTGCGGGCGTCGCGGCGTCTGCCTGCGTTCGTGGCCGGCGACAGGATGGACCGCGTGGTGACCGAGGTGCTCGACCGGCTCGGCAGCGGCGACTGGCGCACGCGACGCGACGCGCTGATGGTGCTGGTGCTCTATGCGTGCGGGCTGCGTCTGGCCGAACTTACCGGCATCGGGACCGACAGCTTCGACGCCGGCTATTCGACGCTGCGTGTGCGCGGCAAGGGCGACAAGGTGCGCATAATTCCCGTCGTGGGACGGGTCGCCGACGAGATAAGACGCTACGTCGAACGCGGTTGCGGCGGCGATGTTTGCGCGGCCGGGGAAAAAACACTGTTTTTATCGTCGCGCGGCACTCCCGTCTCGCGCAGCGATGTCGAGCGCAGCGTGGCACGCGTTCTGCGTGAGTGCGGGGTGGACGGCAAATGTTCGCCGCACGTGCTGCGGCACACTTTCGCCACCCGCCTGCTCAACGACGGTGCCGATCTGCGCGAGATTCAGGAGCTGATGGGCCACTCGTCGCTGAAGGCCACGCAGGTATACACCCACAACAACATCGCCCAGTTGCAGCGTGTGTATGCCGCGGCGCATCCGCGCTCGCATGCCGACGGGCTGGAGCGGTGACGGCAATGAAATGTTCAACATAAAAACGCAAGGCTATGGAGGTACAGATTCAGTCGGTTCGATTCGACGCAGGACAGAAGTTGATCGAATTCATCGGGAAAAAATTATCCAAACTGGACCGTTTCGCCGAAAACGCGACCGGTGCCGACGTGGTGCTGAAGCTCGACCGCGACGACGAGCACGGAAACAAGATAGCAGTCGTCACGCTGCACGTTCCGGGCGGCGACCTGCGCGTCGAGGAGCAGGCCCGCACGTTCGAGGAGGCGGTGGACAACGCCATGGACGTGATGAAGCGCCTGATCGAGAAACGCAAGGAGCGCTGATCCTCCGCGGCGGAGTCCGCGGCCGGGTCTGCGGCGCGGGCGCTGCCGGCGGGTCGGGATCGGGCACGATATGCCGCATGCGGCTCCCGCTCGGCATCCGCTGCCCGGCGGATGCCTGTCCGGCCCCGTGCGGGAATGCCCGCTCGGCGATGGTTATTCGCCGGATTTTAACTATCTTCGCGGCAGGTTGCACCCCGTTTTGCCTATGATGAAACCACGCGACGTCATAACGTTTCTGACCGACACCGTATTCCGCAAGAATCCCAAGGATTACGGCAGTCCCGTAGTGCGCTGGATAGTCGGGCAGTACAAGCTGCTGTTCTACACCGTGCAGGGTCTCTCGACCCACGGCACGATGGTGCGCAGCGCCGCACTCACGTTCTACACGCTTATCTCGTTGGTGCCCGTGGCGGCGCTGGTGTTCGCCGTGGTCAAGGGCTTCGGGCTGGCCGATCCGCTGGTGCGCGGTCTATACGCGGCCCTGCCGCACATCCCCGAGGTGGTCGACTACGTGGTGGACTTCGCGCAGAAGACTCTGGCCCGCACGCAGGGCGGATGGGTGGCGATCGTCAGCCTCCTGATGCTGTTCTGGGCCGTGATAAGGGTGTTCGGTTCGATCGAGGATGCCTTCAACAACATCTGGGAGGTGAGGAGTACCCGCAGCGTGGCCCGCAAGTACAGCGACTACATCGCCGTGGTGGTCATAGCTCCGGTGCTGTGGGCTATGGCCACATCGGTCGGCGCCTACGCCCGCCAGATGCCGGGTGTCGACGGCTCGGTGCTGTTCGAGGCGGCGTCGCAGGCGGTGTCGATGGCCGTCGTGTGGCTGATGTTCACCTTCATATATGTCGTTCTGCCCAACACCAAGGTGCGCTTCACCGCAGCCCTTACGGCCGGCGTCGTGGCCGGCACGGGCTTCCTGCTTTTCCAGTGGGGCTATGTCCATTTGCAGCGGTGGATGACCTCCTACAACGCCATCTACGGCAGTTTCGCCGCCCTGCCCCTGTTCCTGCTGTGGTTGCAGATCTCGTGGCAGATACTGCTGTTCGGCGGCGAACTTTCGTTCGCCTACCAGAACCGCCAGCGCTTCGACGAGGAGCGCGAGTCGCTGCAGGCAAGCTACGACTGCCGCCGCAAACTGATGGTGGCGGTTATGGCCATCGTGGCCCGCGCGTTCCGCGAGGGACGGGGCAGCGTGCCCTTCTCGGAGATACGCGACCGGCTCGACCTTCCCACCCGCATACTCAGCAGCATACTCTTCACGCTGGTGTCGGCCGGCATGCTCAACCGCATCACGCGCGACGAGCGCGAATACGAACCCGAGTACGCTCCGGCGCGCGACATATCGGACCTGAGGGTCTACGACATTCTTGAGGCGGTGGACAGCCGCGCTTCGGGGGACGGGGCGTCCGTGTCGGACGGCGGATGCGGGTTGCACGGCTGCGACGGCGTGGTCGACCGGCTCAAGGAGGCTGTGCGCCGGAGTCCTTACAACGTTAAAATTACCGAACTGACAGATGGTGACAAGTTACGATAAACGACCCGTCCGCACGGTGGTCGTCGGCAGCGGCAACGTGGCCGAGGCCATTGCGCTGGCCGTGGCCGGCTGCGACGGCGCCGCGATGGTTCAGATCGTGGCCCGCAACGCCGCGCGCGCCTCGGCGATAGCCGCCGCGGCCGGCTGTGCGTGGTGCGACGATTTCGGCCGTGCGGCCGATGCCGATTTTTACATAATAGCCGTGAGCGACCGTGCCGTAGGCGAGGTCGCGGCGGCGCTGCGCACATGCGAGGGGGCTGTCGTGGTGCATACGGCGGGCAGTGTGGAGGCCGGCGTACTGCGCCGCGGCGACGGCGCGGAGGGCGCATACGGCGTTCTCTATCCGTTCCAGACATTCACTGCGGGACGCCGGACCGACTTCTCGGAGGTGCCGCTGTTCGTCGAAGGCTCCGATGCCGTTACCGAACGGCGCATCGGCGGGTTCGCCCGTCTGCTGAGCCGCCGCGTGGAGCACGCCTCGTCGCAGCGGCGGCGGGCCATACATCTGGCCGGCGTGCTGGGCTGCAACTTCGTGAATGCCCTCTACTGCATGGCTGCCGAGTGGCTCGACAGCAGCGAGGGATTGCCGTTCGATGTGCTTCGGCCGCTCATCGCCGAGACGGCACGCAAGGCCGCCGACGCGTCCGATCCGCGGCGCGTGCAGACGGGACCGGCCGTGCGCGGCGACCGTGCCGTGGCCGAGCGCCACATGCTGATGCTGGAGGCGTCGCCGCGTCAGCGCGAGATCTACCGACTTTTAACAGAATACATATGGGAAACTTCAAGGAAGATATAGCCCGCACGCGAGCCTTCGTGTTCGACGTCGACGGGGTGATGACCGACGGCGGCATAATGCCCATAGAGGGCGGCCGCGACTTCATCCGCAAGTACAACGCCAAGGACGGCTACGCCATAGCCTACGCCGTGCGCCGCGGATACAGGGTGTGCATCATATCGGGCGGCCACGGCGATCTGCTGCGTTCGCGTCTGGAGCGTCTGGGGGTGACGAAGATGTATCTCAACTGCATGGACAAGATCGCCGCCCTGAACGAATTTTTCGCCGAGTACGGCATCGAGGCCGCCGACACGATCTACATGGGCGACGACATCCCCGATCTGGAGTGCATGCAGCATGTGGGCATACCCGTGTGTCCGGCCGATGCGTGCAGCGAAGTGATCGAGGCCTCGCGCTACGTGTCGGAGTTCTGCGGCGGTCACGGCGCCGTGCGCGACATCGTGGAGCAGACCCTGCGCGCGCAGGGCGAGTGGGCGCGGGACCGCATGGGAGTGCTCGGCATTCAGTCGAAATAGCAGGGAGGAGGAGAGTATGGACTGTGGCAACGAATCGCGTCGCGGGAGGGTGTTCTCGTTTCTCGACGCGCACGGCATAGGGTACGAGGTCTACGAGCATCCCGAGGCCCCTACCATCGAGATCGCGCGCCGCTACTGGCGGGCCGACGGCTCGAAACACTGCAAGAATCTGTTTTTCCGCAACCACAAGGGCAACCGCCACTATCTGGTCGTGTTCGACGGCGACCGCACGCTGGCCATTCACGATCTGGAGCACCGGCTGCGTCAGGGCAAACTGTCGTTCGCCTCGGAGCAGCGCATGGAGCGTTATCTGGGGTTGCGTCCCGGGTCGGTGTCGCCGTTCGGCCTGATAAACGATGCGGAGAACCACGTGCACCTGTTTCTCGACCGCAACCTGCTTGCGGCGCCGAGCCTGAGTTTCCATCCCAACGACAACACCGCCACGGTGGTTATCGCGCAGCCGATGTTCGCCCGTTTTCTGGAGGCCGTCGGCAACAGCTACGAATACATCGACCTCTACGGCGAGTGACGCCGGCCGGTTGCGCTGCGCCCGGTGCGCGGCCGGTTTCGTAACTAAACGGCGGACCGCAGTCGTCGCGGTCCGCCGTGTGCTTTCAGCTCCGGAGGGGCTACTGTTTTTCGGATTGCCATCCGCAGTAGAATCCGTATGTGGCCATATCGATGATATAATCCTGAATCTCGGCCGGTTGCTTGGCTATCGTGCCGCAAAAGTCGGCGTCGTTGGACAGGGCCTCCAAGAAACGTCCCACAGCTGCTTTGAAGCGTGCTTCTTCCATAAGTTCGGGTTTTTCTGATTCTAAACACTTGATTCGTCGTGCGAATCGTTATCGCCGGCAAAGATATATCAATCCGGGCCGTGCGCCGTACAACAAAAAGTCATATTGATATGGCAGAAAAACTTTTCGGTCCGAAAGCCGGCGTCAGAACTCGTCCAGTCCCGTCAGTGCCGTCATGGCGGCGCGTCCGCCATGGCCGAGCGTGAGCGAGAAATCGTTGACGAAAAGCGCTATGTGTTTGTCTATTACCTCGTCGTCGAGCTCCTGCGCGTGGGACTTCACGTAATCGCGCGATGCCGATGGATTGGCGAAGGCATATTCGATGCTGCGCCGCAGCGCTCTTTCGAAGCGTCCGAACACATCCGCGGGCAGCGACCGCCGCACGGCTATGCCGCCCAGCGGCAGCGGCAGTCCGGTGCGTGCCTCCCATTCCAGTCCCAGATCGGCCACCAGCTCCAGCCGGCGGCGGGCATAGACGAACCGCCCCTCGTGGATCAGAACCCCCGCGTCGAATCCGCCGCGTTCCACGGCTCCGGCAATCTCGGAGAAGAGCAGCGGCACGCGCTCGTCGATTTGGGGAAAGAGCCGTGCGACCAAGGCGTTGGCCGTGGTGTGCAGCCCGGGAACGGCCACGCGCCTTATCGGCGACTTTTCGCCGGCGCGCCGCACGAGCAGCGGCCCGTTGCCGCGTCCGAGTGCCGCACCGCTGTCCGACATCCGGTACGCGGCGGTTATCGCCGGCAGCACCGCGCAGCTTATCTTGCTCACGTCGGGCCTCCCCGCGGCCACGCCGCGGTTCAGCTCCTCGATGTCGCGGTACTCCACGTCGAAGCGCAGCCCCTCGGTGTCGATGCGTCCGTCGAGCATGGCGTGGAACATGAACGTGTCGTTCGGACACGGCGATATGCTTAGTTTCAGAACGGTGTTTTCCATAAATCAGTCCATTTCCGATTTGAACAGATACTCACCCGCGCCCACCTCGTAGAGCGCATATCCGCCGCTCGTGCCGCGGCTGCGCACCGTGGCGCTCTCCTTTATCTTCGGCGGCGTGCCGGTGAAAGGCACCCACACCGTGGCCGTCGTGCCCACGGGCACCGTGCACCGCATTGCGAACCGGCCCTTGCGGCGCTCCCAGCGTATGCCTATGCGGCCGTAGGTGGTGTCGTGCGAATAGTCCACCCAGTCGAGCCCCGCGGGTGTGACGGGCCGCACGTCGAAGCTGCGGAATCCGGCGTCCGCGGCCCGCAGACCTGCCAGATCGCGGTAGAACCAGCCTATGCCGCCGCCGAACATGGGGTGGTTGTGCGAATCGTTGCCGTTCCAGTTCTCCCACGTGACGGTCGCGCCCTGCTCGATCCACCAGCCGAAGCCGGGGAAGTCGCGCTGGTTGATTATCGTGTAGGCCAGATCGGCCATGCCGTTGTCGCACAGCACCTCGAACAGATAGCGCGTGCCGACGATCCCCGTGTCGAGATGGTCGCCGCACTCGGCTATGTTGTCGCGCAGCGCCTTCACCACGCTTGCGCGGCGCTCCTCGGGCACACCCATGCGCAGCGCCAGCACGTTGCTGCCGTACTTGCCGTAGGACCCCGTCGCCGGGTCGTAGAATGCGCGGTGGAACGCCTCGGCCGTGCGGTCGCGCACGGCGCCGAGAGCTGCTGCATCATCCCCGCGGCCGAGTATTCCGGCGGTGCGTGCCGCAATGTCGGCGCACTGCCACAGAAAGAAGGTGTGCACCAGCTCGGTGCGCGGCAGCTCGCGCGGCGGCAGCCAGTCGCCCAGATTTTTCCACTGCTGCACGTCGTGCGCCAGCATGATTCCCGTCTCGTCGTCGACCCACGAGCACATCCAGCGCACGTGGCGTAGCATGGCGTCGAAGTTCTGTTCCAGCACGCGACGGTCGCCGTAGTGGCGGTAGAACTCCCACGGCATGATCTCCATGGCCGCGCCCCAGCCCACACCGCCGCCGCATCCGGGCTGCCACGGCGCCGAGTTGGGCACGTATCCGCCCGGAGTCTGCGCGCCGCGTATGTCGCGCAGCCACTTGTTGTAGAACGTCTGCGCGGCGAAGTTGTGCATCACCGTCACGCACGCCACCTGACCGTCGCCCGTGTAGGGCGAACGCTCGCGGTGGGGGCAGTCGCTGGCCACGGCGCCGTGCATGTTGTCGAGCTGGCTGCGCTGCCATATGGCGTTGATCCGGTTTATCAGTCCGTTCGAGGTGGTGAAACTGCCTGCTTCGGCCACGTCGGAGTTCACGGCATGCGCCTCCACCTGCCCGGGGCGCAGTTCGTCGAGTCCCGTGATCTCGACCTCCGAGAACACGAACCACGTGAACCGTGCATGGTACGACTCGTCGCCCGTGCCGCGTGCCGTGTAGGAGTTGGTGCCCACAGGTGACTCGCAGATGTATTTTATGTCGATGCGCTGTCCCTCGGCCGCCGCGATGTTCTTGAGCGCCACCCATCCCGACACCTCCTCGGGGAACGTGACGCGGATGGCGCCCGACTCGGTTTTCCCGATCTTCACGGGATCGTAACGCCGGGTGATGCGGTCGGCCGGCCCGTTCTGCGCGACGAGCTTGCCGCACGGCCTGCGCTTCGTGGCGGCAGCCTGCCACGACGAGTCGTCGTAACCCGCCTCGGCCCAGCCGTCGTGTTCGCGCCGGGCGTCGTAGTGCTCGCCCAGAAAGACCTGATCGCTTACTATGGCGCTGCGTTCGGCGCGCCACGACGTGTCCGACGCCACCGTCTCGCGGGTGCCGTCCTCGTATTCGATCTCGATCTGCCCCATGAACCGCGGCGTGCCGTAACCCATCGCTGGCCAGTACTCCACCACGTCGTAGAACCCGTTGCCGAGTATGGCGCCCACGGCGTTGCGGCCCTCGCGCAGGAGGGCGGTCACGTCGTAGCTCACGTACATCACGGTGTACTCCTCGAACGGATCGGTCACCACTATGCCGCGCGTCGACAGCTTCGGGCGGCGGTCGTAGTTGGTCTGGTTGGGCGCGAAGTATTCGTCGCCCGCACGGCTGCCGTTCACGTACAGCTCGAACCATCCTAACCCCGTGCCGTAGAACCGTGCCGACCGCACGGGTTTGGCCACCGTGAACTCGCGGCGGAGCAGCGGGGCCGGCTCCACCTCGCGGCTGCCCGTTATGTCGTACGACTCCTCGTCCTGCCACGGCGCGCCGATCCACTCGCCGCGCCACTCGTCGGCCGACAGTATTCCGGTGTGCCAGCATGCAGGTTCGCTCCACTGCGAGGCGCGTCCCGCCTCGTCCCACACCATCACCTGCCACCAGTAGTCGGTGCGCGACCGCAGCGCCGGTCCGCCGTAGGGTATGAATGCCGACTCGGCCGACTCCACGCGTCCCGTGTCCCACACGGGCGAGCCGAATCCGTCGGGCGACATGGCCGCGCGTATGCGGTAGGCCGTCTGTGCCGCGCCCTGCCGTCCCGAGGGGTTGAGGTCGATCCATGCCAAACGCGGCTCCGCCACGTCGATCAGCGGTTCGGCGGCATATTCGCACGTGAGATGTGCGGGTGTTATCGAACTGCGGCCTTTGCCGGCCGCCGCGGCCGGGCCTGACAGCGCCGCCAGCAGCACGGCGGCGGCGAGTATTCGTGCGAGTATCTTCATCGTGACAGGTGTTTTTGGGTGTGTGTGGTTTCGTGTGTGTCGGACGCGCGTCTTACCTTTCCAGCTCGTCGATGCGTTTCTGCATCTCGTCGATTCGCTTCCGGTACTTGTCGCGTGCGCCCAGACGGCCGAGCAGCCAGCCGGCGAGGAACGTCACGCCGATGATTATCATGTAGGTGCCCATGCGCGACAGCCAGAAGCCGATGTTGTCGCGCAGGTAGAACAGCAGCGTTATGGCTATCACCACCGCCAGCAGATAGATGATGTACTTTTTCATATAGTCGATGTAAAACTGTTTGTCAATGGATGCCGTATGTCGTCGGCCGCCGCTTTCGCGTCCCTCGCGTTGTGTGCGTCGGCCTCCCCGGCCAGTCTCGCGGCCCAGCGGCCCAGCGCCTCCACGGCCTCGGCCGTATGCCACTCGGCGCGCGATGCTCCCACGCGGTTCGATATGGCGCGCAGATGCACCAGCTCCACGCCGAAAGCCCTGCACGCCGCCGCCACGGCGGCACCCTCCATCTGCTCCACGAGCGGCATCTCCCCGCCGGCGCTTACGGCGGTGTTTCCGGCGTCCCCGGCGCCTACGTCGGCATAGGGCAGCGCGTCACCCGTTCGGCTCACCGTGAGCGAGCGCACGGGCGGCAGCGCCGTTGCGCGCGGCAGCCGGTAGCTGACGGCATATGCTTCGGGCAGGCCGGCCACGGCGTCGGCGACCACCTCCGCGACCGTGCCGTCCGGAAGCGTGCCGCCGACCGAACCGGCGATTCCGCACAGCACCGCGCGGCGGCATCCCGTCGCCGCTATGCACTGCGCGGCGCGTGCTCCCGCCTCGGCCATGCCCACGCCTATCTCGTACCACTCGGCGTCGGGACGGCGTGTGCGGAGACCTGCGGCCTCCGCACACGTGGGAAACAGAAATATGGTTCCGTGACTCATGGCCGGCCGTAGTCGTGCGTTTTTACTCGCGGCCGACGGTGGCCTCCACCTCCTCGACGGTGATGGGTATCTTGCGCCCGCCGCCCACACGGCGCGAGCCGCCGGCCGTCACGATCAGATCGTCCTCGAGGCGTATTCCGCCGAAGTCGCGGTACTCGTCGAGCTTGTCGTAGTTCACTATGCCCTTGCACTTGCCCTCGGCGCGGAACTTGTCGATAAGCGCCGGCACGAAGTATATGCCCGGCTCGTCCGACAGCACCGTGCCCTCGCGCAGGCGCCACCATGCTCGGGTGATGCAGCACGCCGAGGCCTTGGCGCGCTCGGCGAACTCGTCGAACGCGAAGCTGCGCTCGCCGATGTTCTCGCAGTCGTGCACGTCGAGACCTATGCCGTGGCCCAGTCCGTGAGGCATGAAGAGGAATCCTGCGCCGGCGGCCAGAGCGTCGTCGACCGAACCGCGCACCAGATCGAGCGCCTTCAGCCCCTCGATGATGGTGCGGAACGCCGCGTCGGAATACTCCGAGTACATCATGCCGGCGTGCAGCGCCGCCTCGGCAGCATCGTGCGCCGCCAGAACTATGTTGTAGATGTCCTTCTGCTTCTGCGTGAAACGGCCGCTGACGGGGAACGTTCGCGTGTGGTCCGACACGTAGTTGTTCGCGTGCTCGCCGCCGGCGTCGCACAGCAGCAGACGTCCGTCGGTCAGCGTACCCGTGTGGTCGTGGTTGTGCAGCACCTCGCCGTGCTGCGACAGGATGGTCGAGAACGACACGCCCGTGCCGTAGGCGAGGGCCACGCCGTCCACCGCGCCTGCTATCTCGTGCTCGGTGCGTCCGGCGCGGGTCATGCGCATGGCCGTGGTGTGCATGCGGTAGCCTATGTCGAACGCCTCCTCGAGCGCGGCTATCTCCTCCGCGCCCTTGCTCTCGCGCATCTCGGCCACGGCGAAGAGCAGGTCGAGCGACTTGCGGTCGTGCAGCATGCCCGGGGCGATGCCCAGCAGGTCGCAGAGCAG
This sequence comes from uncultured Alistipes sp., assembly GCA_964519525.1. Classification (GTDB taxonomy): domain Bacteria; phylum Bacteroidota; class Bacteroidia; order Bacteroidales; family Rikenellaceae; genus Alistipes. Next base: position 23,840 of record CAZFIN010000005.1, on the reverse strand, counting down.
CAGCTTCGTTTCGCCGCGGTAGGGCGGCAGGTAGTGCACCGTGCGGCCCTGCGCGATGGCGCGTCGCACGTCGGCGGCCAGTGCGGCCATGGGCTTCGCCGCGGCCACGCCCACCTCGGCCGCGAGGTCGCGTATGGTGGCCTGCGGACCCATCCATATTATGTCGTCCACGGTGAAGTCGTCGCCGTAGAGCACCTCCTCGCCCGAGTCGGCGTCGATCACGCCCGCCAGCATCGGCACGTTGTGGCCGAAGAAGTAGAGGAACGTTGAGTCCTGCCGGAAGTTGTAGGCGTTGTTGGGGTAGTTCATGGGCGACTCGACGTTGCCCGGGAGAAGGATCAGACCGCTGCCGATCCTGCGGCGGAGTTCCGCGCGCCGCTTCGCGTAAATGTCGGCTGTAAACATAGGTTTATAGTATTTTTGGTTTTCCGTTGTCTAAAATAAAGGTCAATTCCGAACCATCTTGTACAGTTTGTCGCCGCGCCGCAGAAGCTGCGGAGTGCGTATCGAGCAGTAGCGTCCCTGCGGCACCTCGGCCACGATCCTCTCGTCGAGCGTCAGCCCCTCGGCGCGCTGCTCCACCGCACCCGTGGTCTCGCCCGTCCATATCAGCGAGTCTCCCTCGGCCAGCGGTGCGGCCTCCACCAGCACCTCGGCCACGCTTATCTTCTTGAAGAAGTTGGTCACCTTGCCCACGTAGACCTTGCGTTCCGTAGCGGCCGATCCGTAGTGTTCGCTGTGCTCGGCCACGGGCCGTCCGGCGTAGTAGCCCTCCCAGAAGCCGCGGTTGAACACCGTGGCCAGCCGCTGCTTGAGGCCGGCGGCATACTCGGGCGTGTAGCGTCCGCACTCCATGGCGCGCAGCGCCCCGTCGTAGCACTCGACCACGCGTTTCACGTACTCGGGACCGCGCGCGCGGCCCTCGATCTTGAGCACCCGCACGCCCGCGCCGATGAAGCGGTCGAGAAAATCGACGGTGCACAGATCCTTGGGCGATAGCACGTAGCGGCCGTCGACGGCCAGTTCGCGCCCCGACTGCATGTCGGTGATGGTGTACTTGCGGCGGCATATCTGGCGGCATGCGCCGCGGTTGGCCGAGCAGCCCTCCTCGTGCTCGCTCAGGTAGCATTTGCCCGAGATCGACATGCACAGCGCGCCGTGCGCGAACATCTCGATGCGTACAGGCTCGCCCTTCGGTCCCGTGATGCCGTTGGCCTCGATCTGGCGGGCGATGTGCCCGATCTGTTCCAGACTCAATTCCCGCGCCAGCACCACCACGTCGGCCCACTGCGAGTAGAATTTCACGGCTTCGGCGTTCGATATGTTGCACTGTGTGGAGATGTGCACCTCCATGCCCGTGCGGCGGGCGTAGAGTATGGCCGCTATGTCGGATGCTATCACGGCGTCGACACCCTCCTCGGCCGCGCGGTCGATGACGGCGCACATGTCGCCCATCTCGTCGTCGTAGAGCACGGTGTTCACCGTCAGGTAGGTCTTCACGCCGGCGGCGTGTGCCGTGCGCACGATCTGCGCCAGATCGTCCAGCGTGAAGTTCACCGACGAGCGTGCGCGCATGTTGAGCACACCCACGCCGAAATATATGGCGTCGGCGCCCGCCGCGATGGCCGCGTGCAGCGACTCGTAACAGCCCACGGGGGCCATGATCTCTATGTCGGAACGTTTTATGCTTATGTCCATGTCGTTGTGTCGTTGGTCGTCCGGCCGCAGCATGCGAGGCTCCGGCGTGGACCGGTGTCTGCTCCGGCGGGCTATCGCGGGCCGGTTCTGCGGGCCGCACGGTTCTGCGAACCGCAAGGTTGTGCCGCGTCTTATTTCTTTCTTCCCATCAGGTTGCGTGCGAACACGCGCAGATGCTCCGTGCGTTCGGCCGGAATGTCGAGCGTGTCGAGTATCGACAGCGCGCGCTCGAAGCGCAGCGATATCTGCTGGTTGACGGTGCGGGGCACGTCGTAGCGGTCGTACACCTCCTTCACGCGGTCGATCTTCTGCCGGTCGGTGAGCGAGGAGTCGGCGCATGTGTGGCGCAGTATGTCGCGGTCGGGCTCGGTGGCGCGGCTCATGGCGTGCAGCATGAGGCACGTCTTCTTGCCTTCGAGTATGTCGCCGCCGATCTTCTTGCCCAGCTCCTGCTCGGTGCCGTAGCTGTCCAGCAGGTCGTCCTGCAGCTGAAACGCGAGGCCCAGCTCCAGAGCGTAGCGGTATATCCTGCGGCAGTCCTCCTCCGACGCCTCGCCCAGCACGGCGCCTATCATGGCGGCACCGCCCAGCAGCACCGAGGTCTTCAGCTCGATCATGTGCATGTAGTCGACCACCGACACCTTGCGGCGCTCCTCGAAGTCCATGTCGTACTGCTGTCCCTCGCACACCTGAAGGGCCATCGACGAGAATATCTCCATTATGCGCGGCAGTTTCTCGGCCGGCACGCTGCGCAGCAGACGGTAGGAGTATATCATCATGGCGTCGCCCGACAGTATGGCCACATTCTCGCCCCAGCGCGAGAATACCGACGGCTTGCCGCGCCGCACGGCCGCATTGTCCATTATGTCGTCGTGCAGCAGCGTGAAGTTGTGGAACATCTCCACCGCGGCCGCGGCCGGAAGCGCCTGCGCGGCGTCGCCTCCGAAAGCCTCGCAGCACAGCAGCAGAAGGGTGGGGCGTATGCGTTTGCCGCCGCCCGACATCGAGTATATGATCGGCTCGTAGAGCCTCTGCGGCTCCTCGGGCAGCTGTATCTGCGCAAGATACTTTTCGAAAACGGTCAGAATCTCTTCGTTGTTTCTCATCGGATGGGTAGTTGAATTTAACTCTTCGTGCCCCAAATTTAGGAAAAAGTTTGAAGAAAAAGAATTTTATGTTTAACTTTGACCAAACAAACCGCACGTGGAAGACTCTACGATTTTAATAACCATAAACTACATGACACTATGAAAAAACTGGCAATGGGTATCGACATCGGCGGTACCAACACGGCGTTCGGACTGGTCGATGAAGACGGCACCATATTCTGCGAATCGGCCATATCGACCGAACGATACAAGAAATTCGACGACTACCGCGCCTATGTCGACGCATTGTGCGAGGCCATGCACGCGCTGATCGGCAGCGTGTCGTTCGATTTCGAACTCATCGGAATAGGCATCGGCGCGCCCAACGCCAACTACCATACGGGCATGATCGAGGCTCCGGCCAACCTGTGGAAGTTCCGCGACAACGAGGAGAATCCCGACGAGTCGCGCCGCATGTTCCACTTCGTCGACGACATCAAGGCTTCGTTCCCGGGTGTGGACGTGGCCATCACCAACGACGCCAACGCCGCCGCAATCGGCGAGATGGTGTTCGGCAACGCCAAGGGCATGAAGGATTTCGTCGTCATCACGCTGGGTACCGGTCTGGGCTCGGGCATCGTCAGCAACGGCGAGCTGATTTACGGCCATGACGGTTTCGCGGGCGAGTACGGCCACATAGCCGTCGACAGCCGCGTGTACGGCCGCGACTGCGGCTGCGGCCGCAAGGGCTGTCTGGAGGCATACGCCTCGGCGACCGGCATCAAGCGCACGGCTTTCGAGCTTATGGCCAAGATGAGCAACGACAGCGAGCTGCGCGACATCCCCTATTCGAAGTTCGAGGCAGTCATGCTGTCGGTGGCGGCCGACAAGGGCGACGCCATAGCTCTCGAGGCATTCCGTTACACCGGCGAGGTGCTGGGCAAGGCGCTGGCCGACCTGATGGCCACCACGTCGCCCGAGGCCATAATCCTCTTCGGCGGACTGGCCAAGGCGGGCAAGTACATCTTCGAGCCTACCAAGTGGTACATGGAGGAGAACATGATGGCCACGTTCAAGAACAAGGTGAAGCTCCTGCCGTCGGGCATCGAGGGCAAGAACGCCGCCATTCTGGGTTCGTCGGCCCTGATCTGGCAGAAGCAGATCAAGTAAGGCCTCCTTTCCGGCGGGCCGGATGCCTGTGCTTGCACGGTCCGGACCGTGTGGGGAGGTGCTGCGGCCGCAGCAGTGCGGACCGTACGGTTCCGACGCTGTCTTCTGACGGACTGCGGCGGATGAGACGACTTGTCAGACGATACTTGAAAGCCCGGTCAAGCCGGGCTTTCAAAGTACAAAAAATCTAACGATGGATCAGGATACGCGTGTCAGGAGAATATACCGCGTGACATTGGCGGGCAGCATGATGAACGCGCTTCTCGTCGTTCTGAAATTCACGGCCGGCATCGTCGGGCACAGTGCGGCCATGGTGGCCGACGCGGTGCATTCGGCCTCCGATTTCGCCACCGACATAACCGTGATGCTGTTCGTGCGTCTGTCGAACCGCCCGAAGGACGGGAAGTACGACTACGGTTACGGTAAGTACGAGACTGTCGCCACGGCGCTGATCGGCCTGACGCTGTTCGCCGTGGGTGTCCTTCTGCTGCGCGACGGTGCGGTGAGGATCGTGCGCGCCGTGCGGGGCGACCTGCCGCCGGCTCCCTCCGCGATAGCCTTATGGGTGGCCGTGGCCTCCGTCGTGCTGAAGGAGGTGTGCTACCGGATTACCGTACACGTGGGACGCGCGGTCGATTCGCCCGCGGTGGTAGCCAACGCGTGGCACCATCGCAGCGACGCCTTTTCGTCGGTGGGTACGGCTCTGGGCATCGGCGGAGCCGTGCTACTGGGCGACAAGTGGCGGGTGCTGGACCCCGTCGCGGCCGCCGTGGTGAGCCTGTTCATAATAAAGGTGGCCGTCGGTCTGCTGCGCGAGTCGCTGGGCGAGCTCGCCGAACGTTCGCTGCCCGCCGAGGTGGAGGAGGAGATTCTCCGCACGGCCTCTGCGGTCGAGGGCGTGAGCGGCATACACAATCTGCGCACGCGACGCATAGGCGCCTATTACGCCATAGAACTGCATGTCCGCATCGACGGAACGACGACGCTCGACGAGGCGCACGACAAGGCATCGCAGATTGAGAGCCTGCTGCGCGGACGCTACGGCGAACGCACGTTCGTCGGCGTGCACATGGAGCCCGACAAAAGAAAACGGTGCTGCGGTCCGCGCTGCGGTGCGGCGAACGGCCCGGAATGACAGATAGTCCGGTCCCTGCGGGGCCGGCATTAACACTACAAAACTCAGACTAAGTATGAAACGATTTTTTATTCAGGCACTGCTGCTTCTCGCGCTTCCCGCGGGAGCTTTCGCGCAGAGCGCACCCGTGAAGAAGATCATGGACATGGCCCGCAACGACAACCGCGCCATGCAGCACCTCGACATTCTGTGCAACCGCTTCGGCGGCCGTCTCGTCGGCTCCGACGCATTCGAGAACGCGGCCGAGTGGGCCGTGCGCAGCTTCAGCGAGTGGGGCTACGACGTCAAGACGGAGGAGGCCGGCACCATGTCCGTGGGATTCAACCGCGCGGGATGGTGGGGCCGCATGACGGGCGAGGAGAACATGGTGCTGCACTTCGCCACGCCATCCTATACCTCGGGCACGCACGGCGTGCAGCGCGGACATGTGGTGATCGAGCCGCGTACGCGTGCCGAATTCGACCGCATGAAGGGCACCATAAAGGGAGCATGGGTGCTGGTGGACAACAAGAACATCGGCTGGGCGCTGTTTCACAACGAGGAGGCTACCAAGGCAAGGCACGAGGCGCTCGACTATAACGAGCAGGCCGACAAATACAACCGCGAGCATGCCGGCGAGGATGGCCAGAAGATGGAGAAGAAGGATATCATAGCGCCTCTCTACGCCGAGATGGTCGAGGCCGGAGCGCTGGGATTCATCCGTTCGGCCGCGGTGCCCATCACAGCCATGTATGACCGCAACGTGGTGCTGGGTCGCATTCCGTTCGACAGTCTGCCCACCACGCCCGACATCCTGCTCGACGAGGAGCAGTACGCCCGCATACAGAAGATGGTCAAGGAGCGCCGCCACGTGGAGCTGGAGTTCGACATCCGCAACCACTTCAAGATAGGCCCCGTGCCTTATCATAACATCATAGCCACGATCAAGGGTGCGAAGCATCCCGACGAATATGTGATCGTGGGCGCCCATCTCGACGCCTACGACGTGGCCACGGGCGGCGTCGACTGCGGCTCGGGTACGGCTGCCGTGATGGAGGCCGCGCGCATGATAGCCGCATCGGGGGCCAAACCCGACCGTACCATAATATTCATTCTCTTCGCCGGCGAGGAGTTCGGTCTGTGGGGCTCGCAGGCGTGGGTGAAGGCTCATGCCGACATGTTGCCGCGCATATCGAACATGTTCAACCGCGACGGCGGCCCCATGCCCTACACCTCGTTCGCGGCCCCCGCGTCGCTGGTGAAGGAGTACGAGAAGGCCGCGGCGCCGATACGCGAGCTTTACCCCGATTACGACTTCACCGTGACGGAGCTTGCGCCCCGTCCCAAACCGACAAGATTGGGCGGCAACGACTCGACTTCGTTCTCCGTCGAGGGCGTTCCCACGCTGCAGATGGGCGAGTGGCGCGACGTGAAGGGATACAATTTCTCTTACGGCGAGATCTGGCACACCGAGCGCGACACATACTCGAAGAGCATACCCGAGTATCAGGAGCAGGCTGCGGCCGCCATGGCCATAATGGTGCTCGCCACGGCCGACATGCCCCGTCAGCTGCCGCGCGACGAGGTGTACAGGAGCGAGTGACCTTGCCGCTCGGGCGGCAGCATGCCTGCCTGAATTCAGTGGCGTAACGTACGCACCCCGTGAAAGGGGTGCGTTTTTTTGTCGGGGAGGGCTCTGTGTCCGCTTGTCGCGGCCGCTGCGGCGCCGGTTGACAGACTGTCGGTTCGTGCCGGTGCTGCCGAAGGCCGGATGTGACGTCCGTCACTCCGGTCGGGACCGGGACCAGACGGCCGCGGCCGTGTGCAGGAGCATCCGCTGCCGTCGGTCTGTGCGGATAAAATAACAGCCGTGTCCCGAAGGGCACGGCTGCGACAGCAATCAATAAAATATAGTTCTGCGAAAAGAGTCCTTTTTCAACCGGCCGTGCTCCCGTTTCCTGCGGGCGCCGCCGGGCGGCTAACGGTTGCGGCCGAAGCGGAGGTCGACGCCCACGCCCAGAACACCGCTGCGGCGTTTGTAGAGCGTCCGGCAGTCGATGTTGCCGGCCAGCGTGGCGACGGTGCTGTCCACCGTGCGCTTGTCGTACAGCGAGATGAAGTAACCGGCGTTGAGGCGTACCTTGCGGCTGATGTTCCATGCGCCTCCGAGGCCTATCGAGGTGGCGCTCAGCACATGGTTGGTGTCCGACATGTAGGCGTCGGCCGTGCTGTATACGGTGCGCTGCACACCGGCGCTGACGAGGAACTTCTCCGACAGATCGTACTCGGCTCCGAACATGTATTCGGCCGTGCCGGCGTCGACGAGCGTCTGCTTGTCGCCTACCATGTGGGCGTCCTTGTCGAAAAAGTAGTGATACTCGGCCGTGAGGCGCAGACGTCCGTCGGCGAACGACTTGCCCACCGCGAGGGTCAGCAGCGCCGGCAGATCGTTGGGGGTCTTGCCGCCGTCGGTATAGGCATTGCCGGCCGACTCGCCCAGATCGTCGCGTTCGGTGTGGTTGGTGAGCGTCATGGCCGTGCGGAACTCATAGCGGGCGCTTGCCGACCAGCTGTCCTTGCGGAAATAGAGCGCCACGACGGGGTTCACGCCCCAGCCCTTCTGCACGCAGTCGACATATTTGTCTTCGGTGAGTCCGGCGTATGCCGCGGCCATTGCGGCCATCTGCGGCTGGTTCATGCTCTGAAGCAGTCCCGATATCTTGGTGAGGAACGCGTCGGCGCGCATCATGCTGCCGTCGAATCCGAGCGCCGGCGCCGAGGGGTTGATCATGATGTCGTTGATGTGACCGTCGTATTTGTTGCGCGTGTAGTTCAGGCGCACCGAGGCCGAGGCCGAAAGCCAGTCGGTGAGGCGGTAGGCGAAGCCCAGCTGGCCCGAGATGTTCATCGTCATGCCGCGGAACGAGCAGAGCATCGAGTACTGCGACGCCGACAGTCCGTAGGCCTGTCCCAAGGCCGATACGGCCGCGGGCAGCACCGCGAACTGCTGTTCGAACGAACCAAGTCCCTCGTTGAACTTCACGCGGCCTCCGCCGCCCGACACGCCGGCCGAGAGAAACAGCGCCCAGCGGTTGTGCTTGTAGGTGACGTGGAGGTTGGGCACGCACGGCGACCATATCTTTCCGTCGAAAGTCTGCGAGCCGACGCCCGGAGTCGAGGCGCTCATGGCGAAAGGTGCGTAATCCATGCCCGTGGTGCGGGTCATGAATGCGCTCTGGGCATTGAGCGACAGCATCCATCCGTTCTCCATGAAGGCCGTGCCGGCCGGATTGTAGTAGGGTGCGTCGGCATCGAGCGTCACGCCGCGGGTGATGTGGCGCAGGAAAGCCACGCTCTGGTTGGTGTTGGTGAGGATGCCGCCGGCCGATGCGCTGCCCGCGATTGCGAGCGCCGCCGCCGAGGCGAGAATGAATTTTCCGATTTTCATGTGTGCGATTTAAAGTTTGGTGATGCGGCGCGGCATGCACCGTCCGCCGCATGGCCTCCGGTCGTCCGACCGGCATGAACCTTTCACAAAATTGGGCGAATATTTCCGTTCCTCAAAAATTATGTGGCCTACGTCCCCACCGAGGTATGAATCCGCGCCGTCCGGTGGCGAAAAATCCGTTGCGGGCGGCGAAAATGCGTGGTAATATCCTAAAAGGGAACGCCGGTGTTCTGTAACGCCATGCCGGCGGACGGGTTTGATGACTGTGATTTCGCAATAAAGTCGTATGTTCGTGTAATTTTTGCCGCCGTCGTGCGACTAATTATAGAGAACAGACTCAGACGAAGATGCAGAAAATCACATTCCGACATTTACTGCTCGCCGCGGCCGCGCTGGCCGTGGCCCATGCAGCCCCGGCACAGAGCGGCTCCGGCGCACCGGAACAGTCCGCCGCCGGTCAGTCACAGTCGCCGGACGGGTGGACGCTCGGCCGGTGCATAGATTACGCCCGCAGCAACAGCATTCAGGTGCGCAGCGCCGAGATAGCGGTTTCAACGGGCGAGGCGGAACTCGATGCCGCCAAGGCGGCGCGTTATCCCACGCTGTCGTTCAACTCGGGGCAGAGCGTGTCGCACCAGAGTGCCATAAAGCTCATCAACGACTACGGCGAGGTCGTCTCCGACGGCACCTTCTCCTACGGAGGCAGCTACGGATTCGGATCGAGCACCGCCATCTTTCAGGGCGGCCGCATGCGCAACAGCATACGCCAGCAGCAGAAGCAGCTGGAGAGCAGCCGGCTGGCCGTCGAGCGCAGCGCCAATTCGGTGACGGTCAGTGTTACGCAGGCCTATCTTCAGGTGCTCTATGCCCGCGAGACGCTGGAGGTCAACCGCCGTGCCGTCGAGCTGGCGGCGCGTCAGGCCGACCGCGCGCAGAAGATGCACGAGGCGGGTGCCGTAGCCCGCGGCGAGGTGGCGCAGATGCGTTCGCAGCTGGCGGCGGCGCAGTACGACCTCACGACGGCCGAGAACAATCTGGCGCAGTACACGCTGCAACTCAAGCAGCTGCTCGAACTCGAGCCCGGCGACCGGTTCGAGGTGGCCGACCCCGCAGTCGGCGACGGGGAGGTGATGCAGGCGCTGCCTGCGGTGGCCGACGTCTACGCCGCGGCCGTCGCTATCATGCCCGAGACCCGCTCGGCCGAGGTGCAGATCGAAGCCTCGCAGTATGCCGAGAAGGTCGCGCGTGCGGGATTCTATCCGCAGGTGTCGCTTTCGGCCAATGTGTCGACCGGCCACCAGTCGGGCACTCCGGCCTCGATGGGCAGCCAGCTCAAGGACAAACTCAACGAGAGCGTGGGCCTTTCGCTCAACGTACCCATATTCAACAACAGGAGCGCCCGCACCTCGGTGCGCCGCGCGCGTCTGGGCACGCGGCAGGCGCAGATCGACAACATCAGCGCCCGCAAGGAGCTGCTGGCCACCATCGAATCGCTGCATCACGACGCAACGGCCGCACAGGCCAGCTTCCTCGCGTCGGGCGAGAAACTGGCCTACGCCGAGGAGAGCTACCGTCTGGCCGAGGCCTCGTTCGAGCAGGGCGACAGCAATGCCGTGGAGCTGATAACCGAGAAGAACAACTATCTGTCGGCTCTGTCGGCCCGCCTTCAGGCCAAGTATCAGGCCGTGCTGGCGGCCAAGATACTGCTCTTCTACAAGGGCGAACCCATAACGCTGTGACCGCTGCGGCAGGACAACGAAACGTGTAACCATTCATAACGTGAAATAAGATGAACAAAAGCCTCATTTGCATAATCGTCGCGGCCGTGGCCATAGTCGCCGCCGCCCTCCTTTTCGGACACGGGCGCAAGGGCCCCGAAGTGGAGTACGAGACGCAGACCGTAGTCCGCGACACCATAACCATGTCGGTCACCGCCACGGGTGCCGTCAATCCGCTGAACAAGGTGGATGTCGGCACGCAGGTGTCGGGCATAATATCGAAGATATATGTTGACTTCAACTCCGAGGTCGAGCAGGGTCAGCTCATCGCGCAGCTCGATCCGTCGACGCTGCAGGCCGAGAAGGCCGTGGCCGAGGAGTCGCTGTGCGCGGCCGAACTCGATTACAGACTTCAGAAAAAGAACTACGAACGCCAGCGCAGGCTGTTCGGGCAGGAGCTGATCTCGGAGACCGAATACGACAATGCCGAGAACGCGTACCTGAAGGCCGAGAGCAGCTGGCGCCAGTCGAAGCTGGCGCTTCAGCGCGCCGAGATCAACCTCGGCTACACGCAGATCTACTCGCCCATCAGCGGCGTGGTGCTGGCCCGCGCCGTCGACGAGGGTCAGACCGTGGCGTCGGGTTACTCGACCCCCACGCTGTTCACCATTGCCAACGACCTGCGCCAGATGCAGCTGGTGGCCAATGTCGACGAGGCCGACATCGGCGCCGTGGCCGAGGGGCAGCGCGTGTCGTTCAGCGTGGATGCCTACATCGACGACCGCTTCGAGGGCACGGTGAAACAGGTGCGCCTGCAATCGTCGACCACATCGAACGTGGTGACATACGAGGTGGTGATCGAGGTGCCCAATCCCGACCTGAAACTCAAACCCGGCATGACGGCCAACGCCACCATATACACGCTGGAGAAGCCCGGTGTGTTCGTGGTGCCGGCGCGTGCGCTGCGTTTCCTGCCGGCCGACATCGACGAGAAGCGCAAGAAGGAGCTGCCGCCCGTGCATGTCTACCTGCGGCTCGACGACGGTACGCTTGAGGTGCGCGAGGTGAGCACCGGCATCACCAACGGTGCCCAGACCGAGATCGTCACCGGACTGGCCGAGGGCGACAACGTGGTGGTCGGCGTGGCCGGTGCCAGACCGGGCGGCTCGGATGTTTCGGTGAGCATATCCATGTAACGAAGCGAGGCCCGTATGAACGAAGAGAAGAGAAACGAGATAATACGCGTCGACGACATACGCCGCGATTTCCGTGTGGGCAGCCAGACGGTGCATGCCCTGCGCGGGGTGTCGTTCACCATCCGCGAAGGCGAGTTCGTCACCATAATGGGTACGAGCGGATCGGGAAAATCGACGCTGCTGAACCTGCTGGGGTGTCTGGACGTCCCCTCGGCCGGCGAATACTATCTGGACGGAGCGGCCGTGCGCCGCATGAGCGGCAACCAGCGCGCCACGCTGCGCAACCGCAAGATAGGATTCGTGTTCCAGTCCTACAACCTGCTGCCGAAGACCACGGCCGTCGAGAATGTCGAGCTGCCGCTGCTATACAACAGCGGCGTTTCCCGCGCCGAACGCCGCCGCAGGGCCGAGCAGGCGCTGTGCGACGTGGGACTGCACGACCGCATGAACCATCGCTCGAACCAGATGTCGGGCGGCCAGCAGCAGCGTGTGGCCATAGCCCGCGCGCTGGTGAACGATCCGGTGATAATACTGGCCGACGAGGCCACGGGCAACCTCGACTCGCGCACCTCGTTCGAGATACTGACCCTGTTCCAGCGTCTGAACGCCATGGGGCGCACGATAATATTCGTCACGCACAACCCCGAGATAGCGCTCTATTCGTCGCGTAACATCACCCTGCGCGACGGCCGCGTGATCGAGGACCGCATGAACCCCTCCGTGGCGTCGGCCGCCGAAACGCTGGCGTCGCTGCCCGCCGAGGATTAAAAAAACGACTGAGATGAATTTTGCCAATCTTATACAGATAGCCTTGCGCGCGCTGTCGAGCAACAAGACCCGGTGCCTGCTGACCATGCTCGGCATAATAATAGGCGTGTCGTCGGTCATAATCATGATGTTTCTGGGCGAGAGCCAGAAACAGAGCATCCGCGAGGAGATAGGCGGCATGGGCACCAATCTGATAATAGTCCGGCCGGCGTGGCAGCGCGGGGGCGTGCGCGCGTCGGCGTCCGATCTGCAGCGGCTGCGCGCGGCCGACTACGAGGCCATCATGAACCAGTCGAGCTACGTGCAGAACGTCTCGCCGATGGTCTACGCCTCGGATCAGGCCGTCGTGGGATCGAACAACACGCCCGTCACGGCCACGGGATGCAACGAGCAGCAGCTCGCCATCGAGAACTACCGCATCGACGAGGGCGCCATGTGGGGCGCGGGCGAGGTGCGCACGGCCGCCAAGGTGTGCGTCATAAGTTCGGAGATATGCCGCAAGCTGTTCCCCGACGGCGAGAGCCCCGTGGGCCGCGACATACGTTTCGGGTCGGTGCCGCTGAAGGTCACCGGTACGCTCAAGGAGAAGGGCGGCGAGAACGACGAGCGCATATTCATCCCCTACACCACCGTGCAGCGGCGGCTGACGGGTGCGCACTATCTCAACAACATCTACGCCTCGGCCCGCTCCGAGGAGGTGTCGGCGGCCGCTGTGGACGAGATTCGGAGCATCCTGCGCGAGCGGCACGGCATCCGCGAGGGCGACGAGGACGACTTCGAGGTGGTGTCGATGACCGAGATGCTCGCCTCGCTCAACGAGATTCTGGGCATACTCACCCTCGTGCTGTCGTGCATAGCGGGAATATCGCTGGTGGTGGGCGGCATAGGCATAATGAACATAATGTACGTTTCGGTGACCGAACGCACGCGCGAGATAGGACTGCGCATGTCGATCGGCGCCAAAAGCCGCCACATACTCATGCAGTTCCTCATCGAGTCGGTCATAATATCCGTCGCCGGAGGACTCATCGGCGTGATGCTGGGCGTGTCGCTGGCGTCGCTTATCATAAAGCTGATCGGCTGGCCGTTCATATTCAACGGTTTCGCCATCGTCATATCGTTCGCCGTCTGCACCGTGACGGGCGTGTTCTTCGGGTGGTATCCTGCGCGCAAGGCCGGCCGGCTCAACCCCATCGACGCCCTGCGCTACGAGTAGCGGCTTCCGCCTCCGCCGGCCTCGCCGCCGCCTCGCCTGTTTTGCCGCCTCCGGCCCCGCTATCGCCGCTGCCCCTGCCGTCCTTGCCGGCTCCGCCGCGGCAGCCGCGTGCGATTCCCGGCCGCCGATCGTGCGGTTCGGCGGAAATTTTGCTACCTTTGTATTCGGATGCCGGAGCGCACGAAACGGCATCGCCATTCCCCGCCGCAGCGAGGGGAGTGGAATGCACGGCACGAGTTAATTAACACATAATTGTCATGGAACTGAAAGAAATACTTAACAGCCGCCGCAGCACGCGCAAATTCCTGCCGCGCGCGGTGGAGCATGAGAAACTGGAACGGATCGTGAACATGGCCCTGCAGGCGCCCTCGTCGCGCAACACGCGCTCGACGCGGCTCATGGTGGTGCAGGATCCCGTGCAGCTGGCAAAGATAGCCGGTATGCGCGACTACGGCGCGGCGTTCGTCAAGGACGCTCCCGCAGCGATAGTTGTGGCGGGCGACCGCAATGCCGCCGATCTGTGGCTCGACAACTGCGCCATAACGGCCACGACGCTGCAACTCGCCGTCGTCGACGAGGGTCTGGCCTCGTGCTGGGTGCATGTCAACGACCGCCCCTGCCTGAAGGATCAGCCCGACGGCCGCAAGGCCGACGACTATCTGCGCGATCTGCTGCCCATTCCCGAAAACTACGGCATACTGTGCGTGATAGCGCTCGGTTACTCCGATTTCCGGCCCGCGCCGCTGCCGCCCTACGAAGGCGAGGAGCGCGTGAAGTGGCTGTAACGGCGCACGCATCGGCGGCGCGGTCCGCTGACGGGCCGGTGCCGGCAGCAGCTTCGGCAAGTGATACCTTAAGATAAGGCGGCCGGCAGGTTTTGCGGCCGCAGACGGATACGCACGGCGGCGGGCAGGGCATGAACCTTGCCCGCTACCATCTTTCAATGCAGTTGTCGATGATGCGCATGCGGCTCTGCCATACGCTGATCATCTTCTCCACGGCCTGTTCGTAGGTGAGATCGGCGTCGCCGTTGGTGGTGATGGTCATGGGCCACAGCCGCAGGTTCTCCTCGGCGGCATAGCGCAGATACTCGGCCTTCCGCCTGATGTAGTCGGGCACCTTCTCCAGTTCGGGCTTCAGCTCGCTCCAGCGGCGTTTGGCCAGCGCCTTCATCTCGGGGTCGCGGAACAGATGCCTGTACCATATCGCATCCTTCACATAGAGCGAGTAGGCCGCCGGCGCCGCCTCGCTGTACGAGAAGTTGTAGGTGCCGTAGTCGAAGTCCCACACCGGTCCGGCCACCAGCTTGCCGCCGCGGTCCTTGTGGACGTAGACACTGCCCGGGTTCCATATCTCGTGGTTGATGCACACCTCGTAGATGAGCCAGTAGTCGACGAACGACAGCGGGTCGATGTATTTCCGGTAGCCCTCGTCGGGATCGGATAGCTTGTTGCCCATGATGGCCGTCTCGAAATCGCGGATATATCCCTTTATGTAGTTGAACTGCGCTGTCGTGATGTCGTTCTCGTCGGGCGACTTGACCAGATATATGCCGTTCTGGCGGCAGCTTACCGACGGTTTCCACTGGTAGGGCGTGGGGTCGTCGTGGAAGTCCATCTCCACGAGATAGCCGCCCGTTATGTCGGAGTCGGTCGGCTGCATCTCGGTGATGGCCACTCGGTTCTTGTCGATTCGCACCTGCTCGACCAGATAGTACGTGCCCGAGTACTGGCCGTTGTACACCAGTTCGACGAACTGCCCGTGGGGCGTCCACGCCAGCGACGTGAGTTCCGAGACGTGGAACGACACATCGTTGCGCATCATGGTTATGTCGGCATAGTTGGCCAGCATGATCCACCGCTTGTGCTTGGGCATGCCGAGCACCTTGGTGCGCTCCTCGAACTTGATGTTGAACGCCTTCTTGTTCCAGCCCCACGTTATGTTGCCGCGTCCGCGCAGCTGTATGTCGGTGACCGGCATGTCGTCGAACGCGCCGTTGCCGTCGATGCTCACCGTCGCGCCTTTCCACACGGTTTTCGACGTTATGTCGCGGTAGATTGGCGTCAGATGCGTCGACGAGTTGACGTACACCACCGGCAGACCGGTGAAGTTCACGAACCTTACCGTGTACTCCTTTTTCGCGCCGCCGTCCGAAGTCGAAACGTATGAAAGCGGCTGCGTGAAGTCGTTGGCCGTCACGCCGCTCTCCTGCCTGCGGCCGTCGACCGTGACGGTGCCGCTGGCGATGAAGGTGGCCACGAGCTCGCCGGCGTCGATTATCGCAGGCGTGATCTTGGTCGAGCGGGCGGTGAAGGTGGCCGACTCCTCGTCGAAGTCGCAGTATATGTCCTTGTCGAGCTGCGGGTTGTTCTTCTTCAGAAAGCTGACCGACGATATGCCCGCCTGCAGGTTCTTGTTCTGTATGCAGAACGCCTCTGAATAGTAGATGTTCTTGCCGGAGACGATGATGGACAGACACACGTCGGTCTGGTACCGCTTGTTGCCGTTGCGGTCGGCCAGAGAGGCCTTGTAGCGTCCGTTGCCGACGGGGCTCACGTTGGCTATGTAGGCTTCGGCGACCGTGCCTTTCGATGCGGCGTAGCACAGCTTGATATTGTAGTTGCCGTTGCCGTAGGTGAAATCGGCCGAGGCCGGAGTGACCGTGAAGTATATATCGGTGCTTTCGTCCTGCGGGATCACTATTACGGGGCCGCCGTCGATTGCGACGGTAACGCCGCCTTTTTCGTCGGTTTCCGACTTGGAACAGCCCGCCGCGAGGATCGCGGCGACGAGCGATGCGATGCACGACAGCCGCACGGCCGCCGGCAAAAGGGTATTTATCAGTCTTTTCATGTCGCTTTTCAGGGTTGTTTATGCAAATATACGAAAAAAGACGGCTGCGCGCAACTTTGCCTTTTTGTTTGTCGGGTCGGGGGCTTTCGAAATTTATGTATCTTTGCGGAAACGAACGTTCCCGCAAAGCCGGGGCAGGTTTGGGCGTAAGGACAGCTACCATACTAAGGCTCGCGAGGCCGGTGAGTGGGGCTGCACCTGCGCCCTCTTTTTTGCTGTTCGGGCGTCAGTTTGCGGGGGACCGCAGAACGGGCGAACGCGAATGGTCTAAATCCATTTCGGTTGGTAAGGGGTGAGCCGTAGCCTGCGGCTCGCGCGGCTCCGTGGAGCCGCAAAATATACATGCGTCAGCGAATTCCGCGGCAGGAACGATTTCGGGAAAAGAGCGGCCGAAGGGACGAAGCGAACGAGAACCGGAGACCTTTTCACGCAGTAAAAGTGCCGCAAGGCATCCGGTTCCGCGCAGTCCCGAGGACGGTCCCGGAATCGTTTCACCGCGCCGGTTTTGGCGTTACCTTTTGCCGGTCAAAAGGTAACGCACAAACCAATATTTGGTTTGTGCAAAAGAAAGCTGCAAACAATAATTTCATACACGTGAATCCACGCGTATTAGCATATATAAAGTTTTTTCTTATATTTGCTATCGGTAATCTCACAAATACACAAATTATGCTACCTTTGCGGAAAAGAACGGCGACATAGCCGTAAACATATTATATGAAGGTTAAGACAGACCTTCATGCCAACGACAAACTCGCGACTATTATAGAATTTATAATAGGTTTTCAACTGGCGTGAAATATGTCTGTAACCCTTGCTATGCCTATGGCCATCGGCCATAGGCAGGCTCGGGCGTAAGGACAGCTACCAGTTGAAGGCTCGTGAGGCCGGTGAGTGGGGCTGCACCTGCGCCCTCTTTTTTTTGCCATTCGGGGGCGGCGGTTTGCGGGAGCCATAACAAACAACTGCCGAGAATAAAAATCACCTTCAAACACTATCCCCATATGAAAAAACTGACTATCGGTCTGGCGGGTTCGTTCCGCTACGACGAACCGACACGCGAAGCGTTCGACACCTACATAAGCCGCCTGCACGACGACGGCTATGCGCTGGAGTTCATAATACCGTTTCAGGAGTGGTCGCACGCGAAATTCGCCGAACGGCTGGCGTGCATCACCAACATCTACCGCGATATAGCCATAATACCGATAGTGAGCCATGCGCAGTACGAAGCGATGATGATGCCGAAGCTGACCGATGGTAAACTGGACGCGATACTGCGGCGCACGATATACGACATCGTGCCGCGCAACAAGTTCATCAAGATTCCGCAGACGTCGCAGAATCCCGACAACTACATACTTAATGTCATCCGTTCGCGCTGCGACTGCGTGATATTCGGCGAGAGCCAGTCGCCCGACATCAGGCGGCTGGATGCCAACGACATATTCATCGACACCTATCGCCGCAAATGCGAAACTGCCAAACTCGTGCGGCTGACGAAGATAGATGCCACCGTGCGCGTGTCGCTCGAACCGCAGGTGCGGTTGCAGACAGGCGCCGATTACATCAATTCGCAGCACGGCAAGGCGTTGAGCAACGCGGTGCCCGAGGAGTTGATCGGGGCGTGGGCCGAGAACATTCAGGACGAGGAACTTGTGCGGATTCTGGAACGGACCGAAAATCCGTATGACATATTCCGCATCGACGACGGCGGCGACTGCCGGCTGCTGGGACTGAAGATATTCGTGTATGCCTATCTCTACAACTGCAACTGGGCGGTTTCGCCCAGCGTCATAGGTGCGAAGGATGAGTGGGTGACCCATTTCCGCCAGTGGGCCGTGATAATCTCGGCGCTGGCCGAGGCCCCCGAGGAGTACTACACCAATCCGATCGACATATTCGACTTCAAGTCATACGACTCGAACATCTACATTTTCCGATAACCGTGCGGGTCCCGCGGCTGTGGCCGTCCCGCCGGGGGAGGGCAGCCGCGGCGCCGCGGTCAGCGTTTCAGCACGAAGTCGAGTATGGCGCCGGCGGTCTTCTCCGGCTCCTCGATGAAGCCCATGTGTCCCGACTCCTCGAGCCACACCACACCGGCCTGCGGATTGGCCTCGACGATGCGCTGCGCCGCCTCTATCGGAATGTAGTTGTCGTGCCGGCCGAGGATGAACAGCTGCGGAACGCTGCTGGCGCGCAGCATCTCGTTCTGGTCGCGGCGGGCGATCATGCCGCCCAGCAGCGCCACGATGCCGTCGTCCTCGGTGATGTGCACCTGCTCGACCAGATCGTCGATGTAGTCCTTCAGCCTGCGGCGGTTGGCCTCGGCGAAGCCCGTCTCGGGCGCCACGCGGGCGAGCACATCCTTCTTGCCGGCGCGCACGAGCGTTATCTCGCGGCGGCGGTTCTCGCGTTTGGTCTCGTCGTCGGGATAGGGCGACGAACTGAGCAGCACGATGCCGTCCAGCCGCTCGGGATAGGCGGCGCAGAAGGCCAGCGACACATATCCGCCCATCGAGTGGCCCACCAGCGTGGCGCGTTCGATGCCCAGCGAGTCGAGCATGTCGCGCACGGTGGCGGCCATCATCTCCATGGTGTGCACCTCGCCCTTCACCTCCGAGATGCCGTGCCCCGGAATGTCGAGCGTGATGACGCGCACCGAGGGGGTGAGCAGGGGCGTGAAGTCGTCCCACACGTACATTGATTCGAGATAACCGTGCAGCAGCACCACGCAGCGGTCGCCGCTGCCCGAGTCGGCTATGTGCAGGGCCGTGGAACCGGCCATTATGAATTTTTCCTTCATGACGAACAAGTGATAACGAATCGGGCACCGCGCCGGATTCGGTCGGTAAAATTAGCAAAAATTCGGCAAAGGCCGGCGCGCGGGCGCATATTTCGTCCGCATGGTCGTTGGAAAAGGGCCCGGGCGGAAAATATATTTGTTTGTCGGACGAATTCTTCGTATTTTTGGGACGGTGATGCGGCCTTTCGCCGGGCGCGGACCCGCGTCGGCGACCGCCGCGGACGACTGCCGCGGCAAAGCGGCCGGACCCGGCGCGCCGCCGACACATTAATTACGTACAGCAATGGTTACTGACATCATAAAATGCCACGGCTCGGGCAACGAGTTCATAATGATCGACCTCACGGCCGGCGGAGCCGCCGTGCCCGCCGACATGGCGGCTTTCGCGCGCGGGATATGCGCACGCCCCGAGGCGGGGCGGTGCGACGGCGTGTTATACGTGGTGCGCACGCAGGGGATTTACACCATGCGGATGTTCAACCCCGACGGATCGGAGGCCGAGATGTGCGGCAACGGAATACGCTGCGTGGCGCGTCTGGTCGACGAGCGTTATCTCCGCAGCGAATCGTTCACGCTCCTCTCGGGCGGCGGCCGCTATCCGGTATGCCGCGCCGTGCCTGTGGCGCCGTCGGTGCCGGCCTACGGCGTCGACATCGAGGTGCGGACGGCAAGCCCCGACTTCGGATTCGCCCGCGGCGCCGGGCGTTTCGTGGCCGGCGTCATCCCCTCGCTCAGCGGGGAGCTGCGGTTCACGGCGCTCAATCTGGGCAACCCCCACATAGTGGCCCTCACGGAGCGGATAGACATGGACGATCTGGTGCGCATGGGCGAGGCCGTGACACGGCTCAGGGATGATTTCCCGCGCGGAATAAACGTCAGCCTCTACGAGCGGCGCGGCGATCAGGCCATCTTCGCCGCCACCTACGAACGCGGAGCGGGCATAACA
Source organism: uncultured Alistipes sp. (assembly GCA_964519525.1). GTDB lineage: Bacteria > Bacteroidota > Bacteroidia > Bacteroidales > Rikenellaceae > Alistipes. Next base: position 3,819 of record CAZFIN010000005.1, on the reverse strand, counting down.
TTCTCGTGCGGCACGGCCATGACGGCATGCTGCACGGCATCTGTGCTCACGGGGCTGTGCCGCGGCGACGAGCCGGTCGAGGTCTACAACCGCGGCGGCATGGTGCGGTGCATGTGCCACGCGGAGGCCGGACGCATCGTCACGCGTCTGACGGGAAACGCCACCTACGAGTGGTACGGCACGGCGGAGTGGGACGACTCGGGCATAACGTCGGTGACGCGCACCGCCGAGTGCGGCGCCGAGACCGAGGCCTACGACCGTTTCGCACAGAGTATCAACGCCCAATAAAAGCCGAATGATGCGTCCGAACGTAAAACTTGCAGTTGTCGCGGCCCTGCTGAGCATTCTGTGCTCGGCGTGCAGCGTCACGCGCCGGCTCGCCGAGGGGGAGTATTTTCTGCAGAAAGTGAGCATCGAGGACGACGGGCAGGTTCCCCGCGACGAACGCATAAGCGCCGCCCAGCTGGAGCAGTACATACGCCAGACCCCGAACAAACGTTTCCTCGGCACCAACTTCTACGTCTGGGCCTACGATCTGGCCAATCCCGAAAAGACCAACTGGTGGAACAACTTCAAGCGCAAGGTGGGCGAGGAGCCTGTTCTGCTCGACATGTCGCTGACGCACAAGAGCGCCCAGAACCTAAAAACGTACATGGATTCGCGCGGTTACTACTCGTCGTCGGTGGAGTACGACGTCGACACCACGCGCCGCCGCAAGCGCGCATACGTCACCTACCGCACCCGTCAGGGCGAACCCTACCGCATAAGCAGCATCGACTACGACTTCCGCGACCGGCTGCTGGCTCCGGTGGTCGAGGCCGATTCGACGGCGTCGCTGCTGCATGTGGGCGAGATATTCGACATCACCACGCTCGACAGGGAGCGCGAACGCATAGCCAAGTATCTGAACGACCGCGGCTACTACAACTTCTCGGTCAACAACATCGAATACCGCGTCGACACGCTCGGCGGCGACCGCAGGGTGGGCATCCGCATGATCGTGAAACGCAACCTCACGGGATACGACGAGCGCGGCCGCGCCGTGATGGACAACAACCGCGTGTACCGCATCTCCGAGATCAACGTCATGCCCGACTACAACCCCACGGTCGACCGCGTGCAGCGCAATTCGAGCACGCTGCTCGACACGGTAAGCTATCAGGGTCTGAACATAATCACCGAGGGGCGCCCCAACGTGCGGCCCGCGGTGCTGCATACGGCCATTCCGCTTGCGCCCAACACGGTCTACAACGCCTCGCAGGTCGACCGCACCTACAACGAGATAATGGCTCTGGGTTATTTCAAGAGCGCACGCATCGCATTCGAGGAGCTGCCGCGCGACGAGGGCGACACGCTTTACGCGCACTACGCCGGCGAGGGCCGCACGCACTACACTCCCGACCGGTTCGAGGACATCCGCGAGGGTCGGCTGCGCTGCTACATACTCGCGTCGCCCACGCTCAAGCAGGGCTTCAGCGTCGAGCTGGAGGGTAGCACGACGTCGAGCTTCTACGGCGTGAACGCCACGATAGGCTACCAGAACCGCAATCTGTTCCGCGGCGTGGAGACGCTCAACACGGCCTTCACCGTGGGCTACGAATACATGAAGGCGCCCAACACCTCGCGGCGCAAGGCCAACGAGCTGGGCATCACCGCCGGACTCTCGTTCCCGCGCTTCATACTCCCGTTCCGGCTCTCGACCCGCAAGATCAACATGCCGCGCACCAAGGTCGAACTGTCGTTCAACTATCAGGACCGGCCCTATTACCGGCGCGACCTCTCGCGCGTCACGTGGACATATTCGTGGCGCAGTGTGAACGGCCGCTACAACTACCAGATCCGTCCCATCGACCTCAACTGGATAAACGTGGGCTACATGGACGACGGCTTCTTCAAGTCGCTCAAGAACGAGTATCTGCGTCAGAGCTACCTGTCGCAGGCCATCGTCGGGCTGTCGGGCTCATACGTCTACAACAACCAGAACAAGCACGTGGGCGGCAACGCCACGCTGATGCGCATAAACTTCGAGTCGGCGGGCAATCTGCTCAATCTGTTCGAGCGGGCCTTCTCGAAGAAGACCGACGAGGGATATTACAACATCCTCGGCGTGCGCTACTCGCAGTACGTGCGCGGCGACATAAGCCTGAGCCGCAAGATCGTTCTGGGCGAGAAGTCGGCCGTGGCGGGCCGCATATTCGCGGGCGTGGGCGTGCCCTACGGAAATTCGAGCGCCCTGCCGTTCGACCGTCTGTTCTACGTGGGCGGAAGCAACAGCATGCGCGGATGGACGCCCCGAACTCTCGGCCCGGGAAGTTCGCCCGCGGTCGACACGCCCTATCCGGTGCAGATGGGCGACATGCGTCTGGAGGCCAATCTCGAACTGCGGTTCCCGGTGTGGGGGATGTTTCACGGGGCCACGTTCCTCGATCTGGGCAACGTGTGGTATCTGGGCATGGACAAGTCGCAGGTGCCCGAGGACGGAATATTCCGGTTCGACCGCTTCTACAAACAGCTGGGATTCAATACGGGCGTGGGTCTGCGTCTGGACATAAAGTTCGTCATCCTGCGTCTGGACTGGGGTATTCAGATCTACAGTCCCAACCGTGTGGACGAATCGAAATGGATACACAACTTCAAGTGGAAGAACACCGCGCTCAACTTCGGCGTGGGCTATCCCTTCTGATCCCGCGCAATCCGTATTCCATCATGATATTTTGCGGCCCCGGCCCTGCGCGCCGCCGGGTCAGGAGATCCGTTCGACCAGTATGCGCTGGTCGCGCTGCAACAGTTCGACCAGAGCATCGTCGTCGCGCCGTCGCCGCGACTGCACCAGCACATCGGCGCGGTAGATCGTGCCGTCGGCGGTACGCTCGCGGTCGAGCGCATAGGATACGATGGCGAATCCCTCGCCGCGCAGCGATGTCAGTGCGGCGTTTATGGCATCGCGGTCGAGCGTCGAGAACACTATCGGCGTGCGGTGGGTGCTGAAACTGCCGAACAGCAGGTTGAGCACCTCGAGCCCCACGAGCGTCAGCACCGTAGCGGCCGCGGCCACACCGTACATTCCGGCTCCGGCGGCAAGGCCTACGCCCGATATGGCCCACAGGCTGGCCGCCGTGGTGAGTCCGCGCACGATCTGCCGCTGGAATATGATTGCGCCGGCGCCTATGAAGCCTATTCCGCTCACCACCTGAGCCGCCACGCGGCTCGGGTCGAGGCGCAGTCCGTCGTGCGAGGCCAGAAAATCCTCGAATCCCCACTGCGATACGATCATGAAGAGCGCGCTGCCCAGCGACACGAGGAAATGGGTTCTGAACCCCGCCTCCTTCACCCGCCACTCGCGTTCGATGCCTACGGCCGTCCCGAGAAGACCGGCCACGACCAACCTTAATATGAATGTCCACGTCATAATGCTCCTCTTTATATAATGTCGTCATCGGATGCCGTGCAAAAATAGCACAAAAAACGGTCGGCTGTCGCGGCCGCACATCCCTATTTGCCGCCATTGCGCACGATCGCGCGCCATTCCGCCATTCGGCCGCGCCGTGCTCCGGCCGCCTTACTGCCGTGGCGGCGGAGCCGTTGTCAGACTGCTGTAAAAAATAACGAAACCGGTCGCAAGTTATGCTCCGCTTCCGTCGCACGATGCAATATCGGCCGATTTTTTACGCATGCGGCTTGCATATTGAAAAACTTTTCGTAACTTTATGAATCGAACGCAAACAGCAAAACCTAAAACTTCTTGCAATATGAAAAATTATTCAGCCAAAGAGATCAAGAACATCGTTCTGATCGGCGCCCCCGGCACGGGCAAGACCA
>CAZFIN010000004.1:3944-55416 GCA_964519525.1 uncultured Alistipes sp. | reverse complement strand
CAGTCGCCCTGCACCTTCGAGTTGCCCTTCAGTGCGTTCGTCAGGTTCACCGTCTCGGTGGTGATGCGCCGGTTCAGCTCCATGAGCCGCTGCAACTCGTTGCGCAGTTCGCCGCCCTGCTCGGTCTGACGCGAATAGATGGTCTCGACACGTTCGCGGAAGTCGCGGATATTGTCCTTGAAAGGTTTCAGTATCACATCCATCGACTCGCGGTTCTCCTCCTTGAATCTGCGGCTCTGCTCGCCCAGCACATCGCCCGCAAGCACGCGGAACTGCTCGCGCAGGGCCTCCTCCATCTCCTGCTGCGAACGCACCTTCTCGGCCGCGGCCCGGCGTTCGGCCTCAAGTTCGGTCTCAGCCTTCACGCGGGCCATCTGTTCGCGCTCGCGCAGGGCCCGCTCGCTGTCGCGCGCCGCCACAGCCTCGATGCGTGCCGCCACGGCCTCGGAACGGGCCTGCTCGGCCCGCGACAGATTCTCGGCCGCCAGCACGGCGTCGGCCCGCGCCCGATCCAACAGCCGCCGCGCCGCAGCAAGACGGCCGACCAGCACGAGGCACGCCACAGCCGCCACAGCGGCAGTCACAATATACAAAATATCCATATCACTCTCTTTCTCCGCAAAGGTAACCGTTTTCGGCGAAAAAACACGCCTCCGCCGGCCGACCGTCGCGCCTTGCCGTCAAAAACAGCAGTACGGGCACCGGCCATGCGCGCACCGCCCGGCCGCATGCGTCACTCGCACTGCGACAGTATCTGCCATATCTGGTACATGCCGCGCGGGACATGGAAGCACCCCTTCCACTTTCCGCCCTTCAGCGGCAGCAGCACCTCGCCGCGGCGGTTGAGATAGCCGAACCACTCGGGATACTCGCTGTCCCTGAAGTGCGTCCACATGTATTCGTCCAGCCGCCCGAACCACTCAAGGCACTCGCGGTTGCCGGTAAGCCGGTAGGCCTTTATCATCGTAATGGCCGCCTCGATGTGCACCCACCACAGTTTCTGGTCCCACTCCAGCTGCTGCTGGGGATGGCCGAGGCGGTCCATGAAATAGAATATTCCGCCGTAACGTTCGTCCCACCCGTACTCTATGGTCGACAGCGAGACGGCCACCGCCTTGTCGATCAGATCGCGGCGGCCCAGCCTTACGCCCAGATCCATGATGAACCACATGGCTTCGAGCGAATGTCCGGGATTTATCAGCCGCCCCTCGAACGAATCGACAAGCGACCCGTCGGCTGCCGACACGTTCTCGACGATAAGCCCCAGCTCGGGACGGTAGAACACCTCCATCACCTCGTGCAGACACTCGTCAACGGTCGCGTCGATCAACTCACGGTCGATCAGCTGCTCGATCTCCAGCGCCAGATTGCACAGAATCATCGGCAGCGCGAAGTCCTTCATCGGACGCGTTCCGGCATGCGCCTTGCTCCAGTGCCCCTTGGGGTTGGAGCGTTTCTCCAGAATGCGGTCGAACGTGCGCTTGGCTATGTGCGCATACTCCCCGTTTCCCGAAGCTATGGCCAGCTGCGCGAAGGCCATCGTGGCGAACGTGTAGGAGAAGATGTTGTAGGGGTCGATCAGCGGACGCCCCTCGCGCGTGAGCGAGAAGTACCAGTTGTAATCGCCGTCGTGGCCGTACCGCCGCAGGAACTCGCCGCCCTGCAAGGCGCACTCCAGCCACTCGGGGCGCTTCTCCACCTTATTATATAACATTGCGAACATCCACACCTCGCGTCCCTGCAGCCATACGAACTTGTCGGTGTCGTAAACCGCACCATCGCGGCCCAGACACGAGAAATAACCTCCGAACTCCCTGTCCTGCGAATGCTCCAGCCAGAACGGCAGAACGCTGTCGAGCAGCTCCGACCTGTATTTGTCGGCCATTTTCCTGAAATCCATAATAATATGCGTAGTTACGTTTCACATCACTAAAAACCGGCACGGCCTTCGCGCCAGTACCTCTCGATATCCTCCAGCGAGCGTCCCGTCGTCTCCGGCACCGCACGCCATATGATGAGCATGTAGGGCACACACATGGCCGCGAACAGAAAGAACGTGCCGGCGGGCGTCAGCCTCTCCAGCATCCACGGCGTGAGCTGCCCGATGAGATAGGTGCCCACCCACAGAGCGAATCCGGCCACCGACATGGCCAGCCCGCGCACGCGCGTGGGATACATCTCCGAAAGCAGCACCCACACCACCGCGCATATCGACACCGCACAGCAGAACACATAGGCGAGGAAGAACACCAGCAGGAACACGGCCGGCAGTCCCAAGGCCGCACCGGCGAGAAAATACGTGCCGATGCACAGCAGCGACACTATCATGCCCGACACGCCCCAGTATACCAGCTGTTTGCGGCCCACACGGTCGATGATGGCCAGCGCCAGCACCGTCGTAAGCATGTTCACCACGCCCACCAGCACCTGCGAGAACAGCGAGTCGCCGCCCGAAAGGCCGGCATTCTCGAATATCGACGGACCGTAGTACAGCACGGCGTTCACCCCCATGAACTGGCCGAGAACGGCTATGCACACGCCCACGAGCAGTGCCCTGCGCATGCCGCCGGACGCCATGATCTCGCGCCACTGCGAACGCACGCCGCCGGCCGTCGCAGCCGACACCGAGGCACGCACGGTACCGATCTGACGGTCGGCAGCCTCCTCCGAGCGGTATATGCGGCGCAGTACGGCGACGGCCCTGCCGTCGCGGCCGCGCATAAGCAGCCACCGCGGACTCTCGGGAATGAAGAATATGACGATGAAGAAGAGCAGCGCGGGCAGAGTCTCGGCACCGAGCATGCCGCGCCACATCTCCGTGACCCACATCCTCTGCATCAGCGGCGACGCGTACACCGCACCGGCCGCCGAGTCGAGTATCCTGAAGTTAACCAGATAAGCCGCCAGAAAACCCACCGTTATGGCCAGCTGATAGAGCGACACCAATGTGCCGCGCCACCGGGCCACGGCCACTTCCGAGATGTACATGGGCGACACGATCGACACCACGCCTATGCCCACTCCGCCCACGATGCGGTAGACGACCAGCTGCGCGAAGCCCGAGCACAGGGCGCACCCTGCGGCCGATACGGTGAAAAGCACCGCCGCGACGAGCATCGTGACCTTGCGCCCCAGACGGTCGCTCAGCACTCCCGCCACCGCCACACCGGCGATGGATCCCACCAGCGCGCAGCCCACGAACCACCCCTGCTGCATGGCGTCGAGCGCGAACTGGGCCTTCACGCCCGACACCGTACCCGACACCACGGCCGTATCGTAGCCGAACAGTATGCCGCCTATGGCGGCCACCACCGAAAGAAAGACGACGTAACCCATGTCGGCGCCGCCGCCCGCGCAATGTTCCGCTTTCATGGTCCCGTCACTTTATGTCGAAATACTCCTTGTAGCGGTTGTAAAGATGACCGGCCTGAAGATAGGCCGACTGCGGACTCATGAAGTGCGAGAACTCGAAGGTTATCGCCTTGTCGTATCCGGCGCGCTTGGCCGCCTCAAGTTTCATGCGCAGCTTGTCGAACTTGATGGGCAGGAACTTTATCGGCATGTCGCGGTCGAACGACTCGGCGTTGGTCCAGCACTGCATGCCGTATTTGTCGGCCAGCCGCTTGTTCACCTCGAAGAATGCGTCCAGCTCGTCGTAGTCGATGTGTCCGTCCTGAAACGCGCAGGCATCCACCACGTCGTGTATTCCGTCGAATATCTCGTCCCACTCGCGCTCGTGCTCCTCCACCGACACGGCCTGCTCCTTGGTCAGATCGCCCGATCCGGCCCACACGGCCTTCTTGCCGTCGATCCACGGCGATATGAACGTAGGCAGTCCGCCCGACACATCCTTGCACTGCCGGCCCATGTCGTGGAAAGCGCCGATGACGCCCTTGGTACTGCGGCTTATCTCGCCGCTTATGTACCATCCGCCGAAACTCTTGTAACGGCTGCCGTACATCTCCCACACCTCGTCGATGACATACTTGTTGCACTCCACCTCGCTCGACATGTCGCCCGTGTCCCAGTAACGGCCCGAATCGTAGAGTCCGAAGTAGAACTTCATGCCATACTTGTCGGCCAGACGCAGGAACATGTCGACCAGATCGACCGACGGCATGTAGCATCCGCGCTTCAGCAGGTAGGGCGACGGATAGGTGATGAACTTGCGGTAGCCCGAGCGGATCTCGATCACGGTGTCGATACCTATCTCCTTCATGTAACGGAAATCGGCATCCCACTCCTTCTCGCCCCAGTTCTGATGGGGTATGTCGTGCGAGATCTCATCCAGAAACGCACCGGTTATAGGCAGTCCCCCGGCCTTGGGCACTATCAGACGGCTCTGCGGCCCGCGGGCCTCTGCGGCCGATTCTGCGGCATCCGTCACTGCCGCCTCCGCGCGTCCTGCGGCAGCCGCGGCAGGCACCGCCACCGCCGATGCCGCGGCGACGGCCACTTTCCTGATGAAGTCTCTTCTGTCGATCGTATTCATTGAATTCGGTTTTTTACCCGCCCGCGTTCGGGCCGGCTGGTTGTAAATATAGCTAAAAGGTTGCGGCACAGCCCGACGGCGCGACACGACAGACGGCGCATCCGGCAATGCACAACAAATTTCGGAATTTTTTCAGTCATTATCAAATATTCCGGCCCCGACACACGACAAAATGCCGCCGCGATCATATACACAACGCGCCGAATCCGGAGCGCCCTCCCCCGAAGGCCCCTTCAAGGAGCGGATTCAGGGGAGGGCCGAATCAGCGACCGGGCCCAGTGCCGCGGACGGACGGCGGACGGAGCCGCTCCAGCGACATCGCAACGATGGAGAATCGAAGGCGGCGACCGCTACAAATGGACGATGGAGCGACGGTGCGCCGCAAGCTCCGACTCCGGCACACAGGCCGCCGCCTCGTCCAACTCGCGCAGCAGCCGCGCCCGGTCCCCGGGCAGACGGCCGAGCTGCGGAACGGTGTTCGACACGGTATTGGCCATCAGCGTCACGGGAATGGACAGCTCCTCCACGAACGTGCGCAACTCCCTCAGACGCTCCTTCTCGCCGGCCTCGCGGAACGCGCCCGACCGCACGTCGTCCCACAGCGCCGACCCGGGGAACACCGTCAGCGACACCACGCCTATTATCCGGGGATGCAGACAGTTGAACAGCCGGGCCGTAGCCCGCGCCGCCCGCTCGCCGGCACCTGCGCCTGCAAGCCCCGTCATGTAGGTCAGATAATAGTCGATCCCCGCCTCGTCCAGCTTACGGCACTGCCTGAGGGTGTCGCCCGCCGAATTACCTTTGTTCATATATGCCAGCGAGGGGTCGTCGCCCGTTTCGGCACCTATCGTCAGCCCCGTCACGCCGCGGGCACGCAGATCGCGCAGTTCATCCACGCTCTTGCCGCGTATGTCGGCCACACGGGCGAACATGCCTATGCTTCCGGCCTTGGGCAGATAGTCGTGAATCAGGTCGACGATCCTCACCAGCCGGCCGTAGCTCATCGCGAACGGATTGGCCCCCACCAGAAACACACGGCGCGCCCGGGGCTGCCACTGCGCCGCTATGCGCAGATCGGCCTCCACCTCGCCGAGCGGCGAGGTGCGGAAACGCAGACCGTCGTACAGCGAACAGAAGCGGCACGCGGCGTGGGTGCAACCCACCGTGACCTGCAACAGCACCGAGTAGGCCTCGTAAGGCGGCCGCCACACGGTACCCGTGAAATGCAATTTGTCAATACTGTCCATAACATTCAATGTTCGGCACAATGTCCGGCAACCGGATGCGGCTCGGAAACCGACCGTTTCAGGCCCGCCCGTCTTCGGCAGCCCGGCCGATCCGCGCTGACCGCGCCTCACCACGACGGCTGCCCGCTACGCTCACTCCGCAGGCTGCGTCCGCAAAACGGCGCCGGCAGCGGGAATGACGATTTTGCCGAAAAAAGTCCTTTTTTTACTATTTTTGTCGCGGCAAAGATAGGCAGCCGGCAGTTGTCGTACAAGAACTTACATCATTGTCAGCCACTTACGCGAATGTTAGTTTCGCTGCGGCACAACAGCATAGCAGGACGAAAAAATGAGAAAAAATTCCGACCCGCATCTCCCGTCGCCAGCATGCCGGCTCATGGAACTGCTCGGCACGCGGTGGGCGCTGCCCGTACTGACCGCGCTGTACCGGTGCGGCACGCTGCGGTTCAACGAGCTGCAACGTACCGTGGACGGCAACGTATCGGAACGCATGCTGGCCTCCACGCTGGACGGTCTGGAGAACGAAGGTCTCGTGACGCGCACCGTTCTGCCCGAGGTGCCGCCGCGTGTGGAGTACCGCACCACCCCGAAGGCCGACACGATAATGCCGGCCCTGCTGGAGCTGCGTAAACGGTACGAACACTCCGCCGGACGGGACGGCGAATAACATCCGCGAAGACCTCGGTATCGTCCGGCTCCGACGGCAGCCGGCAGCGCCGCAATCCGACCGGCGGCAGCCCCGCATCGACCTCCGCACTCCCGCCGGCGAAAGCTGCCTCCGGCAGACGGAAACACCGCTCCGGTCCGGCGATCCCGACACTCCGTCCGACGTGCGGACACCCTCACGCACACCCCCGGTCCGCCCGTCCGCTAAGGCCGCGATATCGTCCGTCCGGCCCTGTCGGCGACCGGTCGAGCCGCAATCCGACCGTTGCCGCCGCCCCTGCGCAGCCGGGGCTTTTGGTCGATTTCTTACATTTCATGCAACAAATCTTGTATTTTAATCGGGGGGGGGCATTTTAATTTTGTATTACCAAACGTAATACGAGAATGCCTATGCCATAACAATGACCAAAGAACACAGCTTCACGCTTCCCCTCCATCCGGCAGGCCGGACGCAAAACGGTGTCAATCAGGACACAACAGGCGCCGGGAAACGCAAGCACTTGAAAAATGAAATCAAACGAAACCTACAACTTTTAATTATTAATTTATGAACGTAAAAAATTACTTACTCGTAAGTTTGCTTACGATCGGACTCGCCGGCACGCCATGCCTCGCAAAGGCGGCACCCGGTGAAACGGCAGCTCCGGTTCAGCAGGCGAACAGTACCCGTGTCGTAACAGGTACGGTAGTCGACTCCTACAACGGCGAAGCCATCATAGGAGCCTACGTGCAGGAGAAAGACAACCCGAACAACGTCGTGACGACCGACGTGGACGGTACTTTCAGCATCAAAGTATCGAAGAAGAAGGCTTCGATCGAAGTATCTTACGTCGGTTACAAGACCGCATCGCTCGACGTGAGCGGCATGTCCGACATCACCGTCAAGCTCGAAAGCGACAACGCCCTCGAGGAGGTTGTCGTAGTCGGTGCAGGTGTGCAGAAGAAGGTCTCGATCACGGGTGCTATCGCATCGGTCGACGGCGAGACTCTGCGCATGCCTACCTCATCGCTCACCGCAGGTCTGGCAGGTAAGCTGGCCGGTGTGGTACAGATGAACAGCTCGGGTGCCCCGGGTACTACCTCGGAGTTCTACATCCGCGGTATCAGCACCTTCGGCGGCCGCGCCACCCCGCTCATCCTGTTGGATGACGTCGAGATTTCGGCCGGCGACCTCAACCGTATTCCCCCCGAGACCATCAAGAGCTTCACCGTGCTGAAGGATGCATCGGCCACGGCCATCTACGGTGTGCGAGGCGCCAACGGCGTTATGATCATCACCACCAAGACCGGACAGCAGAACACCAAGGCCAAGATCGGCGTGACGCTCGAGAACTCGTTCGTGTCGCCCATGCAGATGCCCAAGTTCGTCGACGGTGCTACGTGGATGGAGCTCTACAACGAGGCACAGCTCGCACGCGGCGCAGCCGTGGGCAAGTACTCGCAGGAGGTCATCGACTACACCCGCAGCGGCATCAACCCCTATGTTTACCCCAGCGTCGACTGGCAGGACGTCATGTTCCGCAAGATGAACGTCAACCAGCGCGCCAACATCAACATTCAGGGTGGCGGTAACCGCGTGTCGTACTACATGTCGCTTCAGTTCAACCACGATACCGGTATCGTTGACGCACCGAAGAACTACATGTTCAACAACAACATCCAGAACTACGACTACGTGTTCCAGAACAACATCTCGTACCAGCTCACCTCCACCACCACGGTCGACCTGCACATGAACGCGCAGATCTACCAGCGCAACGGTGTGGTCGAGGATGTCAACTCGCTGTTCTCTTACGTTCAGCTCACCAACCCCGTCATGTTCCCCGCGGTATTCCCCGAGCAGGAGGGCGACACCCACATCCGCTTCGGTAACGCCATCCTGACCGACGTGCGCCGCCGCACCAACCCCTATGCGGCCATGATGGACGACCACAAGGAGCAGAAGGAGAATACGCTGAACACCTCGCTGAAGATCAACCAGAAGTTCGACTTCATCACCAAGGGTCTCGAGTTCACGGCCCTCATCAACTGGAAGAACTGGGCGGCTTCGGCGTTCACTCAGGGCAAGACTCCCTACTACTACCGCGTGCTCGACGGCAGCTGGGATCCCAGCAACCCCGACGCTTACGAGATCGAGATGCTGGGCGATCCGGGTAACGACTACGTGACCGAGTCGTGGAGCAACCCCAGCACCGACAACACGTTCTATTTCGACGCACGTCTGAACTACAACCGCAGCTTCAACAAGCACACCGTAGGCGGACTGCTCATGCTCATGATGCGTTCTTACCAGCCCGGTAACGCGCTTCCGCAGCGTAACCAGGGTCTGTCGGGACGTTTCACCTACGACTTCGACCAGCGCTACTGGTTGGAGTTCAACTTCGGTTACAACGGTACCGAGCGTCTGGAGAAGGGCGAGCGCTTCGAGTTCTTCCCCGCCGTATCTCTCGGATGGGTGCCGAGCAGCGAGAAGTTCTGGGAGCCCCTCAAGAAGGTGATCGACTACTTCAAGGTCCGCGGTTCTTACGGTCTGGTAGGTAGCGACGGCTTCGGCGGTAACCACTTCGTATACTTCGATACGGTGACCATCAACGGCGGTAGCCAATACATCACCGGTCCTTCGACCAGCCTCCAGCACGTCAACCAGAGCCACGCCGTTTCGGGCTACCGCATCGACGGCGCCACTTGGGAGCACGTGAAGAAGCTCAACATCGGTATCGACGCATCGCTCTTCAACGAGATCAGCATCACGGCCGAGTACTTCAAGGACAAGCGCGACCGCATCATGCTTCAGCGTGCATCGTGGCCCCTTATCCTCGGTTACTGGAGCGCAACTCCTTGGGGACAGGTCGGCGAGGCCGAGAACCACGGTGTCGAGCTGAGCGTAAACTGGGACAAGCGTATTAATAAGGATATGGACTTCAGCCTCCGCGGCAACTTCACCTACAACCAGAACAAGTACGTCAACCTCGACGAGCCCAAGTACGAGTCGGTATGGCAGAACAAGACCGGCAAACCGCTGGACGGCTACCGCACCGAGGGTTACATAGCCGAGGGTCTGTTCACCTCGCAGGAGGAGATCGACAACAGCCCCGAGCAGCTGCTGGGTACTCAGGTACGTCCGGGTGACATCAAGTACCGCGACGTGAACGGCGACGGCCGCATCGACAACGACGACCGTGCCATGATCTCGCCCTACGGAACCAAGCCCCGCATACAGTACGGTTTCGGCGCCAACCTGCGCTACAAGAACTGGGACTTCGGCGTGTTCTTCAACGGATCGGCCAAGCGTACCATCATCGCAGGCAACATCACCGCCTTCGGAACCAACGACTACAACGTGATGCAGTTCGTGGCCGACCGCGCATGGCGTCTGGACAACCCCGATCCCAATGCCGCCTATCCGCGTCTGGGTCTGACCTCGTCGGACAACGCCAACAACATGGTGGCCAGCACCTACTGGATGCGTAACGGTAACTTCATGCGATTCAAGACTCTGGAGATCGGTTACACGTTCAAGTTCGGCCGCGTCTACCTCAACGGCGACAACCTCGCAGTGTTCAGCCCCTTCAAGGACTGGGATCCCGAGTTGGCGTGGAGCGCCTACCCCTTGTCACGCACCTTCACGCTGGGTGTGCAGCTCAAGTTCTAATCAACCTAAAATGTTAGAGAATTATGAAATTAGGATATAACAAGATATTTGCAGTCGCCGCCTCGGCCATGATGCTCGCCTCGTGCGACTTTCTGGATGTGGCGCCTGCTCAGCGCGCCACGCTCAACGACGCGATGAAAAACAAGCAGAGCACCGAGAGCTGGATGTACGGCTGCTTCTCGCGTGTAACGGCCAACAATCCCCTCACGCACTCGACCTACGAAGGTTCGACCGACGAATTCGTCGAGCCGATCCTCTGGAACGAGTACAACCGCTACGTGATGGCCATGGGTACGGTCAACGCATCGAACATGCCCGACACCTATTTCCGTGTAGTCTACGGTGAGATCGGTAACATCCACCTGTTCCTCAAGGAGCTCAACCGTCAGAACCCCGACTTCCTCACCGAGCAGGACAAGGCGCTCTACCGCGCCCAGCTGAAGTTTGCGAAGGCCTACTACTACTTCCGCATTCTCAACCTCTTCGGCCCCTGCCCCATCATCGACGAGTTCGTCGAGTCGTCGGTACAGGCCAGCGACTTCCCGGGCCGTTCGCACTACGACTACGTGGTAAGCTACATCTGCAACCTGCTCGACGAGGCCTATCCCGATCTGCCGGGCGAGTATGCGCTCGACAACACTTACGGCGCCGGCAACAAGAGCGCCTGCAAGGCCCTCAAGTCGCGCGTGCTGCTCTATGCCGCATCGCCCCTGTGGAACGGTCAGGCACCTTGGGCCAACTGGACCAACGAGGGTAAGTACGAGACTCCGGGCTACGGCGATCAGCTGGTAAGCAAGACTTTCGACGTCAACAAATGGGTTCTGGCCAAGCAGGCCGCCGAAGATGCCATCAACACCGCCAAGCAGTTCGGCCGCGAGCTGATGCAGGTGGAGACCGCAGTCACTATGGCACAGCAATTGTCGGTACCCATCACCGAGAATGAGGGCGGCAACTATCTGCCCGTAAGTTTCATGGACGACCCCACCACCGAGGACGTGGACGAGGCCGAACTGAAGAAGGAGGACTTCGCGAAGCACGTGATGCTCATGCGTTTCCTCGCCGCATCGGACGAGACGATGGGTAACAAGGAAGGTATCTGGACCGTTCACACGGGTGACATCGGTCTGCCCGAGGCAAAGCCCCGCAACATCATTCAGGGTAGCGACGGTTCATGGTACGGCGGTTGGTCGGGTACGAGCCCCACGCTCAACATCGTGGAGCAGTTCTACACCAAGAACGGAAAGCGTCCCGCCGAGGATTCGGATTTCGCCGAGGAGAGCGAGTGGCTGAAGTCGGCCGGTCTGGATCGTTCGGACATCATCAAGCTCAACGCCGACCGCGAGCCCCGCTTCTACGCATGGATCCACTTCGACGGTTGCGACATAGGCCCCCTTATCAACAACGGTAAGCCTATCCAGCTCGACCTCAAGTCGAGCGAGCGCGGAAAGGACGGCAAATGCAACTCGGGTTACAACGCCCAGCAGGCTGCCCGCGACCTGAACCAGACGGGTTATCTGCCCGACAAGTTCTTCTCGCCCGCAGTACGCTGGACAGCCAGCTCGCACAGCACCGCACAGCGTATCTATCCCTTGGCTCTGTTCCGTCTTGGCGAGCTTTACCTCAACCTCGCCGAGTGCTGCGCCGAGCTTTACATGACCAACGGTGACGAGACCGAGCTGCAGAACGCCATCGACAACCTGAACATCATCCGCCGCCGCGCAGGCGTGCCCGAACTCACGAAGGCCGACTGCAAGGGCAGCAAGACCATCCGCGATTGGGTACGCAACGAGCGCACCGTCGAGCTGTTCATGGAGGGTCACCGCTACTACGATCTCCGCCGCTGGGTTCAGGCCGAGGAGCATCTTGGAGCAGGCGTCCGTCAGGGTCTCAACGCTTTCGTAGGCAAGACCGTCAACCCCACTTTCGAGCAGTTCAACAAGCGCGTGCAGGTCGACGGCAACTACGTGTGGAAGAACCGCATGTTCCTGTTGCCCATCCGTTCGGATGAACTCTATTCGAACCCGCAGATGGTACAGGCACCCGGTTATTAGTAGCAATCTTCAAGCATAGTAAAAGATGAAACATATAATTAAAATAAGTCTTGCCGCAGCCGCCATGCTGTCGATGGCCGCATGCGATAACTCGGACTACGAGATGGACAACCTCATACCCGACAGTTACAAACGTGTCGTGTGCATCAAAAACGAACAGATGGCCGATCTCGAACTCTTCGACGTGGGTCTCGATCTCAAGACCGAGATCACCATCCTCCGTTCGGGAGGCGATCCGTCGCTCGACGCCGCCACCGCGATCACTACCATGACGCAGGACGAGCTGTCGGAGTTCAACGTCAACTACAAACTGCTCGACCCGTCGTACTACACCGTCACCTCGAAGATCGACTTCGCATCGGATGAGCGTTACAAGAACATCTACGTAACCTTCGACAAGGACAAGATCAAGGAGATGAAGGAGTCGTACAACGACGGAACCTACTATCTGGCATTGCAGCTGCAGCAGCAGGGCGAGACTTCGATCGACACCGAGAAGTACTACATGCTGCGCCGTATCGTGGTGAAGGATGCAACGATCAACTTCGGCATGAACAGCGGCTTCAACAACTGGAACATCGAGGATCCGAGCTTCACCGTGAGCCTGCCGTTCGAGAACACCGATTTCGAAATCGAGTGGGACATGGAGATCACCAACACCTTCGACGACAGCGGCGAATCGACCGATCTGGGCAACTCGCTTCCCGCCAAGTACGTCCGCAAGGGCGTGCCCATGGAGGCCATCGTCAACAAGGATGTCAACACCATGGAGAAGGGCGTCAACAGCGTGACCTACTCTATCGACATGCCCGAGGGAACTCCCTACGGCGTTTACTGGATGACGGTCAAACTGTCGAACCCCACCCTCAACGGCATGGAGATAGAATCGACCCGCGGTGACGTAGAGGCCATTGTCCGCTACGAGTATCTGCCGCAGGTGTCGGCCGAATCGTTCGGCACCGCGCTCAACGGCGTGGCTAAGGCACTCGACCGTACCGACTGGACATTCGTGCCCGAGTCGCAGATGAACGGCAACCCGGGATCGTCGGTACTCAACGGCGATACGAGCAACTTCTGGGAGAACCGCTGGAGCAGCAACGGCTACGGAACCTACAGCATACCGTTCAACGCCGTACTCGACATGGGCAGCAAGCAGAAGATCAACGTCATCGAGCCGTGGCGCCGTCCGGGAACCTACGTTACCGACACCCGCTGCATCGAGGTCTATGCTGCCGAGTCGGCCGACTACAGCAATCCCGAGGAGATCACGTACGAGGGTCTGACCTATCTCGGCAACGCCGACTTCGGAGGCACGTCGAACAAGAATCAGGGACAGCTGTTCGCTCTCGACACAGCCGAGACCCAGTATCTCATCCTGCATTTCGCGTCATCGAACCGAAACGGATCATGTATTTCGCTGGCTCAGCTTGGCGCTTGGGTTACCGAATAATGAATGACTGAGACGAGTCCGTCTAATAGCTAATGTTAGACGGACTCTTTTTTTATTTAATATACCCGCCGAAGTTTTACCGACATCCGGCATGCACGCGGCCGCAACACGCCAGCGAATGATGAATTACCGAATATGATGAATCCGATGAGGACGATAACGATTGTCAGCGTCATGCTGTACGCAGCCCTGACGGCTGCATGCGCCATGGCCGCCGGCAATTCGTCGCCGTACGCCGCGGGAACGACTCCGGCGACACCGGCATTCATCACCTCCCCCGGCAATGCGGACTCCGACGGCAGCATATCCGACGTCCGTACGAACCGGCGTCGCATCGAGACCTACGTAACGTCCGACGACGACGGAGACACGCTCGTCATACGCATACGCATTCCCGTACTGCTTAATACGGTTGCGCTATTGACCGTCGCTACGGCCATTGCCGCAGCAGTCATACTGCGCCGCAGACGCGCCGCAAGACGACAGCCAACCGGACAACCGGCATCACCGACCGTTCCGGCACCCGGCACATCAGTGCAGGAGCCGCCGACGGAGCAGCCCGATACAGCCGGAACCGACACTGCGACCGAACTCGGCCCGACGGCCGGCGAAAAGATGCCAATCGCAACGACGACCGGCAACGACACAGACACAGATAGCGACAACGCCGTCACCGCCGAACCTCTCCGCAGCGAGAATGGCGACAACCCTGCCGACGGCACGCAAGCAGCCGCTACGGGAGTCCACATAAGCGGCAACGACAGGCACATGCTCCGGCGACTGGACGAATTCATCGCCGAACACATCAGCGAGGTGAACCTCACGGTGAACGACATGGCCACGGCCGTATACATGAGCCGCTCCAATCTGTTCCGCCGTCTGAAGACCATCTACGGCATCACCCCCAACGAGTATCTGCGCAACAAACGTCTGCTCTATGCGGCCGAGCTTCTGCGGCAGAACCGATACACCATATCCGACATCTGTTTCATGGTCGGATTCAACTCTCCGTCATATTTCGCATCCTGCTTCAAAAAATACTTCGGCACCCTGCCGAAAAGGTACGTCGGCGAGTAACCGCCGGCAGGAAACACCGCCGGTCACATAACCGGCACACCGCCGCCCGACAGGCAATTCAGCCCTGTCCGGTCACTATTTTTCGTAATTCTGCCCGCCCTGTCTTGTATAAGCGCATTACAAATCGTAACTTTGTGCGATTTGTACACTTGTCGGCCGCTACACGGTCCGACCGAAATTTTAGGTTATCAAGGTTATGAGCGTTGCTTCATTTCTCGCCTCCGACCACCCCACGGCATTCTCGTTCGAGGTCCTGCCGCCCGTGCGTGGAAAGAGCATCGAGCAGGTATTCAATACTATCGACAGACTTATGCCGTTCGATCCGGCGTACATCAACATCACCACCCACCGCACCGAGATCATCTACCGCGAAGTGTCGGACGGCGTGTTCCAGCGCGTGGCCGAACGCACCCGCCCGGGAACCGTGGCGATAGCCGCGGCGCTCAGGGGCCGCTACGGCATTCCGGCCGTGCCGCACGTGATATGCAGCGGCTTCAACCGCACCGAGCTCGAAAACGAGCTCATCGACCTCTCCTATCTGGGCATCACCGACCTGCTCGTGTTGCGCGGCGACCGCGCCAAGGGCGAGAACCGCTTCGTACCCATGCCCGACGGCCACGAGCACGCCGCCGAGCTGTGCCGTCAGGTGAGCGATTTCAACGACGGGCTGATGATCGACGGAAAACGGCACGAACCGCTGGCCGAGCGGTTCTCGTTCGGCGTAGCTGGTTACCCCGAGAAGCACGAGGAAGCCATGAACATAGATACCGACATCGAGTACCTGAAGGCCAAGATCGAGGCTGGCGCCGAATATGTGGTGACGCAGATGTTCTTCGACAACAGCCGCTATTTCGACTTCGTGGCACGCTGCCGCGCCGCCGGAATCGACTGCCCCGTGATCCCGGGCATCAAGCCCCTCACCTCGCTCACGCAGCGCGCCCTGCTCCCCAAGACGTTCCACATCGACTTCCCGAACGATCTGGCCGAGGAGTTCCGCCGCTGCCGCAGCAACGACGACGCCAAGGCGCTGGGCGTAGAGTGGGCCATAGCTCAAGCACGCGAGCTGAAGGCCGCCGGCGTGTCGAGCATCCATTTCTACTCGATGAACGCCTCGGCGAGCGTGGAGGCCATCGCCAAGGCCGTCTATTAAACAAATTACCGCGCCAGTGCTCCGCAGCCGACGGACGATCGGGCGCTCAAAATACCGACAATACGCATGGCAGAGACCATAGAAACCGCAATACGCAGACGCATACTCGTGCTCGACGGAGCGATGGGCACGATGATCCAGCGGCTGCATCTCACCGAAGAGGATTTCCGCGGCGACGAGTTCCGCGACCACCCCGTGAAGATCGAGGGCGACAACGACATTCTCGCGCTCACCCGTCCCGACGCCATAGCGGCCATCCACCGCATGTACCTCGAGGCGGGAGCCGACATCATCGAGACCTGCACGTTCAACGCGCAGGCCATTTCGCAGGCCGAATACCGCATGGAGAAGCACATCGCGCGCATAAACCTCGCCGCAGCACGCATAGCACGCGCCGAGGCCGACCGCATGAGCAGCCTCACGCCCGACAGGCCGCGCTTCGTGGCCGGATCGGTCGGCCCCACCGGCAAGACGGCATCCATGTCGCCCGACGTGGACAACCCCGCTTTCCGCGCTGTCGACTTCGACACCCTGCGCGAGGCATACGCCGAGCAGATGGGCGCGCTGGCCGAGGGCGGCGTCGACCTGCTGCTGATCGAGACCGTGTTCGACACGCTCAACGCCAAGGCGGCACTCGCCGCGGCCGAGCAGACCTTCGCCCGCACGGGCCGCCGTCTGCCCGTCATGCTGTCGCTCACCATAGCCGACGCCGCGGGACGCACGCTCGCAGGGCAGACGCCCGAAGCCGTGCTGGCCTCGGTGGCGCATGCCGGACTGTTCTGCGTGGGACTCAACTGCTCGTTCGGCGCCGAGCAGATGCTGCCCTACCTGCGCCGCATGGCCGAGGCAGCCCCGTGCTACGTCAGCGCCTACCCCAACGCCGGCATACCCGACGCCGCGGGGCAGTACGACCAGACGCCCGCGATCATGGCCCGCAACATAGGCCGGTTCATCGACCATGGATTGGTCAACATCGTGGGCGGATGCTGCGGCTCCACGCCCGACCACATACGCGCCATAGCCGAACTGGCGGCGCGCGCGAACGACATACGCCGTCCCGGCGCAGGCCGCGTGCCGTGGCTGGCCGGACTTGACGGATTCGACTGCGGCGGCGCGTTCATCAACGTGGGCGAGCGCTGCAACGTGGCCGGCAGCCGCAAATTCCTGAGGCTTATAAAGGAGAAGGCCTACGACGAGGCGCTCGCCATCGCGCGGCGTCAGGTGCGCGACGGCGCGATGATAATCGACGTCAACATGGACGACGGCATGATCGACGCACGCGCCGAGATGGTGGGATTCCTCAACCTCATGGCCTCCGACCCCGAGATAGCGCGTCTGCCGTGGATGATCGACTCGTCGCGCTTCGACGTGATCGAGGCTGCGCTGAAGTGCATTCAGGGCAAACCCATAGTCAACTCGGTATCGCTCAAGGAGGGCGAGCAAGCGTTCCTCGACCATGCGCGTCGCGTGCGCGAGCTGGGCGCCGCACTGATCGTTATGGCGTTCGACGAACAGGGTCAGGCCACCACCTTCGACCGCAAGATCGAGGTATGCGGCCGCGCCTACCGGCTGCTGACCCAGCGGCTCGGATTCGACCCGCACGACATAATTTTCGACCCCAACATACTCACCATAGCCACGGGCATGAAGGAGCACGACTCCTACGCCCTCGACTTCATACGCGCCACTCGCTGGATACACGACAACCTGCCGCACGCACGCGTCAGCGGCGGCGTGAGCAACCTGTCGTTCTCGCTGCGCGGCAACAACTATCTGCGCGAGGCCATGCACGCCGTGTTCCTCTACCACGCAATACGCGCGGGCATGGACATGGCCATAGTGAACCCCTCGGCGGCGGTGATGTACGAGGACATTCCGTCCGAGCTGCGCAACGCGCTCGAGGATGTGATCCTCTGCCGGCGCGACGACGCCACCGAACGTCTGCTGGAGATCGCCGGCCGGTTCCGCTCGCAGCCCGAAAACGCGACCCGGCAGGGAGAACCGGCCGACAGACGCGCGATTCCGCTCGGGGAGCGCCTCGCCGCGGCCCTTCAGCGCGGCGACGACGAGTATCTGGAGCAGGATCTGGCCGAGGCGCTCGCCACCTACCCCGCGCCGGCCGACATAATCGAAGGCCCGCTCATGCGTGGCATGACCATCGTGGGCGAGCTGTTCGGCGCCGGCAAGATGTTCCTGCCGCAGGTGGTGAAGACCGCGCGCACGATGAAGCGCGCCGTGGAGATACTGCAACCCAGCATAACCGCCTCGCAGTCGGTCGCGCCGGCAGCCCGCAGCGGACGCTACCTGCTGGCCACGGTCAAGGGCGACGTGCACGACATAGGCAAGAACATCGTGGCCGTGGTGCTGGCGTGCAACAATTTCGACGTCATTGATCTGGGGGTGATGACCCCCGCGGAACGCATCGTCGAGCAGGCCGTAAGCAACGGCGTGGACTACATAGGACTCAGCGGACTGATCACCCCCTCGCTCGACGAGATGTGCCGCGTGGCCCGCGAGTTGCAGGCCGCGGGCGTCAAGGTGCCGCTGTTCATAGGCGGCGCCACCACCTCGGCGCTGCACACGGCGGTGAAGATCGCGCCGCTGTACGACGGTCCGGTGTTCCATGTGAAGGATGCGGCGCAGAACCCGATCCTCGCCATGCAGCTCGCCGGCGAGGGACGCGAACGCGCCATAGCCTGCCTGCGTTTCGAGCAGGAACAGCTGCGGCAGCAGATGCGCCGCACCGAGAGCACCTCGCTGCCGGCCGACGAGGCCCTGCGGCGCAGGCTGCGCATAGACTGGAACGGCGAACGGTTCACGACGCCCGCCTACGAGGGGGCGCGTGTGCTGGACGACATAGCGATAGCCGAGATACGGCCCTACATAAACTGGACCCACTTCTACAATCTGTGGGGTGTGCGCAGCGGAACTCCCGAGGCCGAACGCATACGCGCCGAGGCCGAGCGGATGCTCGACGGCATGGAGGGCCGCCACACGCTGCGCGCCGAGGTGGGATTCTTTCCGGCATACGGCACCGACCGCAGCATAGTGGTCACTCATGCGGCCGGATGCAGATGCTGCGGCGCAGCGACGCGCCGCACCGTGATAGAGACTCCGCGCCAGAGCCGCGAGAACGGGCAGGGTCTGTGCCTCGCACTGTCCGACTTCGTTGCGCCCGAGGGGATGGGCGACCACATAGGCGCCTTCGCCGTCACGGTATCCGAATCATTCGTCGCGGAGCTGGAGCGGCTGAAGGAGACGGGCGACCAGTACGGTTCGCTGCTCATGCAGAGCGTGGGCGACCGCATGGCCGAGGCGGCCAGCGAATGGCTTCACGCCCGTGTGCGCCGCGAGCTGTGGGGCTATGCGCCCGACGAGGAGCTGACGGTGAAGCAGATGTATCAGGCGGCCTACCGCGGCATACGTCCGGCCGTAGGCTACCCGTCGCTGCCCGACCAGAGGAGCATATTCCCGCTGGCGGAGCTCATCGACTTCGGGGCGATAGGCATACGGCTCACCGAGAACGGCGCCATGTATCCGCAGGCCTCGGTATGCGGACTCTATCTGGCCAACCCCCACGCCAGCTACTTCATCGTCTGACACTCAGCAATCCGGCATATGTACGACAGACAGCCGCGGACCCTGCATCGGGTCCGCGGCTGTCGCGCTCCTAATCCGGCTGTGTCATTCGGCACAGCCGGCCCTGTCAATCCTTGGACAGTACGCCCGCGGGATTCTCGTTTGCGGCACGGCTGCTGCGCAGCGTCACGAGCCCGACGGTAATGAACGCCACGGCGAGATACGACACGGCGAAGGCCCACCACGGCATGTCGATGCGGGTGGCGAATGCGGCGAGCCAGTTATTCACGACATACCACGCTATGGGCGCGGCCACGGCGAAACATACCGTGACGATGACGACATAGCGGCGGTTGAGCATGCGTATGATTCCCGACGTCGAGGCGCCGAACACCTTGCGGACGGCTATCTCGCGGCGGCGGTGCTGCGTCTCGAACAGGACCACACCGAACACGCCCATGAGCGAGATCACCACCGCCAGCAGGGCGAACAGCGACATTATGACCATCTGTCGCCGCGTCGAGCCGTAGAACCGTTGCACGCTCTGATCGAAGAACTCGACCGAAGGTTCGTCGGCCATGGGATCGAACTCGACCACCGACTTGCGGATGAAGTCGCACACGGCCGGAATGTCGGCGCCCGCACGGGTGCGCACATAGACATTGCCCATCCACTTGTCGGGGCCGCATGTGAACACGATATAGGCATCCCCGTCCGACTCGGCCAGCGACAGCAGGCGCAGATCGGCGAACACGCCCACGACGGTGTTGCCGGTCACGTCGTCTCCCACCTCCACGCCGATGTCGCGCTGGAAATAGCGTCCGATCATGAAATCCAGCCGTTCGTCCGAACCCTCCTTGAATCCGTCGCCCTCAAGGATCGGAATCCCCATCACCTCGAAGAAACTGTTGCCGCTCACCATCCATGCATACATGGTAATTTCCCGATCCTGATTATCCTTGTCCTTATATTTACGTCCCCATATACTGTTCTTTCCGATGATGGATCCGCCCGACGCGGTCACTCCCTCGATGTCGGGATGGCTGGCCAGATGCGACCTGAAAGCCTCGCCGCTGCGGGCGACGTTGCCCGATATTTCGAAAGTAAGGATGTTCTCGCGGTCGAATCCCATATCGTAGTTCACCATAAACCGGTATTGCAACCAGAACGAGAACGACACCACGATAAGCACCATCGACACCACGAACTGCACGCTCACGAGCACTATGCGCAGGCGTCGTCCGGCAGCCGATCCGGCGAATCCGCCCTTGGCGGCCAGCGAGGCGTTGAACGAGGTGATGTACCACGCCGGATAGAGCGCCGCGGCCAGCGCCATGACCACCACCACGGCCAGCACCAGACCGATCGTAGGCAGATTGTCGGACGGCGCCAGCGAGCACTTCACATATCCGGCCAGAAACGAATCCTGCACCGCCACCATCAGATACATGGCCAGCGCCAGCGAGCACACCACCAGTCCCACGGCCTCGAACACGAAGCTCCACCTGAGCGAGGCCGTCGGGGCGCCGAACACCTTGCACACGTTCACGCCCCGCAGACGCGCGGGGATCAGCGCGAAGAAGAAGTTGACGAAGTTGATGAACGCTATGACCACGATCAGCACGGCTATGCCGAGCAGCGTGACCGTCGCCGCCGCCGATCCCTGCTCGACGTAGCTCCACCTTTCGGTTATGCGCGAATAGTACTGGTCGCGCAGCGGCTGCATCTTCAGATCGAGAAAAAGTTCCTCGTCGCTTTCGGTCCACTCGTATATTTTGTTCTTCTCGCGGTTGTAGTCCCAGTAGAGACCCTCCCACACCGATTCGAACGCGGCGGGATCGGCACCCTCGCGCAGCTTCACGAAGATGCTGAAGTTCCAGTTGCTGTTGCTATCGGCGTCGCGGTCGCCGGCGTCGATGAATATGTCGTGGCCGCGCATTATGGTGTTGTCGGCGAAGTCCTCGAACACGCCCGCCACCGTCCGGCGCACGTCGGGCCGCAACTCCGAATCACCGTCGTCGATATTCTGCATGTAGATGTCGTCGCCCACGCCTACGCCCAGCCGTTCGGCCGTCCGGCGCGATATTATGACCGTGGCGGGTTTGGCCATATCGTGCAGATCGCCCGCAACGGTGCGGAACGACATGACGTCGACCATCGACGGCGACATCATGTACATGCCCGCATCGAACTTCTCCATGTTGTAGTCGTTACGCTTCACCCACACGTTCCGGGCCACCTTGTAGCCCTTCATCACGCCGCCCGTCTCCACACCGGGCGAGGCCGCCATAGCCTGCTCCGAGGCCATGCGCGGGGCATTGGACGAATAGTCTTCGTCGACCCACTTCGGCCGGAGCATATACACCCGTTCGTTGTCGGCTATCGAACGGTTGAACGACAGTTCGTAGCGCACCTGCGCCATGATGATGTAGAAGGCCATGAACGCCAGCGTGAGGCCCGCCACATTCAACGCCGATGCCACCTTGTAGCGCTTCAGCGTGGTAATGAAATTCTTGAAAGCTATCTTCATTGCATTAAGGTTTTTATTCTGTTTTAAGCATATCTATGGGATTGGCCGTAGCCGTGCGCCACGTGCGCGACACCTGCACGGCATACACCACCGCCAGCACGCAGCCCGCACCCGCGGCGAACAGCCACCACGGCAGCGTGCACTTCAGCCCGCGCAGTGCCGCCAGATAGGCGCTGCCGCCCCAGAAGGCCGCCGCCACGCCGACTGCCGCGGCGGGCAGGGCTATCCACGACATGCTGCGGCCCAGCAGGACCATCACATCGCCCGCCGTGGCGCCGTTCACGCGCCGCAGCGCTATCTCCTTGCGGCGGCGCGCCATCTCGTTGCCCATGTATCCCACCAGACCCGACAGCGCTATGACCAGCGTCACCACGCACACCGCCGTCATGCTGTTGCGCATGCGGCGCTCGCCGTCGAACATCATCTCCAGACAGTAGTCGTAAGGCACTATCGTGTACTGGAACGTGCCCTTGTAGACCGAATCCACCGTCCGCTTCACGGCCTCGATATTCTCGGGCGTGACCTCCGCGAGGCGTATCGAGAAGCAGAACGTCTGTTCGTCGTCGCCGGCATTCAGATACTGGAGCGTGTGGCACACTATCGGCATTGCGCTGCCGCCGCCCATGACGAAATCGTTCACCACGCCCACCACCTCGTAGGCGCCTCCGCTGTCGTATATGCTGCGGCCCGCGGCCGGACCTTCCCAGCCGCACTTCCGGACGTATGCACGGTTCACCACCACCTTGTCGGCCCCGTCGGTCGCGCGCAGGTTGCGGCCCTCGGCCATGGTCATGCCCATAGCCGGAACATATCCCTCGCTCCAGCACTCCCAGCGGCACGAGAAGAGGAGCTGTCCCTGCTCGTCGAGCGCCGGCTGACCCGAATAACCCCACACGGGGTAGGACTTCGACAGTCCCACACTCTCGACGCACGGCAGGGCGTTCAGCTCGCCGCACACGGCATCGAGGTTCGACATGGTGTCGCCCAGCGTAAGCGTCACCACACGGTCGTGCTCGTATCCGTAGTCGGCATGCCGTATGTAATCGAGCTGCCGCACGCATATCCCGAGGAAGATGACCGTTCCGGTGGTGCACGCTATCTGCGCGAAGAGCAGCGACCGTTTCCACCACACGCGGTTGTCGCCTCCGCGGCGGAAGGCATATTGCAGATCGACGGACGAGAACAGCGCCGCCGGAACAAGGCCGCACAGCAGGAATGCCGACACGCACACCGCAAGCGGGATCCATATCCGCCTGAAGGCGAAAAGATCGGCCACGCGGCATCCGACCGCCTGCTCTATCTCGCCGGCGAAGCACCAGATGACGAAACCCGCCGCGGCGACCGATACCGCCATCACGACAAGCGTCTCGCACAGCAGCATGACGAACACGTCGCGGCGCTGCGCGCCGTTGCACCGCAGCATGGCTATGGTGCGGCTGCGTCCGGCCAGCGACGATATGGCCAGCAGCACGTAGTTCAGACACGCCACCAGCAGCGCCACCAGACCGATGACCGAGAAGATGTACTGCATGCGCCGCAGCGTGTTGTCGGTGAAGTGCGACTGCGTGAGCGGCACGAACATGTAGCTCAGCTCCCATTCACGGTTGTTCTCGTAGATGCCGTGACGCTTGTCGAACTCCTCCATCTGCGCCTCGACACCGGCTATGCCGGTCCCCTCGGCCAGCTTTATGTAGGTGGGGAACGAATCGTTGCCGATCCACATCTCGCGCTGCGAATCGTACCACAGCCAGCACAGCAAATCGAAGTTGCCCAGCGAATTATTGGGGGGGGGAGTGCGGAACACGCCGGCCACCGTCACCGGCTCGCTGCCGTCGAGCATCAGGGTGCGGCCCAGCGGATCGTCGTGCCCGAACAGCTTTCGCGCCATCCGCTCGGAGATCATCACCTGCCCGCGGCCCTCCTGCGAGAGTATACTGTGCGGATCGCCGCTCACCACGCCGAAGTCGAGCACGTCGAAGAACTCGGGCCCCACGCACCACATGTACATGTCGTAGAGATTGTTGTTCCACGTCACCTGCACGCGCCGGTCGGTCATGTGTACGGCGGCCTCCACCTGCGGCATGTCGAGCTTGAGATGCGGCGCCAGCGGGCGCACCATCTTGTCGCTCAGTCCGAACTTGGGCGATTTGACCCACACCTGATACACACGGTCGCGATCGGGCAGGAAGCGGTCGTAGGTGAGGTTGAAGCCCACGTAGGAGAAAATCAGAAGGGCCACGGCGAGTCCCAGCGACACCGACACCACGCGGGCCAGCGAGTTGCCGCGGCGGCCCAGCAGATAGCGCAGCGAATAGTCGAGCGATTTCATATACGGTCAATATTTAAGTTATCAGTGGTACGGGGAGGCATCACCCTGCCCCGTACCTGAAAAAATGCTTCGGTTGGGTTTGCTTGCAGCCGCGGGATCACGCGATCCCGCCTGCGTATTAAAGTTTGTTCCTCACGTCGGTCACAAGCTCGCCGTCGAACAGGCACAGCGTGCGCGAGGCGAACGAGGCGTCGTGCTGCGAGTGGGTCACCATGATGATGGTCGTACCCTCGCGGTTAAGCTCCTGCAACAGCGTCATGACCTCCTGACCGTTCTTCGAGTCGAGGTTACCCGTGGGCTCGTCGGCCAGAATCAGCTTGGGATTCGACACCAGTGCGCGGGCTATGGCCACACGCTGCTGCTGACCGCCCGAGAGCTGCTGCGGGAAGTGCTCGGCGCGGTGCGAGATGTTCATGCGGTCGAGCATCTTCTTCACACGCTCCTTGCGCTCGGCGGCCTTCACGCCCATGTAGATGAGCGGCAGTTCGACGTTCTCCGACACGTTCAGCTCGTCGATGAGGTTGAACGACTGGAACACGAATCCGATGTTGCCCTTGCGGAACTTGGTGCGGTCGCGCTCGCGGAACTTGCCCACCTCCTTGTCCAGCAGGTAGTACTCGCCGCCGGTGGGATTGTCGAGCAGACCCAGAATGTTAAGCAGGGTCGACTTGCCGCAGCCCGAGGGGCCCATGACCGCCACGAACTCGCCCTCGTTCACCTCGAACGATACGCCGTTGAGTGCGATGGTCTCGATCTCTTCTGTGAAAAAACTCTTCTTCAGGTTTTCAACTTTCAACATTGCCATAATCGTAAAATTTAATTGTTAATGAATATTATTTATCTGTTGTTTAATTTTATTGAGTCTTCGTTTAACTTTATTAAGCCGCAGTTTGATTTTATTAAACTCTCCATGCAAACCGGTCGTGCCGGATGCGGCTAATTCTTCACCGCATCGACGGGATTCTCGCCCGCGGCACGCATGCTCTGCCACAGCACCGTCACGGTCGAGAAGACGAATGCCGCCGCAACGGCCGCCGCGAATATCCACCAGTGCAGCGCCATGCGGTAGGAGTAGCTTTCGAGCCACAGGTTCATCACCCACCACGCGAAAGGCACGGCCACCACGCTGCCGGCGGCAACCAGCACGAGGAACGAACCGACGAGGCGGTCGAGAATCTCGCGGCGGGTGGAGCCGAACACCTTGCGGATGGCTATCTCCTGACGCTTCTGAAGGATGTAGTAGGTGCTGATGGCCAGCAGTCCCAACGCCGACACCAGCACGGCCAGCAGCGTGAATATCACCACGATGGTGAGCAGCCGGTCCTGCTCGGCATAGAGCCGGGCGATGTAGTCGGTCATGTAGACGCAGCCCTCGTCGTTCCACAGTCCGTCGGTCACCACGTTCTGATAGGCCCTCTTCACGGCCTCGCGGGCGCGGAGATGGTCGCCCGAGGTCTTTATCACGGTGTTCCACGGGAAGGAGTTGTCGTAGGGCCATGCGTCGTAACGGTAGATCATGGCCGCCGACTGATCGCGCAGCGAGTGGAACATGCGGAAATCCTCGTATATGCCGCCCACGGTCATGCGGTAGTTGCCCGTGGGGCCAAGCGTCAGTTCGGCGGTGTCCTCGCCGATGCCCATGGTGCGGAACGTGTACTCGTTGAAGAACCAGTTGCGGTTGCCGGTGCGGTTGTCGCGCTTGACCTTCAGGCCGAAGATGTCGAAATAGGCCGAGTCGCCGAGTATCTGCTGGAAACTCACCATGCGACCCTCGCCGTAGGAGATCGTATTGTTGTTGGAGCCCCACAGAGGGGTGCCGTTGCCCACGCCGGCCGACTCCACCTGAGGCAGGCGGCGCAGCTCCTCGACAAAAGCCCTCACGTCGTGCGAATCATGGAAGATGTCGTTGTCCACCACCATGACGTCCTCGGTGTCGTAACCCAGAGGCATGTTCACGAGGTGCCGTATCTGAAGGTACATGGTGAGCGCCGCCACCAGCATGGCCACGGTGATGGCATTCTGCACGGCGATGAATATCTTGCTGTAAACCATCTTGGTGCGGTTGCGGAACGCCCCCTTCACCACATCGACCGGTTTGTAGCGCGCGATGGAGAGCGCCGGAACGATGCCCGACAGCACGCCCACGACGGCCACGAACAGCACGCATACGGCGGCATAGACAGGCGAGAATTCGCTCCAGATGGTGAACTCGTAACCGAGCAGACGGCATGCCGCCGGATTGAAGGCATCGGCGAGAAAGAGTCCCAGCAGGAACGCGACGGCGGTGAAGAAGACCGATTCGAGAATGAGCTTGAGCACCACCTCGCCCTTATGCGCGCCGAGCAGGCGGCGCGTGGCCATCTCCTTGGCGCGGAAACCCGTCTGCGCCATGGTGAGGTTGACGTAGTTGATGACGGCGAACAGCAGCAGGATGAAGGCCACCGAGAAGAGTATCATCACGAAATCGCGGTTGCCGCGCAGGAGCATGTCGTTGGGTTTGTCGGAGAAGAACAGGTCGCGCAGAGGGGTGAGCGTGACACGCTCCCACTGTCCGCCGCGGTAGGGCCAGTAGAACTCCCTGAAATATGCCAGCATGTCGTCGGCACGCGCCGTCAGATCGGCAGCCCCGCGCGCCAGCAGGAACGTGACGCAGCTGCCGGCGTTGTCCAGAGTCTCGTTGTTGGACGTATTGATGACGGTCATGCGCTCGGCACGCACCACCACGTCGGCATAGGGGATCACTGAGTTGTCGATGTCGCGCATGACGCCGCTGACGGTGTAGGCCTGCTCCTCGCCGCTGAGCACGACGGTCTGTCCCACGGGTGAAAGTTCGCCGAAGAGCCTGCGGGCGAACGACTCGGACACGACGGCATCGTAGCGACCTACGAACACGGCATTGCGGTCGCCGTCGACCAGCGGAAACGAGAAGATGCGGAAGAAGGTGGAGTCGGCCATAAGGGCCTTCACCACATACTTGTCGCGGTTGCTGCCTATCTCGGCCTCGGTATTGCCGAAACTGACGGCCGTGGCGGCCTCGATCTCGGGATAGCGGTCGAGCAGACGTTTCTGGAGGTAGTAGGCGCTTTGGTCCTGCCCCTCGCAGCCGACGGCATAGATGCGGTCGGCATTCTCCTGAAACGAGTCGGTTCCCAGCTGGTGCATGGTGTAGGTCGAGATCAGGACGATCATGGCCAGCGACACCGACAGACCGAAGAAGTTGATGGCCGTGTAGAGCTTGTTGCGACCGAGGAAGGTGAAGTATGATTTAAAGTTCAGTTGTCGTAACATAATGACAATCGTTTGTTATTGTTTTTTTTATTTTCAAGGGGAGGGCGGGGTTTTTTACGGGGCCCGCTCTACCCCCCCCCTGAAAATCGCGTAAACAGCTGGTTGACTGTTCATAACGTCAGTGCTGTATGGCGTTCACAGGATTCTCGTTCGAGGCCGACCAGCTGCGCGCCGTGACCGTGACGGCCGTGATGAGGGCGACGATGCCCGCGGCCAGCACGAACACCCACCAGTGCATGGGCATGCGGTAGGCGAAGTCCGACAGCCATTTGTCGACGAAATACCAGCTCACCGGAACGGCGATGACCGAGCATATGCCCACCACGCGCAGGAACTGAAGGTTGAACATGCGCAGGATCTCGCCCACCGTGGCGCCGTTGACGCGGCGTATGCCTATCTCCTTGCGGCGGTACTGGGTCTCGAAAAGCACGAGTCCGAACACGCCCATCATGGAGATGACGATCGACAGCAGCGAGAATATGGTGATAAGCGTCGACAGACGCTCCTCCTTGCGGTAGTTGGCCTCAAGTTCGGAATCGAACAGACGGGCCTCGACCGTGCCGGGATCGAGATAGGGAACCATCTCCTTCACGGTGTTCTCGACGTAACGACGCACGGCACGGATGTCGGCGCCGGCTGCCACTCGCACATAGAGGTGGGAGGGGTACTGCCACGGATGCGAACCGAAGACGTAGAACGCGAAGGGTTCGATGTTGTACTGCAGAGGCTTGAAATTGAAGTCCTCGCAGAAACCTGCCACGCGAGTGTCGCCACGATGGCCCGCGACGAGGTCCTCGAGCGTTATGTCGAACTGGCGGCGCGCGGCATCGTTGAATATGAACGTTCCCGCTTCGTACATCTCGTCGCTCGGGGAGAAGTCGCGGCCCTCGATGATGTCGATGCCCAGCACACGGAGCAGATTCCACGACACGGGATAGCACTGGAACGAAATCTGCCGGTCCTTGAATCCCCGGCCCCATCCCATTCGCGAGGGAGTGACCAGATTGCCCGCCGCAAGGGCCGCATCCTCGATGGCGGGATTGCTCTTAAGCCGGTCGAACAGAGCGTCGCGACGGTTGTTGTCGAGCTCCGACACATAGTCGACCGTGAGCAGGCAGCTGCTGTCGAAGCCCATGTCGTAGTTCATCATGTAGGAGTGCTGCATGCGGATGAACAGCGCCGCGATGATGAGCGCGATGGAGATGACATACTGCATGCCCACAAGCGCATAGCGCAGCAAACGGCCCGACGAGGTGGACGAGAACGAACCTTTGATGACGAATGCCGGCGGGAACGAGGTGATGTAGAACGCGGGCCACACGCTGACGGCGACGCCGAGCAGCAATGCTCCGGCGACGAATCCGAAAGCGACAGCGGCGTTGGCCCCGACGCCGACGCTCGTCGATATGTAGTCGGAGATGGGCAGGTCGGCGAAGACGAGCACCAGACCGTAAGCCACCAGAAGCGCCACGGAGATGAGGCCCGCGGTCTCGGCCACGAATCCGAGTCGCAGCCACAACGCCGAGGCGCCGAAGATCTTGCGGGTGTTGACCGAACGTATCCGGACCGGAACAAGCGCGAAGAAGAAGTTGACGAAGTTGATGAACGCGATGACCACGATCAGACACGCCAGACCCAGCAGGATGTAAGTAGTGGCGATGTTGCCGACATCGCCGTCGGTAGTCTCGACGTCGCGCGAGAAATAGAGGTCGGAAAGCGGATTGAGACGCACGGCCATACGCTCGCGCAAATCGTCGATCTCATCCTGCGGGGCGCCATTCTTCTCGGAGTTGGCGACAAGGTAATCGAGCATCTTGGCCGCGACGGCCTCGGGCGACGCCCCGTCGCTGAGACGAAGGTAGAAGAAGTCGTTCCAGTTGGAATCGTTGGACTGCTCGACAGGCATCACGCCCAGCAGACCGTCGTTTTCGGCCAAGGCCGAAGGCTCGGGCAGATCGCGGTAGATGGCCTGCACGGTGACCGTACCGCTGTTGTCGCCGGCACCCTTGCCCCAGTGCAGAACATCGCCCACGCCGAGCCGGTACTTGCGCGCGGCCGACTCGCTGAGAGCGACATCGTTCTGCAGGAATTTCTCGACCGAGCCGTCGATGATCTCGATACCGAAGATGCCGAAACCGGCGGTGTCGGAATTGGAGAACCGCATATTCCAGTTCTCGATGGTGTCGTCGCGACGGATCGACATGTCGCGGTTGTAGCCTCCCATACGTATGCAGGCGACAGAGGTGACCTCGGACACTTCGGAGGTCAGTGTAATCGGAAACCGGCGGTTCCACGAGATGTTGTATTTGCTGCGGTCGCCGTACATGCTCGGGTACTCGAGACGGTAGATGCGGTCGGAATCCGGTATGACACGGTTGTACGACAGATCGTAGGTCACCTGCACCAGCATAAGGTAGGCCGATGCGAACGCTATGCCCAGTCCCGCGATGTTGAGCACCGACGAGGTGGTGTAGCGTTTGAGAAGCATAAAGAAATCTCGGAATATCATAATCGTAATTTTTAGGTTTATTTCACTGTTATTCGCCGCCCAGCACGCGCGAGGGGTTTTCGGCGGCGGCACGGCAGCTGCGCCACGTGACCAGCCCCACCGTAAGCGCCGACACGGCGGCGAGCGATGCGGCGAAGACCCACCACGCAAGGCCGACGCGGTAGGCGAAGCCCGCCAGCCATTCGTCGGCCAGATACCACGACACGGGCGCCGCCACGACGAAGCACACCGCGAGGATGATGACATAGCGGCGGTTGAACATGCGCAGAAGTTCGGGGGTAGTGGCGCCGAACACGCGGCGCACGGCGATCTCGCGGCGACGGTGCTGCGTCTCGAACATCACGATGCCGAACACGCCCATGAGCGAGATGACAACGGCCAGCGCGGCGAACAGACCTATGACGACGGCGCTGCGCCGCGTGCGGGAGTAGAGCTGCTCGAGCTCCTCCTCGAAGAACCTGATGGCGGGATCGGCCCCGGGATCGCACTCCCTGATCACGGCGCGCACCTGCTTGACCACACGGGCGATGTCGGTGCCCGGTTCAAGGCGGAAATAGACATACGGACCGTCGATATTCATCGCCGAATAGACTATGCAGCTGTTCTGCTCGGCGTCAAGCGGCTTGCCCATGAAATCGCTCACGAAACCGACTATGCGGGAGCCGTACAGAAGCTCGCCCAGCTCGAAACCGTACTTGCGGCGGGCAGCGTCGCTCACCATGCAGCACTTGATCGAAACGTTGTCGGGGCTGAAGCCTTCGCCGGCCAGAACGTCGAGGCCCATGACTTCGGGAAAGCCGGGCGACACGATGCGCGTCATAAGATCCAGATCCTGACCGTTGCGCTTGTCCGACACCGCCGCGTTGGAGTATTCGGACACAATCGGGAAATTGGAATAGGCGATGCCCTTCACCCCGGCGATACGGCGGATGTTCCCGTCGATGACGTTCATCTTGTCGCGCACCGTCCCTTCCGCGAGGAACGTCATGAGGTTCTCGCGGTCGAAACCGATGTCGTACTTCACCATGTAGCGGTACTGCATCCACATGCACGTGGTGACGATTATGAGCACCATCGACACGGCGAACTGCACGCCCAGAAGCAGCGTGCGCAGACGGCGGCCCGAAACCGAGCCCGAGAAACGGCCCTTGGCCGCCAGCGAGGCGTTGAACGAGGTGATGTAACAGGCCGGATAGACGGCCGAAACGACGGCCATGACCACGCCTATAAGCAGAAGGAGTCCCGCGGCCGGCAGGTTGCAGTCGAGCGAGAGCGGGCGCGACACGTAATCGGCAAGCGGCGTTTCGGGCAGCGCGAGCGACACCCATCCGGTGACAAGAAGCGCGCACAGCACGAAGCCCAGCGACTCGAACACGAAGCTGACGCGCAGCGAAATGGTCGAGGCGCCGAACACCTTGCATATGTTGACGGCACGCATGCGCACCGGAATCAGGGCGAAGAAGAAGTTGACGAAATTGATGAACGCGATGAGGACCACTATGACGGCGATGGCCATGCAGGTCATCATGGTCGAATATGAACCGTGGTCCATTTCGTTGATACGGCTGTCGAAATAGGCCTCGCTGAGCGTGGGGAACAGTGTAGGGTTATAATTCTCGATAAATTCGGCCTCGTCGAACTCCTCGCCGGTCGACGCGGCCCACGAGCGTATCGACGCAATGTGCTGGTCGAGCTCCGCGGCGTTCCACAGCGAGGCGAACCGGTCGGGCGAGGCACCGCGACGTAGCCGGAACAGGCAGGTGTACCACGGATTGTTCTCCTTGTCGTCGTAAGTGTAGAATATGCGCGGTTCGGCGAGGAACGAGTTATCAGGCAGATCATCGAACACGCCGACGACGGTGTATTCGTTACGGCTCACATCGCTGGCGTAGGATTTTCGCACCTCGATATTGATAATGTCGCCGGCATGCACTCCGACGGTAGCGGCTATCGAGCGCGGGACGATAACCGAACCGGGCATGCCTATGCGGTGCAGGTCGCCCTCAACGGCGCGCAGGCCGAGAAGATCGACGAGCGATTCGCTCATGCAGTCGACGCGGAACGAATATTCGGCAGAGCCGGCATCCGAGTCCGACCACCACACCTTGCCCCGGTTCCAGTTGTTGGACATGACGCCGCTAAGCTCCACTTCGGGGCACTGCGCCGCCACGGATTCCAGCAGCGCGGACGATCCGCGCAGCGAGTAACTGTCGCGGTAGAAATGCGGAACGGCAACACGGATACGGCCGGCATCGGGAAACGAACGGTTGTAACCCCAGTCGTAGGTCACCTGCGCCATCATAACGTAGAAGGCCATGAACGCCAGAGTGAGGCCCGCGATGTTGAGCAGCGAGGCCGTGCGGTAGCGCCGCAGAGTGGTGAAGAAATTCTTGAATGCTATTTTCATCGGTAATTTACGGTATTAATCATTGTTTCACTCGCCGCCAAGCACGCGCGAGGGGTTTTCGTTCGCCACACGGTAGCTGCACCACACGACGATGGTTAGCGTGAGGGTCATGACCGCCAGAAACGACACGATGAACGCACCACATGGCATGGCAATGCGCGAAACGAAGCCTGCGAGCCACTCGTTGCCGACATACCATGCCACGGGTATCGCAACGACGAAGCAGACGACCACGATAGCGGCATAACGGCGGCCAAGCATATCGAGCATCTGGCGGACCGAAGCTCCGAACACGCGGCGCACGGCGATCTCGCGGCGGCGGTGCTGCATCTCGAACAACACCATGCCGAACACGCCAATGAGCGAGATGACAACGGCCAGCGCGGCGAACAGGGCTATCAGGACGGCATGGCGGCGGGCCGAACCGTACATGCGCGCCACAGCCCGGTCGACAGTTTCGATTTCGGGCAGGTCGCATCCGGGGTCGAACGCCTTTACCGCATCGAGTATGCGTTCGCGGACCTCCGCCACATCAGCCCCCTCGCGCATACGGACATAAAAATTACGGCACAGATCGGGAGTCACACACGCCAGCACATGGTAGGAACCGGCCCTCTCCTCGGCCACCGACAACAGGTTGATATCCTCGAACACACCCTTCACCGTGAACTGGTCGATCATATCGCCGACATCGGCACCCGTGGCCAGATGCAGATTGCGCGAGATCATGATTCCGTTACCCGCCGACGCAGGAGTGAAATTACCTCCGCGGACTATACGTATGCCCATGCCGTCAAAAAAGTCGTGACGCACGCACCATGCGAACAGATCGACCTCGCAGCCCCGCAGCTCGCGTCCGCCCCACATCCCGGCCCGGCCGATGACAGACTGCCACGAGGCGGTGACGCTCTCGATGTCGGGATCGGCCGAGATCAGGGAAGAGAAAGCCTCGCCACGGGCGGCGAGTTTGGACGAGGTGCGGAACACCAGCATGTTGTCGCGGTCGAAGCCCGGGTCATAATTGACCATGAAACGGTATTGCAGCCAGAAAGTGGCAGTCACCATGATGAGGATAAGCGAAACGGTGAACTGCATGCCGATGAGTGCGGTACGCAGACGACGCCCCGACGCCGAACCCGCATAACCGCCCTTGGCCGCCAGCGAGGCGTTGTACGAGGTGACACGCCATGCGGGATAAAGACTCGCCAGCAGAGCCATGACCACCACGACCGACAGAAGCAGTGCCACGGCGCCCAGATTATCCTCCAGAGCCAACGAGTGAGGAATGTATTCGGCGACGAAACTCTCCGACACGACCGGCATGAACCACAGCGACAGCAGCAAGGCGCACACGGCCATGCCCGCCGACTCGAAGACGAAATTGCGTCTCAACGCACCCGTAGACGCTCCGAACACCTTGCAGACATTGACGGCACGCACCCTGACCGGAATCATGGCGAACGAGAAGTTGACGAAGTTGATAAAGGCTATCACGACGACCAGTACGGCTATGCCGAACATGGTGGCCGAGGCGGCAGCCGAACCATGCTCGTATCGGCCGCCTCCGCTGAACAGATCGGAGTAGTATTGTCTGTGAAGCGGACGCAGCTCGACGTCGATCCTGCGTTCGGTGTCGATGGCGGCGTCGGCACTGTAACCGGTCCACCACTTCCGGAAATCATCCTCCCAGATGCGGCAGAAACGTTCGGTATCGGCTCCCTCGGCCATCTTGACGTAGATGCTGTAATTGCGCGTGTCGTTCCGGCGCTCGTAATCCTTTATCTCAGTAGTAACGATTATACGCATCTTCCCGAGCAGCGTGTTTTCGGCAAAATCCTCGAATATGCCGCCGACAGTGAACCGTCGCGACGGTTCTTCACCGTCAGGCCCGTCGGGCAGATAGAGCCCGTCGCCCACACCAACACCCAGCTGTCCGGCAGTCCGGCGCGACACGATGACGGTAGCGGGATTCATCATGGAGCGGAGATCGCCCGCCACGGTACGGAACGACATTACGTCGAGCATGGATTCCGACATGCTGCCCACCGGAATGTCGAAGTGTTCGAAACCAGTGCGATGCCCGATCCACACCGCATCGCACACATTACGCAGCGAAAGCAGACCCCACGACTCCACATCGGGAGAGACCGAAACGGCGTATTCGGTAGAAGGCAGCGGCGCGATGGCCATGTTGTCGTCGGAAACGAGGAAAATACGATCGTAGTCCTTCACCGAACGGTTGAACGACACTTCGTAGGTCACCTGCGCCATCATAACGTAGAAGGCCATG
The DNA here is from genome assembly GCA_964519525.1 of uncultured Alistipes sp. Lineage (GTDB taxonomy): Bacteria > Bacteroidota > Bacteroidia > Bacteroidales > Rikenellaceae > Alistipes. Next base: position 20,699 of record CAZFIN010000004.1, on the reverse strand, counting down.
AACGCCAGAGTGAGGCCCGCGATGTTGAGCAGCGAGGCCGTGCGGTAGCGCCGCAGAGTGGTGAAGAAATTCTTGAATGCTATTTTCATCGGTAATTTACGGTATTAATCATTGTTTCACTCGCCGCCAAGCACGCGCGAGGGGTTTTCGTTCGCCACACGGTAGCTGCGCCACGCGACCAGACCGACGGTAACGGCCGCCACGAGCACGAATGCCGCGGCGAAAACGGTCCACGGCACGGGATAGCGGCGCACGAAACTGCGCATCCACTCCTCGACGATGTGCCACGACACGGGGATGGTCGCGGCGAAGCACACGCACACGATGAGTGCGTAGCGGCGGGTGAACATCCACACGAGTCCGGCGACCGGCGCGCCCAGCACGCGGCGCACGGCGATCTCGCGGCGGCGGTGCTGCGTCTCGAACATCACGATGCCGAACACGCCCATGAGCGAGATGACTACGGCCAGCAGGGCGAACATGCCTATGATGAAGGCGCTGCGCCGCGTGCGGGAGTAGAGGCGCTGAAGACCGGCGTCGAACAATTCGATGTCGGGATCGGCATCGGGATCGAGCTCCCGGAGCACGGCCCGCACGTCGCCGAGGACGCGCTTCACGTCGGCACCCTGTCCGACACGGAAATAGACCTGATTCATGGGATAGCGGGAGGTGCTGTAAACGACGCTGTTCACCTCGTCGTCGAGCGGCTGGGCCAGCACGTCGCGCACGAAACCGACGATGCGGCAGTCGACGCCGTTGCCCGGAATGACGTCGCCAAGCTCGAACCCATAGCGGCGGCGCAGGCTGTCGCCCAGCAGCGCATACTCGGTCGGGGCATTGTCGTACTCGGGCCTGAAACCCTCGCCCTCGATGACGGGAATGCCCATGACCGAGGCGAAGTTGCTGCCCACGGGACGCACGTAGATACGGAGCTTGCGGTCCTTGTATTCGATGGTCCTGATCAGGCTGGAGCCGCGCGACACAACCGGTTCGGCGGCAACGGTCACGCCGCTGATGCCGGCGATGCCGTTCATGCGGCCGCTGATGACGTCGTAGCGCTCGGCCTGCGCGTCGGATATGCGGAAGGTGAACAGATTGTCGCGGTCGATGCCGATGTCGTAGTTCATCATGTAGCGGTACTGCAACCATATGCACGCCGCGACCGTTATGAGCACCATCGACACGGCGAACTGCACGCCCAGAAGCGCCACGCGCATGCGACGCCCGGCCGCCGAACCCGAGAAGCCGCCCCTGACGGCAAGCGAGGCGTTGAACGAGGTGATGTAGCAGGAGGGATAGAGCGCCGCGGCGACGGCCATGGCCACACCGATGACAAGCAGCAGCCCGACGGCTGCGAGATTGTCCTCGACCGAGAGCGACCGCGACACATAGTCGGCGACAGGCGTGTCGGCAAGAAGCGGCGAGAGCCACACCGTAACGAGCAGCGCGCAGACGACGAGTCCCGCGGCCTCGAAAAGGAAACTGAACCGCAGCGACCGGACGGATGCGCCGAACACCTTGCAGATGTTCACGGCGCGCAGGCGCACGGGTATGAGCGCGAAGAAGAAGTTGACGAAATTGATGAAAGCGATGAGCACCACGGCGAACGCTATGCCGGCACAGGTGAGCATCGTCGAAACCGATCCGTGTTCGAGGCCGCCGATGCGGCTGTCGAAGTAGAGGTCGGTCAGGGGTTTGGCCGCGACATCGACGCGGAACCGGTCGATGTTGTCCTCGTTGAACTTGCGTCCGCCGGCAGCCGCCCAGTTACGGTAGAAGGCCACGCTGCGCTCGAAGCTCTCGCGCCTCCACGTGTCGATGAAGCTGTCGGGCGAGGCGCCCTCGCGCAGCCGGAAAAGGCAGGTGAAGAGATAGTCGTTCGGACGGTCTATGCCCTCGTCGCCCACCACGCCGAATATGCGGCCGGCGGCAAGCATCGAGTTGTCGGCGAAGTCGTCGTATATGCCGGCCACGATCCACCGCCGCGACGGCGACGGCTTTTCGTCGGACTGGTCGCCGGTCTGTTCGCCGGCCGTGTAGATGGCGTCGCCGACACGGATGTTCATGCGCACGGCCACCGACCGCGCCACGATAACCCCGTCGGGCGACGAGATGCCTTCGAGATCGCCCCCGACGGTGCGGAAACCCAGCAGATCGAGCATCGACACGGTGATGCGTCCGAAGGGGAACTCGAACCGGTCGAAATCGTAGTCCGACCGCTGCGCCCAAACGGATTCGGGACGGCCCCAGATCATCATTCCGCTCTGCTCGACCTCGGGGCACTGCCCGACGGCCGCCTCGAACGGCGGACGCGGCGAGGTGGGCGAGTACTCGTCGTCGAACAAGTTGGGCAGGACGGCGTATACGCGGCCGGCGTCGGGGAACGAGCGGTTGTAGCCCAGATCGTAGGTCACCTGCGCCATGATGACGTAGAAGGCGATGAACGCCAGAGTGAGGCCCGCGATGTTGAGCAGCGAGGCCATGCGGTAGCGGCGCAGCGTGGTGAGGAAATTCCTGAAGGCAATTTTCATGGGATAGCGTTATTGAGTTGCAGGTATCGGCATAATCAGCGGGCATCAGTGGCGGAGCACCAGAACGTCGTGGTCGCCGAAATTGTCGTATGACGAGGTTATGACCCGTTCGCCGGCCTCAAGTCCGTCGACGATCTCGTAATACTGCGGATTCTGACGGCCGATGCGTATGTCGCGGCGGTAGGCACGCTCGCCCGAGGCGTCGACGACGTAGATCCACGCGCCGCCCGTCGACTGGTAGAACGAGCCGCGGGGGATGATGACCGCCTCGGTGGGCTGGCCGAGCTGCAGATTGAGGTAATAGGTCTGTCCGCTGCGGATGTTCTCGGGCACGTCGCCCGTGAACACGAAGTCGGCACGGAACTGGCCGTTGCGCACCTCGGGATAGACCTTGCGCAACAGCATCTCGAAACGGGTGTCCTGACGCTCGAACGAGGCGGTGAGCCCGGTGGTCACACGGTCGATGTAGTGCTCGTCGATCTGCGCCGTCACCTTGAAGGTGGACAGGTCGTTGATCTGGCCTATGTTGCCGCCCGAACCGACCGACTGGCCCAGAACGACGTTGAGCATGCCCACCTCGCCGTCGATGGGTGCCTTGACATTGAGGTTGTCGACGCGCTGGCGGATAAGCTGCATGTTGAGCGCCATCGAGGCGAGGTTCTCGTTCATCTGCACGACCTGATTGGTGCGGTAGAGCGAGTCCTGAATCTGGCGTTCGAGGTTGAGGGCGCGCTGGCTGCAGGCCAGTTCGTAGTCCTCCTTCGACTGCAGCCACACCTCGCGCGCCAGCAGGTTGCGGTTGTAGAGCTCCTCGTTCTGGATATAGGCGCGGCGCTTGCGCTCGACGTCGAGGTCGAGCTGAAGGCGGTTCTGCCGCAGCGTCAGACGCTCCTGCTCCATCGAGATGAGGGTGTTGCGCAGGATGTTCTGCTTCTCGGCCAGATCGGCCTCCGACTGAAGGATCTGCATGCTGAGCGAGTTGTTCGACATTTCGATAATCACGTCGCCGCGCTTGACCTCGGTACCCTCCTCGGCCACGATACGCTCGACCATGCCCGATTCGAGAGGCGAGAGCTGCACGGTGGTGATGGGTTGCACGCTGCCCGTGAGGCGGACATAATCGTTGAACTCGCCGCGGCGCACGTCGGACACGGTGACCACATTGGCGTCGACGCGCAGCACCGACGAATTGTCGCGCAGCAGCAGCCACGCCACGAAAATCATGAACACGCCAGCAAGCGCGTAGGGCAGGTTCTTCTTACGGAACACGGCACGCAGGCCGGTCTTCTTCTCAAGTTTGATATCCATATCGTTTCTTTTTTTGATTTTTCAGGTATAATTCGGTGTAAGGGCCGGCGCTACCGTCTGTCGAGCAGAGGTATGCCGTTGTAGTAGTCGACCATGCGGCACTTGATTATGTATTGCAGCCGCGAGCGCAGCATCTCGGAGCGGGCCTGCATGAGATTGTTCGACGCGGTTTGCAGGTCGATGGCCGACACCATGCCGCGGGCGAACTTCTGCGACACGCCGTCGTAGGCCAGTTCGGTGGCCTTCACCTTCTTGCGGCCCTGCACGTACTGCTTGCCGTAGCTCTGCATCTGCTGGTAGGCCTGTGCGACCTCGCTCTCGACCGAGCGGCGCGTGGCCTGCTCCTGAAGCATGGCGTTGCTCAGGTTGTTGCGGGCGCGGTGCTTGGCCGTGCGGCGGCTGAGACCCGAGAAGATCGGGATCGACATGGATACCGAAACGTAGGATCCGCGGTTGTGCCTGAACTGCGACCACCACGAATCGTAGGCGGCCGAATTGTCGAGATTGGTGTAGAAGCTGGTGTTGTAGCCTCCGCCGGCCGAGATCGACGGCAGATAGGCGCCCTTGCTGCTGCTGTAATTTATGCGGTAGTAGCGGCTGTTGAGCTCGGCCGTGCGTATGCCGGGGTTGTTGGCGAGGGCGTAATCGAGCACCTCGTCGAGCGAGGAGCCGGTGGGCATGCCCTCGACGCGGATGTCGGTGTCGACCTCAAGGGGGTCGTTCTGGGGGTAGTTCATCACCTCGCGCAGCCGGATCACGGCCAGCGCCAGATTGTTCTGCTGCTCGGTGAGGACGACGTCGTAGGAAGCCGCCTGCGCCTCGATCTCGGCCACGTCGGCCGCGCTCGAAAGACCCAAATCGAAGTTGGTCCTGACCTTGTCGAGCTCCATGTTGCTCTTGGCGAGCTGCTCCTCGGCGATGGTGACAGTGCCGGTGTAGTACACCACGTCGAAATAGGCCGACATGGCGTTCATGGCCGCATTGTCGCGCGCGAGCTGAAGATCCTCGGCACCCATGGCGCGCGCCACCTTGGCCGCACGGATGTTGTTGATTACCGAGAATCCCGAAAAGATGGTCATGCCGGCCGAGATGCTGTAGGAGTTGCTGAAGGTCGACACCGTGGTGTAGGTGTTGGTCTCGGGGTCGACCGAACGGCCGAAATTGAACGAACCGCCCGTCGAGGCCCCGACGGAGGGCATCATCGACGCCACGGCACCGATGTAGTTCTCGCGCGACGACGCAAGCGCATTCTCTTTCTGTCCGACGGTGGTCGAGTGTTCGACGGCGTAGGCCATGCAGTCCTCAAGCGTGAGTTTCTGTGAATAGAGCGGTGTCAATAAAATTGACACCATGAAAGTCAAAAGCGGCTTTTTCATATCTGCAATCATATTGTTTTTCCTTTGCCCCGGTACGTGCCAAAACCGAGCCATCGGGACTTATGTTCTAATTTACAATATGTTACCTATACAGCCAGAGCGAAACAGTGTCAAAAAATTAGACGATTCGGTAAATTCTTTTGACAATCTGCGAATTTCGACCTATTTTTGTGTAGGTGATCGCATACTTGTGCCGAGCCGCCCGACACGCCGCAGAACGGCGGCCGAGAAACGGCGGCCGATATACATATATATAATATAATGAAAGAGGGAAAACTGCTCATAGTCGATGACAACCGGGGAATACTGTCGGCCGTAAAGCTACTGGCCGACAAATACTTCGCCGAGGTAATCACGCTCCCGTCGCCCAACTCGCTCATATCGGCCATGCGCACCGCCAAAGCCGACGTAGTGCTGCTGGACATGAATTTCCATGCCGGCATAAACTCGGGAAACGAGGGGATATACTGGCTGGGGCAGCTCGCCGAGAAATATCCCGATACGAAGGTGGTGCTGTTCACGGCATACGCCGACATAGACCTCGCGGTAAAGGCCATGAAGCACGGGGCGGTGGATTTCGTAGTCAAACCGTGGGACAACGACAGGCTGATAGCATCGCTGCAGAACGCGCTGCGGCTCAGCCGCCGCCAGACCGATCCGAAGCGGAGCAGAAAGCCGAAGCCGCAGGCCGAGGAGGGTCCGCGCATGTTCTGGGGCGAGAGCGAGACGATGGCCGGAATACGCGAGATGGTGGAGAAGGTGGCCGCGACCGACGCCAACATACTCATCACGGGCGAGAACGGAACGGGAAAGGAGATGCTGGCACGCGAGATACACCGTCTGTCGACACGGCGCGAAGCGGCCATGGTGAGCCTCGACATGGGAGCCATACCCGACCAGCTGTTCGAGAGCGAACTGTTCGGCCACATGAAGGGTGCGTTCACCGACGCGCATGCCGACCGCGAGGGCAAGTTCGAAACAGCAAGCGGAGGCACGCTGTTCCTCGACGAGATAGGCAACCTGCCGCTTCACATGCAGGCCAAACTGCTCACGGCACTGCAGAGCCGCAGCATCGTGAGGCTGGGCAGCAACACGCCGAGGCCGATCGACATACGCCTGATAACGGCAACCAACCGCGACCTGTTCGAGATGTCGGGCAAGGGCGAGTTCCGGCAGGACCTGCTCTACCGCATAAACACCATACACATAAACATACCGCCGCTGCGGCAGCGCCGCAAGGACATAGTGCCGCTGGCACGCATGTTCCTCGCGCGGTATGCCGAGAAGTACGGCCGACCGGCCGCCGACTTCACGGCCGAGGCGCAGCAGCAGCTGACGGCGCATGCGTGGGACGGCAACATACGCGAATTGCAGCACACGGTGGAGAAGGCCGTGATAATGAGCGACGGCACAACGATAGACGCCGGCATGCTGCTGTTGCGCACAGCCGCGACGGTTGCGCCCGAGGGCGGAGCGGCTACGCTGGAGCAGATGGAGCGCCGGATGATACGCGAGGCCATAGCGGCCTGCAACGGCAATCTGACGATGGTGGCCCAGCAGCTGGGAATAACGCGGCAGACGCTGTACAACAAGATCAAGCGCTACGGATTATGACCAAGCGCAAGATTCCATACAACAGGATAGCCATTCACATCGTGCTGATAGCCGCGGCGGCGGCCGTCACCACGGCCTCGCTGATGAGCGGCGTGCGGTCGCCGCTGGTAATATCGGTGCCGGCGATGATAATATCGGCCGTATCGCTGCTGGACATATACCGCGACATCATGCGGCGCCTGAACTTCATATTCAACGCCATACAGAACGACGACTACGCATTCCGATTCGCCGACAACCCGAACGTCACCGACTACGCGCTGATAAACTACTCGCTAAACCGCATAAAGGAGGTGCTGGACACCGCCAAGCTCCAGATGCGCGAGAAGGAGAAATACTTCGAGCTGATAATGGAGTGCGCCGACATAGGAATCATAACCGTGATGCGCAACGGCGCGGTGTTGCAGGCCAACAGCAAGGCATCGAATCTGTTCGGTCTGATACGGCTGACGCACATCAATCAGCTGCGACCGACGTCGGCGGCTCTCGCCGAGGCGCTGCGGACGATACGCCGGGGCGAACAGAGGTTCGTGCAGTATGTGAACGAGACGGGCGACATAAGTCTGTCGCTCAGCTGCGCCGACCTGCAGTTCGGCAGCAAGGAGCTGCGGGTGATAACCATTGGTGACATAAACAACGAACTGAACGAAAAGGAGATCGAGTCGTGGAACAAACTCACGCGAATACTCACGCACGAGATCATGAACTCGCTGGCCCCCGTAACCTCGATAAGCAGCACGCTGCTCGGTTCGGCCGACAACGACCGCGAACTGCACAACGGATTGCAGACAATACACTCGACGAGCGAGCGTCTGCTCGCGTTCGTCGACTCGTTCCGTCAGGTCACGCGCATACCAGCGCCGCAGAAGACACTGTTCTACGCCACGGAACCGATCGACGAGGCCGTGGCGCTGAACGACATGCGGGGGATAGTCTTCACGAAAAACATCGAGCCGAAGGACACGATGATCTACGCCGACCGCAATCTGATCACGCAGGTGATGGTCAACCTGCTGAAGAACGCACGCGAGGCGGTGGCCGAGAGCGGCGGGGAGAAGCGGATCGAGGTATGCGTCGGGATCGACAGCGCGGAGCGGGTGAACATCGAGGTGAGCAACAACTGCGGCCCCATACCGCCCGAGATAGCCGAGAACATATTCACCCCGTTCTTCACCACCAAGAACGGAGGATCGGGCATCGGACTGGCCGTATCGCGGCAGATAGTGCATCTGCACGGCGGCACGCTGCGGCTCACGCGCAACCAGCCCGACCGCGTGACCTTCACCATCGTGCTCGACTGACCGGGTACGGATCCCGCCCTGACGCAGGGAACAGCTCCACCGGACTCAAAAAAACACACGGACAGCAAACGGAAAACCGCTGCCGAAAACAAACGCCGAAGTGATTCGGCGTTTTTTCGTACCTCCGCATACGGGCCCGCAATCCATTGTCGTCACGGCACTCCCCCACCCGATCCAACCGTTACGCGACCGGCAAAACGGCCGGACGAAGGGGCGATTTAGCGGAAATGAGCAAAAAAACGCATGAAAAATAAAAAAAATACTACTTTGCGATACAAAGTATAAATTTTATTCCTATATTTGCATCAGAAAAATATTTAACCATACTAAAATATCTTGCCTTATGAAAGAGACTATCAATGTGAACATCGCGCAGCAGGCTTTCACGATGGACATGGACGCCTACTCCGCACTCACGGCATACCTCGACGACATATCGTGCCGTCTGCTCGAGTCGGACAAAGAGACGCTGTCGGACATCGAGGCCCGCATAGCCGAGATATTCCGCGAGAAAACGCCATCGCCGATGATGGTGATAACCTACGGCACGGTGCGAAGCACCATGATGCAGATAGGTTCGCCCGAAAACTTCGGCCACACCTGCCACTCGAGAACATACGTCTACGGGGAGAAGGCCCCGGCCCGCCGCGAACTCTACCGCTCGCGGCGCGACAGATCGCTGGCCGGCGTATGCGGCGGAATAGCCGAGAAGTTCGACATCGACCCGACGCTCGTGAGAATACTGTTCGTGGTGGGATTCTTCGCCGGATTCTCGACCTTCATTCTCTATCTGGTGCTGTGGCTCGTGCTCAAGGAGGAGCCGGTGAGGGGAATAAACATGAAATAACGATATAAAAACGAGGAAAAGTCATGAACGAAGAAAATGTAAAGATTCAGATGCGCAAGGGCATTCTCGAATATTGCATACTTGCGATATTGTCACGGGAGGACTCTTATGCGCCGAAGATCATCGCCGAGCTGAAGCAGGCGCAGATGATCGTTGTGGAAGGAACGCTCTACCCGATCCTCACCCGGCAGAAGAACGCAGGGTTGCTCACCTACCGGTGGGAGGAGTCGCCGCAGGGCCCCCCGCGCAAGTACTACATGCTCACCGAAGCCGGACGTCAGCAGCTCGCGCTGCTGGACGAGGCATGGGACGAGATGGTGGAGCAGATAAAGGTAATACGCCACGGAGGCGACAGAAACGAAAATCAGTAAAGGACAATTAAAAAAATTACGGAGATGAAAAACACGATAATGAAGATTGCGGCGGCATGCACGGCCATAATGATGACATTCACGGCTGCGGCGACGCAGAAACAGCTCAAGGGCAGCGGCAGGATAACTACCCGCACGCAGACGATAAACGCCGATTACACGGCCATCGACGCCTCGCGCACAGTGCGGGTGGTGATGGAGGACCGTGCCGGCAACGAGGTGAGGATAAAGGCCGACGACAATGTGATGCCCTACGTGATGTGCAAAGTGGAGGGCAAGACCCTGAAGGTGGGCATCGACGGCAAATTCAACTCGATATCGAACATAAACGTGGAGATATCGCTCCCGTGCAACAGCAAATTGCAGTCGCTGGAGGCGTCGAGCGCATCGCAGATCGACATACGCTGCGACATTACGGGCGAAAAGCTCGAGGTGGAGGCAGGATCGGCCGCGAAGATACATTTCACAAAGGCCGACGTGAAGAGTTGCAGCATCGAGGCGGGTTCGGCCGCCAGCGTGACCGGCGCGGTGAAGGCCGACGCCTGCACGGTCGACACGGGATCGGCAGCAAAGGTGTTGGTTTCGATGCTGGCGGTGAAGTGCTCGGTGGATGCGAGCTCGGCATCGAAAACCGAACTGAGCGGCGAGGCCGGCACGCTCATAATAGACTCGGGATCGGCAGCAAAGGTGGATGCCGAGAACCTGAACGCACGCAACGTGTCGGTGGACGCGAGCTCGGGATCGAACGTGAGGGTCTGCTGTCTGAAAAAACTCAACGCCGACGCATCGTCGGGGGCATCGGTACGCTACAAAGGCGACTGCGAGGTGTCGATCGACAAGTCGAGCGGCGGCAGTGTAAACAGAATGTAACGAACATAACAAACCACGGGAAATCATGAACGAGATAAAGAAATGCAGCATAGCGGGAGTGTCGTTCACACTCGAAAACGACGCATACGACGTGCTGAGCACATACATAGAGTCGCTGAAGGATACTTACAAGAACGATCCCGACGGCGAGGAGATAACGGCCGACATCGAGGCCCGCATCGCCGAACTGATACTGTCGGCGCAAACGGTCGAGGCAATAATATGCCGCCCGCTGATAGACAACATAATCAAACAGCTGGGATCGGCCTCGCAGATCGACGAGGAGCACGCCGAGCAGCCGCAGGCCGAGAAGGTGGACAACAACGGCAACCCGCGCATTCCGCGGCGCCTCTACCGCGACATGCAGAACGGCAAACTGGGCGGAGTGTGCGCCGGTCTGGCCAACTATTTCGACACCGACCCCACGTGGATACGTCTGGCCGTATTCGTGCCGCTGCTCATCTGGCTGTTCGGGTCGCTGCCCATACTCCGCTGGATGGTGCCGTTCACGGTCAACTTGTTCGGAGCGGTAGTGATCGGCTACATAATCATGTGGTTCTCGGTGCCGCAGGCATCGTCGGCACGCCAGAAGCTGGAGATGCGCGGCGAACGCATCACGGCAAACAGCATAAAGCAGGCCACGCAGGAGCAGACCGCAACAGCGCCCGACCAGCCGCAGCGCACCGTCGTGGCCGACATAGTATGCACGCTGGGATCCATACTGCTCATCATTCTGAAGATATTCGCCACGCTGATACTGATCGGACTGGTGCTCGCAACCGGAGTGCTGGGACTGGTGGCCGCGGCCAGCACGGCTCTGTTCGCGTTCGACATCACGACGGGAATAGCCGTGACATGCTTCCTCGCGGTGCTCATCATTCCGCTGGTGGTGCTGATCTATCTGTCGATCCTGCTGCTCATCTCGCGGCGTCCGAACGGACGGTTCCTGCTGTGGTCGCTGCTGCTGTGGATACTGATGCTCATCGGCATGACCATCTCGGCGATAAAGTCGCCGGCACACTTCGACCGGCAGATAAGCAACACGTTCGAGTCGGTATTCTCGAACGACAAGCAGAGACTTTTCGACGAATTCAGCGAAAACGAGGTGCGCGACTTCCGCGAGATGCTCGACGGTCAGAGCACCGCCACATTCACCAACGGCAAGCTGACATTCTCGGTGTCGGGCGGCGAGAACGAGGTGAATTACCTCTCGAGCCGCGTGAGCATAGGAGCGGACGGCATAAGCGTGTCGGATGCCGGCGGCAACACGCTGGAGATAGGCGCAGACGGAGTGAAGATAAACGGCACCCCCACGCACAACTTCTCGTTCTCGTTCGGCGGAGTCGACGTGTCGGTGAACAAGAGCGGAATCACGATTTCCGACAGCCGGACCGACGGCGGACAGGAAACAGGCGAAACGGCGCAGACCGGCGACGCGCAGCAGTAGAGCGGCGTGCCGTCCGGGACCGCGGACGCAAAACGAAAGAGTGTGTGTCAAAATTCGATTTTGACACACACTCTTTTCCGGTATATAGGACGCCGAGGGAACATGCCCGACGTATGCGGACGGAGCCTAATTCCGAAAGCGACGCCGCTGATCGCCCGTTATGACACGCCGACAGCGGTTCTGCCGGGCCGCGTCACTCGAACCTGCGGGCCAGCGCCGCGGCCTGACCGCATCCGTCGGTATTGCGTATGTCGCCGGCATTCAGCACGCCGGGGACGAGCACCTCGCCCACCATCTCCCACTTCAGCAATGCCGCCGAACGTTCCACGGGAATGCGCACGCCATCCATCACCGAAGGATCGTCCTCCTCGCAGCACGTTATAAGCCCGCACTTCTTTCCGGCCACATCCTTGCCGCCGACCACCAGCGAGAAGATGCGGTCGATAACGCCCTTGATCTGCGCCGGAATAGAATACCAGTACACCGGCATGGCGTACACCACGGCATCGGCATCGAGGACGGCCTCGGCGATACGGTTGAAATCGTCGTCGAACGAGCATGCCCGTCCGGTCTTGTAACACGTCATGCAAGCGCGACAGCCGCCGATGGAAAGAAACGCGGCGTCGAAACGCTCGACCGTGTTGCCGAGCCTTTCGGCCTCGGCTATGAACGCCTCGGTCATGGCGAAACTGTTGCCGTCGCGGCGGGGACTGCCTGTAATTACTGCTATTTTCATAATGATATGCTATTTACAAACGGTATCCGAATTCTGGTTGTATGCCTTGGCGACGCATTTCCACTCGCCGCCGATCTTCAGCATGAGCAGATAGTCGGTGAAGTCTATCCGTCCGCCCCACTTCTCCTCCAGAACGCGCACTACGGCCACCGTCTCCTCGACCGAGAGGACGTCGACACGCGCCTTGAACCCGTCGCCGGCGCCCACGGTATCCACATTGCGGTAGAACTGTTCGATGGAACCGTGTTCCAGTTCGCCGTCGAGGTAGCCGAACAGCACGGCCTCATCCACGAACAACTCTTTGGCATAGGTGCTGTCGCCATCGGCGACACTCCTGACGAATTTCATAGCGGCCTGCTCGACGGCCTTGTACTCTGCAATATCAGCTCTCATGATACGATAGTTTTATTCGGTTAATTGATTATGATGCAAAGTTACACGGTAGCCACCGCCCGCGCAAGTACCGTAAAATTATTCATGTACTGAAAATTTATTCGGTATACCGCAGTTTTCGGATGTTATGGGTAACTTTGTACGGAAAATCGGAAAAACCTATGTACGAAAGAAAAATACCCGTCGATCTGGACTGTCCGCTCAGACTGACGATGAGTCTTATAGACTCGAAATGGAAATCGTGTATGCTGGACGAGCTGCGCCACGGTCCGATGCGCCCCAGCCAGATACACAAAGCCCTGCCCGAGGCCGCGCCGCGCGTGCTCGACATGCAGCTGAAGGAGCTGGTGGAGGACGGGCTGGTGGAGAAGACCATCTACCCCGAACTCCCGCCACGCTCGGAGTACTCGATCACCGCGCTCGGAATGACGCTTATTCCGATCATCGACGCCATGCTCGAATGGGGCGAGAAGAACAGCCGTCTGTTCGAGCGCAAGTTCGGGAAATGACGCCCGCCGACTTCAGGCGCACGGAATTTGCCAGTGTGGCGAAAAATGATTATTTTTGTCGAGGTCAGTCACTCAACTTAACACAAAATAACGATGGCAATCAAATGTATAGGAGTTCTTACCTCGGGCGGCGACGCTCCGGGTATGAATGCGGCCATACGCGCCGTGACGCGAACAGCAATCTACAACGGCTACAAGGTAAAGGGCATCATGCGGGGCTACCACGGACTGGTGACGAACGAGATCGTGGAGTTCAAGTCGCAGAGCGTGAGCAACATCATACAGCAGGGCGGTACGATACTCAAAACGGCGCGCAGCAAGGAGTTCCGCACCGCGGAGGGCCGGCGACAGGCCTACGAGAACATGAAGGCGGCCGGAATCGACGCGCTGGTGGTGATCGGCGGCGACGGCTCGCTGAGCGGCGCGCAGACATTCGCCAATGAGTTCGACGTGCCCATAGTGGGACTGCCGGGCACCATCGACAACGATCTGGACGGCACCGACGAGACCATAGGCTACGACACGGCGCTGAACACCATAATCGAGGCGGTGGACAAACTGCGCGACACGGCCACCAGCCACGAACGCCTGTTCTTCGTCGAGGTGATGGGCCACACGGCCGGCTATCTGGCCCTCAACGGCGCCATAGCGTCGGGTGCCGAAGCCGCCATAATCCCCGAGCGCGAGACCGAGGTCGACCAGCTGGCCGACCTGATCCACAACGGATTCCGCAAGAGCAAGAACTCGGCGATAGTGCTCGTGGCCGAGAATCCAGCCACCGGAGGCGCGCTGGGTCTGGCCGAGCGAATAAAGAAGGAGTTCCCCGAATTCGACGCCCGCGTAACCATCCTCGGACACCTCCAGCGCGGAGGATCGCCAACGGCCAAGGACCGCATACTCGCATCGAAGATGGGGGCTACGGCCATCGAGGCGCTGACCGAGGGACAGCGCAACGTGATGATAGGAATAAAGAACGGCGAGCTGGTATACGTTCCGTTCAAGAAGGCGGTGGCGCACACCTCGCAGCTCGACCTGAAGGATCTGGACATCGTGAAGATATTGTCGATCTGAGTATTACGCACCATCTTCGTCAACACTCCGGGCATCGTCAGAGCCGATGCCCGGAGTGTTGACGAATGCAAACCCGTTACTGAACAATGAAGAGAATCGCGGGCATAGGAAATGCCCTTACCGACATGCTTGTCAATCTGGCCGACGACAGCGTACTGGCCGAATACGGACTGGCCAAAGGGTCGATGAATCTGGTCGGCGCCGAACTGCAGACCGAAGTGTCGAAGGCCGTGGCCGGACAACCCTATTCGCTCTCGCTCGGCGGGTCGGCCGACAACACCATACGCGCACTGGCCTCGATGGGCTGCGACACCGGTTTCATAGGCGAGGTGGGACGCGACACCACCGGCGACTTTTTCCGGCAGGCGCTGTGCAACCTCGGGATCGAGCCGCACATCTTCCGCGGCGAAGGACGATCGGGAAAGTGCATATCGCTCGTGTCGCCCGACGGTGAGCGGACGATGCTCACCCATCTGGGCGCGGCGCTGGAGATGAAGCCCGGAATGATCGGCCGCGAACTGCTGGAGGGTTACGACTGTCTGTACATCGAGGGTTATCTGGTGCAGGACCATGATCTGATCGGCTCGGTGGCTGCCCAAGCCAAGGCGCTCGGATTGCAGGTGGCCATAGATCTGGCCAGCTTCAACGTGGTGGCCGAGAACCGCGAATTCCTGCACGGACTCATAGAACGCCATGTCGACATAGTGTTCGCCAATCAGGACGAGGCCACGGCGTTCACCGGCGAGGCCGAGCCGCTCAACGCATTGCAGGCCATATCGGAGATATGCGGTCTGGCAGTGGTGAAGACCGGAATGAAAGGAGCCATAATAAAACGCGGCAGCGAGGTGGTGCATGTGGGAATCATGGCCGCCGCCAAGCGCGTGGACACCACCGGCGCCGGAGATTTCTACGCCGCGGGCTTTCTGGCCGGCATGTGCGACGGGCTGTCGCTGCGCCAGTGCGGCACGCTGGGCGCCATAGCCGCCGGCAAAGTGATCGAGATCGTCGGCACGACACTCGGCAAGGAGGCGTGGGACGACGTGAAGCGGCTGTTCACCCGCGTGAAATCGGAGAAATATCTGTTCTGAACCGTCCCGCCAGCCGGCGGACAGCAACGGCGCGCTACATGCCCCCGCTCCACAGGCCGCACGATATGCGGCGGCGCATAAGCAGCAGATAGCGCGCCTTTCCCCATTGAAGGGTAGGCAGATACCAGCAGCAGATGGCGGCGGTGGCCACCCACTTCAGGCACTCCGACATACGGGCGCGCACGATACGGTGATAAAACCGTGCACGGCGCAGCTGGCTGACGCCGACATTGTAGCACAGACGCGAGAAATAGTCGACGGTGAGTTTTTCCGGCGGGATGATGTGATACATCACGGCCGCGGGCGCATAGTAGTAGCGGGCATCGGCAAGGCGCAGACGCTCGAACAGGTCGCTCTCCTCGCCGCCCACGAGCGACGATCCCACCCTGCCCAACGATATGTCGAACACACCGTAGCGTTTCACCGCGCTGCGCCGCAGCGCCATGTTCCCGCCGCCCGGGATGCGGCCGGCGGGAAACTCGCGCACACGATTGCCCAGATCGAGCGCGTTGGCTATCGGACGTTCGGTGTAACGCGACATCCATGCGGGGCGTCCCGCGACGTACTCGGCCACGATGGGGCCTCCGGCCGCCACGGCCTCGGGCACCGAGTCGAACAGCGAGATGTAGGCCGAAATGAATCCGGGCGCTATGCGCTCGTCGTCGTCGATGATGGCTATGTACTCGCCGCGGCTCTCGCGTATGCCGCGGTTGCGCGCATAGGACAGGCCCTGATTCGGTTCGTCGACCATGCGCAGGGCGAAGCCCGCATGCTCGGCGGCGAACGCGGCGAAACGCGCGGCGGTGTCGTCCGTCGAGTTGTTGTTCACCACCACGCACTCCCACCCGTCGGCAGGAGCGTCCTGCGCGACGACCGAACGCAGCGTCTCGACCAGAAACGCCGCACGGTTATAAGTGGCTATTATCAACGAAAGTCTAAGCATATTCACTCCTTTCACTGTCAATTAATCCGTTATCCGGGAAGGACGGCGGCTTTATGCCGTTCGGCCGCGGCGGAAACCCGCATGCCGGCAACCGGGTCGGCAAGGTAAAAGGCCGCCGTCAGTCAGCAGACGCCCCGGCCCCGGCGCAGTCCGAGCGACATTACCGAAAGCAAAGATAGTCAAAAGATCGCTCGGCGCGCCACCGGCAGCCGCATCTTTTGCCGTACAGGGGGCAAAATCGCAAATAAATTTGCTTTTGCGCTCGGCTTATACGTACTTTGGCTGCGCCTTAGATACTCCGCCTCGGCAAAATCGCAAATAAATTTGCTTTTGCGCTCGGCTTATACGTA
>CAZFIN010000004.1:0-3844 GCA_964519525.1 uncultured Alistipes sp. | reverse complement strand
ACTCCGCCTCGGCAAAATCGCAAATAAATTTGCTTTTGCGCTCGGCTTATACGTACTTTGGCTGCGCCTTAGATACTCCGCCTCGGCAAAATCGCAAATAAATTTGCTTTTGCGCTCGGCTTATACGTATCTTTGCCGACAAATACCAAATTTAGCGATGGGCAGGAAAGAGACCTCAAACATACCCTCGCCGGCCGTTTCGGTCATACCGCTCGCGGTACTCGTGACGATGCTGGCGCTTACCATCAGTCTGTTCGGCGGCGACGCCATAACCGGCGGAAGCCAGCTGTCGCTGCTCACGGCCGGCGCCGTATGCTCGGCAATAGCCATATGGCGCTACGGCCGCACATGGCAGCAGCTCGAAGACGCCGTAGTGGCCAACATGCGCAGCGCCACGCCGGCCATAGTCATACTGTTCCTCATCGGGGCCATAGCCGGCACATGGATGGCCAGCGGCGTGATACCCACGCTGATATACTACGGACTCAAGATCCTGCACCCGTCGGTGTTCCTGCCGGCGTCGTGCATAATATGCGCCGTGATATCGCTGCTCACCGGATCGTCGTGGACAACCGTGGCAACCATAGGCGTGGCGCTGATGGGCATAGGACGCGCACTCGGGTTCGAGGACGGATGGGTTGCCGGAGCGATCATATCGGGAGCCTATTTCGGCGACAAGATCTCGATGATGAGCGACACCACGGTGCTCGCCTCGTCGACGGCCGAGGTGCCGCTGTTCACCCACATACGCTACATGCTGTTCACCACGGTGCCGTCGCTGCTCATCGCCCTCGCGGCATTCGGCATAGCCGGGCTGTCGGCCTCGCCGGCCGACTCGGCCGCCACGCTGCAGATAGAGGCCGCGTTGCACGACACGTTCCGCATAACGCCGTGGCTGCTGGCCGTTCCGGCCGCCACGGGAGTACTCATCTCACGCAAATTGCCGGCCATAATCACTCTGTTCGCCTCGGTGCTGCTGGCGGCAGTGGCCATGGTGGCGTTCCAGCCCGAGATAATATGCCGCATAGCCGACACCGGCGCGGCCTCGCCGCTCGCGTCGTTCAAGGCCGTGGTGCTGGCCTCGACGACCGACACGGCCGTCGACACGGGCAACCGTCTGCTCGACGAGCTGGTGGCCACGAGCGGAATGGGCGGCATGATGAACACGGTGTGGCTCATAATATGCGCCATGTGCTTCGGCGGGGTGATGTACGGCAGCGGCATGCTGTCGGCCATATCGCAGCTGTTCCTGCGCGTGGCCCGTCGCACGGCGAGCGTGGTAGGCGCCACGGTGGGATCGGGAATATTCTTCAATCTGGTCACCGGCGACCAGTACATATCCATAATACTCACCGGCAATCTGTTCCGCCACCTGTACGACGACCGCGGACTGGAGCGCCGCCTGCTGAGCCGCAGCGTCGAGGATTCGGCCACCGTCACGTCGGTGCTCATCCCGTGGAACTCGTGCGGAATGACCCAGTCGACGGTGCTGGGCGTGGCCACGCTCACCTACATGCCCTACTGCATATTCAACATAGCGAGTCCGCTGATGTCGGTCCTCGCGGCGGCCGTGGGTTACAAAATATACAAACGCAAGGATTATGAAACCGAAACTCGTAATATTCGATCTTGACGGCACGCTGCTCAACACGATAGGCGATTTGGCCGTCAGTTGCAACCACATGCTCGAGATGCGCGGACTGCCGCAGCACACCTACGAACGGTACTGCAGCTTCGTGGGCAACGGAATCATGCGGCTGGTGGAGCGCGCCCTGCCCGAGCATCTGCGCACGGAAGAGTACGTGAAGGCGGCACGCAGGGATTTCATCGACCACTACATCGACCACATCGACATAAGGACCCGCCCCTACGACGGCATCCCGCAGGCGGTGGAGGCGCTCGCCCGCAGCGGCATGAAGCTGGCCGTGGCGTCGAACAAGTTTCAGGCCGGCACCGAGAAACTCATACGCAGGTATTTCCCCGGAACGGATTTCGTGGCCGTGTGCGGCAACCGCGAAGGAGTGCCCCTGAAGCCCAACACGGCGCTGGTGGACATGATAATAGCACAGGCCGGCGTCGTGCGCGCGGAGTGCGTGATGGTAGGCGATTCGGCCATCGACATGCTGACGGCCCGCAACGCCGGCATAGCGTCGGTAGGCGTGAGCTGGGGCTTCCGCGACCGCGCCGAGCTGAAGCAGAGCGGCGCCGGCCACATAGCCGACACGCCGGAGCAGATGCTGCGTATCATCGGGTCGATGGAGTAGCCGGACACCGGACGCGGCACGGTCCGCAGTCATCGAACGCCGCAGTACGTCACAACGAACAGAAGAGAGAGACGAGCAGCGGCACCGAGAAATCGACAGCCATGCCGTGCGCGATGGATATGAAGACCCATTCGCGCCCCGAGAAACGCGTTATGACGGGGAGCGTGGTATCCATCGACGTGGCGCCGCCCGAGCAGATCGGGGCCAGAGGGCCGAACCGGCGCACCATGACGGGCGCCAGCAGAAGGGTCGTTATCTCGCGGAAGACGTTGGCCATAAGCGCTATCGTGCCGAGCTCGGCCGCGGCCTGCGCCCCGATCGACGCCTCCTTGAGCGAAGTGATCAGAACCGACGAGAGCGAGTAGTAGCCGAATCCGCTGCCCACGGCCAGAACATCGGCCGCGGTCCAGCGCACAAGGAGAGGCGATACGACGGCGACCGCCGCTATCGTACCGGCGACGGTGGCCAAGGGCACGAGCAGCATACGCGGCGATAGCGTGCGCAGGATCTCTTTCATCCGCCCGTCGCTGCCGATACCTATGCCCACCTGAAACATCAGCGCGTAGAGCACCCACACGGTGACATCGCCGCCGGTGAGCCATCCGGGCAGCAGCCCCGCGCGTCCGGCGAGGCATCCCGCGACAAATGCCCCGACTATGAGAAGACTACTCCTCACCGCAACCTCCTTTCCTGCCGTAAACCGCCGACCAGACGATACGCGCGGCAACGACGCTGCCCAGCACACCGGCCGCAGCTATGGTCAGCGCCTCGCCGCCGAGCGACGAGAGATTGCGCATCACATTGTCGTCGGAGCCTATTCCGGCTCCCATGAGAAACAGCAGCGACACGATGGTCGCCATCGTGGTGAGCGACACGCGCCCGACGCACTTCGCGCGGCGCGACAGATAGCCGACAGCTACGCCGCAGAACATTATGGCTATGATTCCGAACATGTGACTTCATTTCGTTTCCGCCCGCAAAGTTAACAACTTTCGGCGAGAGTCGCTCACTCCGGAACATTCGGCCGGAAAATACGGCGCGGCGGCCGGCCACCACCACGGGTTATGCCGGACTTTGCCGGGTTCTGCCGCAGATCACGTTCAGCAATAAAGCCTCACATCATCGGCCGTGATGCTGTCGCCGCTGAGGATCATCAGCCGCTCGACAACGTTGCGCAGCTCGCGGATGTTACCGCTCCACGGCATGGCGGAGAGCGCCGCCATGGCCTGCGGCTCGACGCTCTTGCATACGGTGCCATGCTCCTCGGCTATGCGGCCGATGAAATAGTCGACCAGCTCGGCTATGTCGCCGGCGCGTTCGCGCAAGGGCGGCACCTTTATCAGTATCACGCTCAGACGGTGGTAGAGGTCCTCGCGGAAATTGCCCCGCGCGATCTCGGCACGTATATCCTTGTTGGTGGCCGCCACCACGCGCACGTCGACCGTCACATCCTTGTCGCTGCCCACGCGGCTGATCTTGTTCTCCTGCAGCGCACGCAGCACCTTGGCCTGAGCCGACAGCGACATGTCGCCTATCTCGTCCATGAACAGCGTACCGCCGTTGGCCTGCTCGAACTTGCC
>CAZFIN010000003.1:0-58939 GCA_964519525.1 uncultured Alistipes sp. | reverse complement strand
CACGGCCTCGTCTATCGGCACATTGATCTTCCAGTTCTTCAGCTTGCGCTCCAGCTCCTCGCGGCCCATGCGGGCATGCTTCATCTGCTCCTCGCGCAGGTAGGACTTGATGCGCGAGCGCGCTTTCGACGTGACGCACGAACTGAGCCAGTCGGCCTTGGGCGTCTGGTTCTTCTGGGCGATGATCTCCACGATGTCGCCGTTGTGCAGCACCTCGCGTATGGGCACGGCGCGGTTGTTCACCTTGCCGCCGGTGCAGGTGCTGCCCAGACTGGTGTGGATGTCGAACGCGAAGTCGAGCACCGTGGCGCCCTCGGGCAGCTTGCGTATGTCGCCGTTGGGCGTAAACACGAATATCTCGCCCGACGAGGGTTTGGCCTCGAAGCGCTGCGACAGCGAATGGGTGGTCTCCTCAAGCGCCTCGCGCAGACGGCCGAGCCACTGCTCGCTGGTCTGTCCGCCCTGATTGACACCCTTGTAGCGCCAGTGGGCGGCTATGCCGCGCTCGGCCACGGCGTCCATGCGCTCGGTGCGTATCTGTATCTCGACCCAGCGTCCCTCGCCGGCCGACACGGTGGTGTGCAGCGACTCGTAGCCGTTCGACTTGGGGATGGTGATCCAGTCGCGCATGCGGTCGGGGTTGGGCGTGTAGCAGTCGCTGACGATGGAGTACACCGTCCAGCACAGCTGCTTCTCCATCTCGCGCTCGCAGTCGATGATTATGCGCAGCGCGAAGATGTCGTACACACCCTCGAACGGTACGTTCTGCTTGCGCATCTTGTTCCATATCGAGTAGATCGACTTGGTGCGGCTCTTTATGTGGTAGCGTATGCCCTGACGGTCGATCTTGTCGGTGATGGGCTTCAGGAAACGGGCGATGAAGGTCTGACGCTCGCTCTCGGTCTCCTCCAGACGGCGGCAGATGTATTCGTAGTCGGCCGGTTCGAGCCACTTCAGCGCCAGATCCTCAAGCTCGCTCTTGAGGTTGTAGAGTCCCAGCTTGTGGGCTATCTGGGCATAGAGGTTCATGCTCTCCCAGCTCTTCTTGCGGCGTTTGTCGGGCGGGAACATACGGAGGCTGCGCATCACCTCCAGACGGTCGGCCAGCTTGATGAGTATCACGCGCGGATCCTCCGAGTAGCTGACGATCATGTCGCGGAAGTCGCTGGCCTGCTCCTTCGACACCTTGAGGCGGATGTTCGAGATCTTGCACAGACCCACGATGATGCCCAGCACCTGATCGCCGAACTCGGCGCGTATCAGCCGCGTGAGCTCGTCCACGCCGTCGGGGTTTTCGCTCACGGCGATGCGCATGACGTCGTGCAGGATCGAGGCCACGGTGGAGTTGCGGCCCAGACCTATCTCGCGGGCCACGATCAGGGCGACGGCCGCGTCGTGGTCCATCATCGGGGTGCCGTCGTAACGGGTGTATGTCTCCATGCGCTCGGCGGCGAAGACGAGCGCCTTGTCCACCATCTGCTGCGTGGCGGGCGAAAACGACTCGCGGACGAAGTTCCGCAATGTCGCGTATCTCTGCATGGCCTCCATAATCAATTGTCGGTTAAAGGTTTTCTTACTACGTATATATGCTCCCCTGACAGGGCGTACAGTTCGCGTTCGGCGGCCGTGAAACGGGCGGCATAGTCGATGTCGGCGACCTCGAAGCCCGCGCCGCGCAGCCGGTCGGCGTAGTCGCGGCCGTAGATGCGGCGATGGTCGTACTGGCCGAATATGCGCGTGCGCTCGGCGGGGTCGGTTACGGAGTCGTCCTCGAACGTGGTCGCGCGGCCGGGGTCGACGGGCGAGAGGATGATGCCCCAGCCTCCGGGGCGCAATATACGGCACAGCTCGCGCATGGCGCGGCGGTCGTCAGCGACGTGCTCCATTATGTGGTTGCATATCACCGCGTCGAACGAGGCGTCGGGCAGCGGTATGCGCTGTATGTCGAAGTGCATGTCGGCCAGCGGACTCTCCAGATCGGCCGTGACGTAGCGGTCGGGCACGGCGCGGTAGGCGCGCTTCAGCCTGCGCATGAGCGCCGCCTCGGGCGCGGCGTGCAGCAGGCGCGGAAGCTCCGTCAGAAGTTCCGTCTCACGCTCCAGATAGAGCCACAGCAGACGGTGGCGCTCCAGCGCCAGACAACGCGGGCACAAAGCGTCGGCGCGCGGCGTGACGTAGCCGTAGGGCAGGAAACGCCGCCTGCGGCAGCCGCACAGCGGGCACCGTCGGCCGCGGCCGACGTACAGCAGCCCCAGCAACGGCACGGCCCACCCCGCCGCCCGCTGAAGCACGGGGCGCGGGATGGTGTTGAGTATGAATTTTATAAGTTTTTTCATGTAGCGTACTCTTTTACTTCGGCGGCGCGCACGTCCGCATGGTTCCCGGCGGCGGCACCCCGCCCTACCCTACACCTGCGTCTGCCCCTCGTCCAGATGCGCCTTCACGGCCGCCTCGACATCGTGAAGCTGCGCCTTGCAGCGGGTTATCAGTTCGGTCGCCCGCTTGACAGCGGCGGTAAGTTCGTCGACGCCGATCTGCTCGCCGCGCAGCCGCGCGAGTATGTCCTCGATCTCGGCCACGGCATCGGCATAGGCCGGCATTTTCGTTTCACACTTCTTAGCCATATTCGCTAATTTTGGCAATAATAATTCCGATATTCGTCTTTTTGCGGCT
Source organism: uncultured Alistipes sp. (assembly GCA_964519525.1). Taxonomy (GTDB): domain Bacteria; phylum Bacteroidota; class Bacteroidia; order Bacteroidales; family Rikenellaceae; genus Alistipes. The sequence goes on along the minus strand of CAZFIN010000003.1, from coordinate 56,266 downwards.
CCGCGGAGCCGAGCGAGCGTCATCCCCGTCCTGCGGAGGTGCGCATCCGTTCACCACGCCGACTGCGGCCCGCCCTATTACAAACCTTCGCCGGACGCGCGCTCCTTCACCCCGGCTATGTCGGCGCTCAGCGCGCCGTCGCACAGCTCCACCTCGATGCGCTGGCCGGTACGCAGTCCGTCAGCCGACAGCAGCGCCCGTCCGTCGCGGCGCACGACGGCGAAACCCATGCGCATGATACGCTGCGGCGACCGCCCCTCGACCACGCCTTCGGCCACGGCCAGATGCGTGCGTGCCGACTCGATGCACCTTGCCGCCGCCGCGACGATCTGCTCGCGCAGCACGTCGAGCGACGCCCGGCACCGCGCGGCATACATGCCGCTTTCGCGCGATACGTCGGCCGCCATGCGCTCAAGCCTCGTCTGCTCGGCGCGAGTCACGCCGACGGCCATGTCATGCAATCGGCGCGCCGATTCGTCGAGCCACGCCTCGATGCGCGCCATGCGGTCGGTGAGCCACGCCGCCACCGCCGTGGGTGTCTTCAGCGCCTTGTGGGCCACCATGTCGGCCACGCTCGTATCCTTGTCGTGCCCTATGCCGGTGATCACGGGCAGGGGGAACTGGGCCACGTAGGAGCATATGCGGTAGAAGTTGAAGCAGCTCAGGTCGCTCGCCGACCCTCCGCCGCGTATCATCACCACGGCATCGAACTCGCCGGCCCGTTCGGCCACAGCCGTGAGCGCCGCCGTCACCGACTCCTCGGCCGCGGCACCCTGCACCACGGCGTCGAACAGTTCGGTGCGGAAGGCATAGCCGCCGCTGCGCAGCTCGTCGCAGAAGTCGCGGTAACCCGCCGCCGAGGCGCTCGACACCACGGCTATGCGCTGCACGAGCATCGGCATGGCCGTGCCGCGGTTCATGTCCCACACCCCGTCGGCCTGCAGGCGGCGGATGGTCAGCTGCTTCTGACGCTCCACCTCGCCCAGCGTGTAGGAGGCGTCCAGATCGGTGATCTGCAACGACAGACCGTAGAGTTCGTGGTACGACACCAGCACCTTGGCCAGAATCTTCATTCCGGCCGCCAGACGGCTGCCCGTCTCGGCTTCGAAATAGGAGGCCAGCATGGCGTACTGCGACCGCCATATCACGGCGCGCGCCTGCGCCCGGGGCACGCCCGAACCAGCACGGCCGCGGGCGCCGGACGGGGATTCGGACTCGTCGGGCTTCTCCACCAGCTCCAGATAGCAGTGGCCCGAATAGTTGACCTTAAGCTCGGCTATCTCGGCCGCGACCCACAGCGGCATGGGGAACGCCCCCTCGACGGCGCCCTTTATGCGCCGTTGCAGTTCGCCGAGCGATATGCGGTTCTGCGATGTCATGATGCGGCAGGGGTCAGAACGTGCGGTCCATCATCTCGCGGCCCTCGGTGTCGGTAATCCGCACGCGTATGCCGCCGGCACCGCTACGCACCAGCATGGCGCTCTTGTTGTCGTTGATGACGATGGGGAAGTCGTGAACGCCCTTCAGCGCCGGCAGGTAGTGGAAGCTGTGCTGGTGGGCCGAGAACATCACGTCGATGCCCGCCTTGTTGAGCACGGGCAGCACGAGCTCGCCCCAGTGCACGTTGCCGTGCCAGCCCAGCATGTCCTTCACCAACTCGGGGTCCTGTCCGGCCATGCGCTCGTCGACGGGCGGTATGTGCAGCATGACTATGCGGTGGCGGGCGCGGCGGAACTCACGGCTGCGCACCACTCCGCGCAGCCACTCGATCTGCTGCTCGCGGTACTGGTCGAAGGCGGCGAAACCGGCATACACGCCCTCGGTATCGGGCTTGTCCTCGCCGCAGTCGAGCATCACGACGGCCGTGTCGCCGAAGGTGTAGAAACCGTAGTAGCGACCCTCGCGGTTGTTGTGTATGTAGCGGTCGTAGGTGCGGGCCAGCGCGCCGCGCGTCTCGTGGTTGCCGCGCACCACGGCGAACGGCTTGTGGCGTGCGAAGCGGTCGACCGAGAGGTCGATGAAGCTGTCGTAGGGCTGGTTCTCGCGGGCGAAATAGTTCATCATGTCGCCCAGATAGAACACCATGTCGAGCTCATCGAGCGGCGCGCTGTCGAGCAGCTTGGCGCACTTGGCGGGGTTGTCGTGTATGTCGTTCATCACAAGACACGCGAACTCGCGCGCCGCCGGATCGAACGTACGAAAGCCGTACCACGGGGTGGCCGTCTCCTCGCCGAAAGTGACCTTGTAGGGCTGGAAGTCGAGCACGCGCTTCGACACGATGCGGTATTCGTAATCGGTGGCGGGCTGAAGGCCGTCCACCGTTATCGCGTTGTCGGTGTTGTCGGCCATGATGAGGCCGTCCTTGCGGCTGTCGAACGTGCGCACACCGGTGTCGCCCCTGCGGCGGACCTCGACCTTCGAGAATCCCTTGTGCGAGGTGGTGAACACAACTATGGCGCTGTCGTAGGTAAGTCCCTGAAGATAGGGGCCGTGGTCGACGCGGTAGGTATCGCCGTCCTCCTGCGGCGGCAGGGCCGTCTCCGCGGCGCTCGCCGCACGGTACGCCGGACGCTGTTCCGGTCCTGCGGCCGGGGCCGCTGCCGCACATGCCAGCGCGGCGGTCATGACAATAAGTCGTTTCATTTCGTCTCTCTTTTCGTTGGTCTTTCAACTGTTCGGGTTCATGCCGACAGGGCGCGTCATTCGGCCGATTCGATCAGCATGCGCTCGCGCTCGGTGAGCGTGGCGCCGCTCACACGGCGCACGGGGCGGAGCGAGGTCCTGCACGGCGAGGGCGCCTCGCCGCCGCGCGTGACGGGAGGACGGCGGAAGAGGGCCTCGGGGTCGTCGGCGTCGGTCTCGGGCAGCGTGGCCAGCGTGCGGCCGGCGATCTGCATCACGGTCTCCAGCAGCGCTATGTCGCCCGACCAGTCGCCCCACGGCACCATGGGCATGGGGTAGTAGGCCGCCTCCTGACGCACGGCGCTGTTGAGCGCCGTCGAGGCCATGGCCTCGATGTCGGCGTCGGGCACGATGCCGTCCGAGTAGTCGTTGTCGCCCTTGGCGTTGTAGTTCATGAAGGTGATGGGCGCGAAGGTGTACTCGTAGCCGTCGATGGTGCGGGTCGCGACATCCATGCCGCAGTTCTTGCCCTCGGTACGGCTGCCGACCACCGTCACCGGCACATCGAGTCCGCGCAGACCCATTATGACCATCTCGCTGGCCGAGGCCGTGCCGTCGGACACGATCACCCACAGACGGCCCAGCCCCAGATTGGTGTCGACCTCGGAGCTGATCAGACAGCGCGTGTCGCCGTTCAGGTTGGTGGGGTTGCGCTTCAGTTCGGCGTAGAGCTCGCCCGCATGCTCGCTGCCGAGGATCATGCTGGCCAGACGTATGCTCGAGCTCACCGAACCGCCGCCGTTGATGCGCAGATCGAGGATCAGATCGGTGATGCCGCCGGCCTTCAGCTCGGCCAGCGCCCCGTCGAGTTCGTCGTCGTAGTCGGCGTCGAACGACGTGTAGGCCAGATAGCCCACCTTGCCGGCAAGTTTGGCGAGGTTCTCGGGCAGGTCGAGGACACGGCAGCAAGCCACCGGATTCTCGTGGAAGGCGCCGCGCGACACCGATATCTCGGCCGTGTTGCCGCTCGTGCCGTCGATCTTGGTGAAGGTGGCCGACGCCTGCTCGGCGGAGGTTATCATGTTCCACATGTCGACGTAGTTGCTGCGCGTGATGTCGCCGCCGTTGACCCGCGATATTATGTCACCGCGGCGCAGTCCGGCCTTGGCCGCCGGCGAATCGTCGTAGACGTGGTCGACCGCCAGTCCGTAGAGCGTGCCGGCGCTGTTGAGCGTCCACACCGTCGAGGCCAGCACGATGCCCCAGCCCTGCACCGACGAGGCGGCGCGCGTGTGCTGCGACGAGGCCGACGACGCCGGCTCGCGGGTTATGTAGGAGTAGAGATAGCGCACGGGCTTGCCCGTGGTGGCCGAGACGTACGATCCGCCGTCCTGCAGGTTGGTGGTCATGCTCAGCAGCGACGACGAGAGGAACTTGTCGTAGGCGAGCGAGAAGTCGAACGTCGAACGCTTCTGCGCATACTCGCCGAGCCAGTAGTACTCCTTGGTCAGACGCTGGTCGATCCATCCGACCACCTCGTCGTCGGAGCCGGCCGACTGCACGATGTCGTAGATCTTGGTGCGGCTGTGCCCCGTGACGGTTATGTAGAGCGACGCGGTGCGCTGCTCGCCCGTGGTGTTGGCCTTGACACGCAGCTTGGCCGAATGGCGGCCCGCCTGCGTGCTGCTGTAACCGTCGGCGATCTGCACCATGTCGGTGTCGTCGACGCCGAGCGTGTAGCCGTTGTCGGTCTCGAACGTGACCGTAAGGTTGGCGGCCGAGGCGGCCACCTCGACGGTGTTGTCGGCCGGCGTTATCACACCCTCGACATAGTTGCGGTCGACGTCGGTCTTCTCGTCACCCGAACACGAACCTAGCAGGGGCAGCACGGCGACGGCCACGGCCACGATTGCGAGGCGGCCCCGCCGGGCGCACGCATGCGCCATGAATCCCGTAAGCATATTCTTCATAACAGTAGCAATTGGTTTCGAATTTCAAATATAACGATTTTATTCCTTATTTCGTTGCAGCCGGCGTTCCCTTCGTCCGTTTCCGGGCCGCTTCGGTTCCGGCGGGGGCGGCCTTGCCGTCGTGCTCCGCGAAATGGCGGCACCACCCGCTTATGCCGCACGAAGCGCACTTGGGCGCCCGCGCCGTGCACACGTAGCGGCCGTGCAGGATGAGCCAGTGGTGCGCCACGGGAAGCAGGTGCGAGGGTATGTTCCTTTCGAGCTGAAGTTCGGTCTGAAGCGGCGTGCGGGCCCCGCGGGTGAGCCCTATGCGCGCCGAGACGCGGAAAACGTGCGTGTCCACCGGCATGACCTCCTTGTTCCATATCACGGCGCCCACCACGTTGGCCGTCTTGCGGCCCACGCCCGGCAGACGTTGCAGGGCGTCGAGATCGCTGGGCACCTCGCCGCCGAACTCGTCGCACAGCATGCGCGCCATGCCGGCCAGATTGCGGGCCTTGTTGTTAGGGTAGGATATACTGCGGATGTAGGGATAGATGTCGTCGGCCGTGGCCGCGGCCATGGCCTGCGGCGTGGGAAAGGCCTCGAACAGCGCGGGGGTGGTCATGTTCACCCGACGGTCGGTGCACTGGGCCGAGAGGATGACGGCCACCAGAAGCTGGTAGGGATCGGAGTAGCGGAGTTCGCTCTCCGCCACGGGCATATTGGCCGAGAACCAGCCTATCACACCGTCGTATCGTTGCTTGAGCGTCATGGCATTTGCGTTTTTATCCGCAAATATAACCATTTGCGCCGATATACCCGCTTCCGGGACCGGCAAATCGTCGCCGCACGGCCGTTATTCGTCGTGCCTGCGGGCAGCGGGGGAGAGGGATGCGGCGGGAACGCCGTAATGCGGCTGTCCAACAAGTCTTAGACAGCACTTTTTTATTCGCAACTCGAGGACTTTCCCGAATACGCAATTTTCAGAGGGTTGAAAAAACTTGTTAGACAGCTCCTCGGTTTCGCCGTCCTCAACTCTTTATTTTTCCGGCACGTAAAGTCCGTCGTGTGCGAGCATGTTGGCGATTGTTTTCATGAACAGTTCATTGATCTTCGGATTCGACACCGGATCGCCTACCATAACAACCGCATTGTTTCTGTCGAGGAGTAGCGTTCTGTATTTTTCGTTGTCCAATATGTGTGAATTCGATTTAAAAAAGTAGTCATCTTTATCGACACACATATTGTATTCAACGCCGTAATCGGTTTTATATCTCCCGATTTCCTCACTTTGCCGGATTCTCTTTTCCGCGTCCGGTATTTCAGCCATTACAACGAACAGCATGAATTTATCGCCGTTGTCGTATAATCTGTTGAAACTAAGCCAGCCGTCAAGCACGCCGACTTTACATGTGCTACAATCTTCTGCGCTATGATACTGGATCAGTTTTACGGTATTTTCCGCACACAATGCCTCCACCTCGTCGGGAATGCTTATCTGCCTTCCGATTATCTCGCGCAGTTCGTTATTAGCATTTCTGCCGTCGGACATGCAACCGGACAGCAATGCAATGACCAGTATCGAGTATAACGTTTTCATCGGTTTAAATCATATTCATCTATGAGCCCGGATAAAGTTCTGAAGGCATACAGGTTATCGCCATTCAGACGTATCATGTCGTAATATGTGCCCAACTGCCATTTGTCAACCAGATTTCCGTTCCAGTCGAAAATATGTATCTGGCTGAAGATTTTGCTATAATCGCCGTTCGATCTGATATACTCGTCATTGTCGATGGCCGAATACAGAGCATAAATTCGATTGGCGTCGCAACATATGTCGGTATAATACACCACGGATCTGGATGTGCTCACCGCCGGTGATCCCTTGATCCGGAAACAGCTCAGTTTACCGCTTTCCAGATCGAGGATATTGATCTGGGGATATGATGCCATTAACATGGCTATCTTGTTCACCTCCTTATTTATCACAGATTTGGATAAGAACGGTGTGCCGGGTCCCCATTTGTCCTCGAATCCGAAGTCTGCCAGCGAGTCTGCAAAGATTTTGTATTCGCGAACGACCGAACAGTCATTGTATGAACGGATATAACATCTCGATGTTATAACTTTACCTATGTCGTCGATAGGACGTGTAACGGAACTCATTAAAAACTCGGAATCATTCAGCCGCGAATAAAATTCTATCGGAGTGCCTATCGCCTTGCTCCAGGGCAGAGGTATGATAGTGTCGTATACCGAACGCTGTTTTTCGATCGAACGAGTTATGTTCCATACTAATAATCGTTCCTTTGCCGTATCTATGACGTCGGCCATCATGCACCCGTCTTTGGAATACACTTCTTGAATAGGATAAATATTTGTCGATTCAAGAGGCCCGTTTCCCTTAAGACAATATTCCCCTAATTCCATTCCCGATCTTATATCTAAAATAGAAAAATAGCATTTCGGGTGACGCGGATTATAGAATATTAGAAGACTGTCCTGCGTGGTGACACTGTACGCATTGTAGTTCTCTCCGCCGGCAATACTCCGTGCCATATCCTTGCGCTTACCCGGCACATTCTTCACAAAAATGTATGGCTCATTAAGGAAATACGGTTCCGACCCCGCGTCGCAGGAACAGAACCATATCATGGCCAATATCGCAACCGTCAATCGTCTAATCATGCTCTGACAGACTATCTTGATTATCTATCCTATATTCAGCGAGTTTCCCTGAGATGTGTCTGAACGCATACAGATGCTCACCGTCAAGATAAATGCTGTTGTAATATTCGTCCAGCTCCATGTTCGCAACCATGTTGCCGTTCCAGTCGAATACATGGATGTTGGATATGTGTTTTTTATATGATTCTAAGTCTGAATTTGCTTCCAGCAGATCGCGGTTCTGATATAACGCATAAATATGTTTGTCGTTGCAGCACACTGACGCGTATTGCCAGATTGATTTGTTCATCGAGACCTTTTCCGCCTCTTTGATCCTGAAAGCCTCCATCTTCGCGCTATTAAGGTCTATGATATTGACCTGAGGGAAAAATCCCATAACCATCACAACCTTGTTTAGGTCGGGGCGTATGGCATATTCGCTCGTAAAGAATTCATGCATCGACCATTTGCCGATTTCGTCGAGTTTTATCAGCGAATCTGAAAATATCGGGTATTCCCGTATTTTGGAGTTATCCCTCAATGACCTGATGCTTATCCTCGGAGATACGGCTTGGTGCAATTCGGTGAACACGACGGGTGAGGTCGTTGCAAAATATTTGTCGTCGTTTATCCGAAAATTGTATTTGCCGACAGGAGCCGTTCTGTCGGTCGTTTCGAACTGCTTGACGGCATCATATTCAGTCCGGCCGCTTGCTATCGAACGTGTTATGTTCCACTCATACATGCGGTCATTGCTCCCGTCCACCAATAGTGCCATCATATCGCCGTCTTTTGTGTATGTTTCGAAGAACGGCATCATGTTTATGGTTTCATTAGGTCCCCTGCCTTTAGTGCAGAAAGTACCTAAATCGGCGTTGTTCTTTATGTCGAGTATTGAGAAAAAACCTTTGGGGTGCGTTACCGTATAGAAAATACATATGCTGTCTTTTATTACGCAACATAACGCGTCGTAATTCTCGGCCTCGGCTATCTCGCGTACTTTTTCGGCCTTCTGCGGAGTTTTCGTCTTTATAAATTTATGCGTCGCCGTAATATATGGCTCGACTCCGGTAGTGGAGCACGCTCCTAACAATGCCACCAGTGGCACGATCAACAGAATATATCGTTTCATGCTTTACTGTTAATATTTTGGAGTTGTCATTATTTTCGGTCCGTGCCGTTTATTGTGCGGTTTTCAGGTTGCAAATGATATGAAAATCGGATGCTCGCCTCAAATTCAACTCCCTGCGAGGACAAAAATATGATGTTAAAATCAAAAAAACGAATTATTTTGTGGCCAATTTGGCAACAAACCTGCGATATATTCGTATTTTACCGGGAAAAGTGCTTTTACGGTCGTGTTAGGGGCGGGGGAGTTGTTGCTGAGCCGGCTCAACGGCCGCCCGCTCTATGTTCACACACGTCACGCACGGCGGGTGTGAACATAGGGTGATGCTGAATACGATAACCTTAAGGCATATAGGTTTGTTTTTTCGGCACTCGGGATAGTTTTCGAAGAATATCTCTATATTCTCGCGTCTATTTTGTAAATGGTTTCGTCGATCTCGCTCAACGCATATATCGTCGACGATGCGGCATCCATTACGATCTGGTTTACACTTACCGGCAATTTCATAAGACAAACCGGATTACCCTCCCAGTCGAACACCGTAATTCGGTCGCTGTGTTGGGTATAGTTTTCTTCCGACTGGGGTATGTGCCCCACGTGAATGGCATAAACATGGTCGTTGTCGCTGCATACCGATTTGTAATATACTTTCTCTTCGGTCAATGCCCCTTCGAGATCCGCGATGCTGTATCCCTGAATATTGTGCGCCCCCTTCACTTTCCCGGTCTTCAGATTCAGCGTATTCATCATGTCTGCATTATACATTCCCCATGCGATGTGTTTTTTATCGGGAGAAATGGTATAATATGCTTTGTAGTATATGTAAGGATCGTCGTGTGAATCATAATACGGACTGATTACACCTCTTTTGTACAACTTGTATTGCGCTATTTCGTCTTTGAAGCTGCTGTCGTACACCACCATGTGATTGGGTATATACTTTTTGTCGTATTTGTGTTTGTAGTGACACAGTATATCGCACAAAAATTTGTCTTCTCCGAGGTAGTATAGCAGTCCGAGTCCGAATGATGTGTGGCACAACTCGAGTTCGGGTACCCCGACCTTCTTTTCGTATACGGTCTGTCCCGTGGCGATAGACTCCGTGAGGTTTACGAGGTCGATGCTTTTAAGCGAGTTGTGCACCCACAGCTTGATAGCTCCGTCCGATTTCTCGAATTGGCAGTAATGACGGCTCCTTTCGTAAGTGTTACTGCTGCGTCCTTTTGGGCACAGTGCTGCAATCTCTTTTCCCGTATTAAGATTTAAGACGCGCATTAATTTATCCGGGAAATCGCTATTGCTGAATATCAGCAACGAGTCGCACACACCCATTATTCCGGAACATAGGTGTTTGTCCTCGATCGGTACGACCGTGCATTCGACCTCCTTTTCCATGGCGAATGTTTCGTACTCCTTTACGGGGCCATTCAGACAATCCTTGCTGTTCGTGCAACCCAACATTGTAATCAAGGCCAGCGATGTTATTATTTTACGCATACACACCCTTGTCTATTTAGTAATACATTTTCCGGCAACTGTGGCCATAAATCTTTTTGTGCCTTGCCTTTCGGAGCATTTGCCTATTTTGTAATCGGTCGTACCGTCGGGACATATTGCATATATTTCGGCTGATTCTTTATCTGCCACTATTGATTTGCTATCGAAGCAATTCTTAAGCGTTACATCCGCTTCATTATTGGTCAGCGCCTCGATATTTTCTGTCAGGAAATCGGGTGTAACGAAGTTCTGATACGCTTTGTAACCCATGAATGCCGCAGCCGACAGCACTATCGCTGAACAGGCCAGAATCGTAATTTTCTTTTTCATAATTTAATAATTTTTAATTGTTGTTATATTTCGGCTTGTGCCGGTTATCGTGCGGTTTTCAGGTTGCAAATGATATAAAAATCGGATGCGTAACTCTAGTTCAAATCCCTACGCGGCAAAAATATAATGTTAAAATCAAAAAAACGAATTATTTTGTGGCCAATTTGGCCACACTTTATGGAAAGGTTGACAGCAAATTGGAGTTGTCCAACAAGTCCTGTTTTAACGTTTTCACCCTCGTCAGAATGAACTCCGACGAGGGTGATTTTAATTTCAAAATCCTATTAGACAGTTTATTACAGTATTACAGCGTCACAGTATGAGATCGTCCAGCCGCAGCTTGGGCACGTAATGCACGCCGTCGCGGCGGTAGTAGGCGCGGGAGTCGTCGGGGCCGATGTCGACCGTCTCGATGCGTTCGGCACCGCGGCCTATGGCCAATATGAACAGAGGCTTGTACTCCAGACCGAGCGTCTGCCGCACGGCCTCGCGGTCGAACGATCCGATGCACAGCCCGTTAAGCCCCATCTCGACAGCCTTGAGCAGCATGCTCTGCACCGATATGCCGAGGTCGATGTTCACATAGCGGTCCTCGCCCGCGGCCGAGCATATCACGATGAATGCGTTGGGCTCGGTGCCCGCCAGCGGCAGATGCAGCTCGGGCAGGGCAGCGCCCATGCGCAGATGTTTCAGCACCCCGGGCGCCTCGTCCGACAGCACGGGGCGGAAGCGCAGCAGCTGGCGGTTCATGGCCGAGGGTATCTTCGTGTTCACCCCGATGATGCGGCGCAGCTGGTCGGCGCGCACCTTGAAGCCGGCGTCGTAGCCGCGGTGGCTGCGGTTGCGGGCGAGCAGCGTGTCGAGCGTCGCGGCGGGGCGGCGGGCAGGTGCCGCGGCACGCGCCGCGTAATCCTCCATTTTCTTGCCTAAATAGTTGTCAGCCATAACAGTCGTTGTTTTATATGATGGTTCTGTCCCCCTCTCGGCGGCGTCACTTGCCGAACTGCCGCGTGAAGAAGGGCAGGGCGGTGTAGAGCGCCGAGTGCCAGTATTCCCACGTGTGGCCGCCGTCGCGCACGCGCAACTGGCAGGGTATCCACCCGCGCTTCATGGCCTGCACGAAGTCGATGTTGCAGTCGAACAGGAAATCGTCGTCGCCGCAGTCCACCATCCACGCCACCGTGCGCAGCGACCGGCGGACATCCTCACCGGCATTGCGCACGTAGTCGACACAGCTCAGACGGTTGACCGCCGCCGTCAGAATGCGCATCTTGTCGCCGTCGGCCGGACCCTCGGGAGCGGGCAGGTGCATCAGGGCGCTCATGGCATAGCACGCGCAGAACATGTCGCTGTGGCGCAGCGCATAGCTGGTGGCGCCGCCTCCGCCCATCGACAGACCGGCCACAGCGCGGTGGCTCCTGTCGGCAATGACGCGGAACTCGCTCTCGACGGCCGGCACGAACTCGCCGAAGAAGAAGCTCTCGTAGGGCCAGCCCTCCATGTCGAAATAACCGTTCCAGTAGCCTTCGGCCACGCTGCCGCCGGCATCGGGGGTGACTATTATCATCGGGCACGCCTCGCCCGAGGCCGTCAGCTGGTCCATCACATCCTTCACATGGCCGCGCTCGTACCAGCTGCGGTTGTTGTCGTTCATGCCGTGAAGCAGATACAGAACGGGGTAGCGGCGCGTGGTGTCGGCATCGTAGCCGGCGGGCAGGAATACGGTGTAGTTGCGGTCGGCGCCCAGACGCTCGCTGTGCATGGTGCGGTACTCGACACGGCTCATCATCTTCGTCCAGTCCTGCGCCTGAGAGGCCGCAGCCGCAAGCAGCGCACACAGCAGAATAGTAAGTTTTTTCATATTATTTCGTTATAAGTTAATAGTTTAAGGTATTTCACGGTCCGGCCGCACGCCGACACGCACGGGCCGCCGGACCACACTCGCGGCCGGATCACTCGCAGTCGCGCATGAACTCGTCGAGCTCGCGCATGGCCCGCTTCAGCGAGTCGATGCGGTTCTGCTCCCACCGTTCGAGGCACAGCGACACAACGTAGCCGCAGCCGAACAGCAGAACGACAGTCAGAAGCAACAGCAGCAGCTTGGACCATCCGTCGGTGCCGCGCATGAAGTCGATGACGATCTTGAGCGCGAAGACCACGGCCAGATACACGAAGGCCCACCGCATGGCACGCCGCGAGAACTGCGAGTAGCCGAGCAGCATGGTCTCGCGCTCGACGAGACTCAGCCGCGCGTCGTCGGCACGCGTGTACACCCGCACCTGACGCACCGACACGGCGATTCCCGCCACGACGAACAGCAGCAGCGGGATGAGCAGATCGCCGAGATTGTCGGACGTCCACGCCATCCACACCAGCAGCGAGCCGAACACCGCTCCGCCCGCAACGTTGAACCATCCGTAACGCCTCAGCTTGCCGGCATTGCTGCTGACGGCACGGCGCAACATGTCGGGTGTGAGTATAGGCTCGCGCTCGACCCGCTGCGAGAACTCCGACCACTGGCGGCGCATATCATCAATATTGAATTCTCCCATAACAAACTTAATTCATGATCCGGTTTACTCCTCGCTCATGCGCTGCAAACGCTCCTTGATGCGCATCAGCTTGACCGCGACGTTCGATTTGGTGATGCCCGTTATTTCGGCTATCTCGGCGTAGCTGCGTTCCTCGAGCCACAGAAGTATAAGCGCGCGGTCGAAACGGTTGAGACGGCCGATGAGCCGGTAAAGCTCCCTGAGCTGCGCGCCGCGGTCGTCATCGTCGTCGTAAAGCTCGCCGCCCACAGGCAGAGGCACGCTGCGCGGACGCGACGACTTGCGACGCACGAACGACACGCATGTATAGAGCGCCACACGGTAGATCCACGTGGAGACCGAACTGTCGCCACGGAACGAGGCGTAGCTGCGCCACAGATTCACCAGCACCTCCTGATAGTAGTCGGCCATCTCCTCGCGGTCGTCGGCATAGACCGAACACACCTTGTAGATCACGGCCTTGTACCGCTCGACGATGCTCACGAACTCATTTTCGCGGTTCTTCATACGTCCGACAGCTAAGAACGGACCGAGATTCTGAACGACAGCACCGTGGCCGAGCAAACCAAAAACAAGACAATCATATTCCGATAACAGTTTTTATACATTCCGATAGTCGCAAGATAGCGAAAAAAATTACACGGACGCAAAAATTTCCGTGTAAATTCACCGCATTCGCCGCCGTATGAGTTTCCGGCAATATTTCCGCCGCAGGATGGACCGATGATAACCGTCATGCCGGACGACGGCAGGCAACCCTCTGCCGGCGGAGGCGTCCCGGTGATCACCGATCGACGGGGCAGCCCTCCGCATGGGGCGGCGGCGGGCCGCGCGGTTCAGAGAACCGCATCCGCCATAAGGCGCGCATGCGTCAGCAAACACGTCGTCTTACGACAGCCGTTTTCCCGCCGCAAAACATCACCGATCGGCCCTTCGCCCCGCAAAAGGTGGGGTCAAACCGTGCCGCGAGCGCGGTTTACACGACAAAAACGCTATCTTTGCCGTCGTTATGAAAGATTTTGCAGCCATAGATTTCGAGACGGCCAATTCGCAGCGGTCGAGCGTGTGCAGCGTAGGCGTAGTGGTGGTGCGCGGCGGACGCATGAGGGAGAAGATACACCGGCTGATACGCCCGGTGCCCAACTACTACTCGCACTGGACCACCGCCATTCACGGCCTCACGCGCGAGGACACAGATTCGGCCGCCGACTTCCCCGAGGTGTGGGCCGAGATAGCGCCGCTGGTCGAGGGGTTGCCGTTAGTGGCGCACAACAGTCCGTTCGACGAGGGGTGTCTGCGCGCCGTGTTCGAAACGTGGAACATGACTTATCCCGGCTACGAGTTTCACTGCACATGCCGCGCCTCGCGCCGAACATTCGGCCGCGAGTTGCCCAACCACCAGCTGCACACCGTGGCCGAGCGCTGCGGCTACAGCCTCGTGCGGCATCACCACGCGCTGGCCGATGCCGAGGCATGCGCCGCAATAGCGCTGAAGATTCTGTGACCGGCGGCGTGCATTCCGGCCGCCGTCATCCGGCGGATGCGGCATGAAGACTGCATTTCGAATCAAAAACAAAAATATTCCGAAACAAAACACACCCGTTCGGAAAATTATGCCTATATTTGTAAGCCGCTAACCCGCAGCGGCATCGCGCCGAACGACGAACGTCGCACCGCGATGCGCCGCACAAATTTGCCTGACCATGAAAACAGTCATGTTGATCATCGCCCTGTCGCTGTGTCTGCCGACGACGGCGCAGAAACGCCGCGACAGCAAACCGAAGAGTCCCGAATACAATGTGGCCGCCTACGTCTGGCCATCGTGTCACGACGATCCGGTAGGCCGCAGGGTGCTGTGGGGCGAGGGTCACGGCGAGTGGGAGATCATAAAACGCGGAACGCCGCGTTTCGACGGCCACTACCAGCCGCGGCAGCCGCTGTGGGGCTACGAGCACGACGACGATCCGAAGGTGATGGAGCGCTGGATCGACGCGGCGGCCGACCACGGAGTGAACGTGTTCGTCTTCGACTGGTACTGGTACGACGGCGGTCCGTTTCTGGAGGGGTGTCTGAACGATGGCTTCCTGAAGGCGCGCAACCGCGACCGCATGCGGTTCTGCGTGATGTGGGCCAACCACACCGTGAAGCGCAACTACTGGAACTGCCACCGCTACGGCGACGACGGGTCGGTGCTGTGGACTGGCGCGGTGGACGAGGAGAACTTCCGCAAGGTGGTCGACCGAGTCATAGGGCAGTACTTCTCGCAGCCCAACTACTTCAAGATCGACGGCCGGCCCGTGTTCTCGGTGTTCTCGATCGACGAACTGCTCAACACATTCGGCGGCGACGAGGAGCGCGCCCGCAAAGGTATCGAATATTTCCGCGAGAAGACGCGCGAGGCTGGATTCCCCGACCTGTGTCTGCAGGTCATGGTGTTCGGCCACGATGCCGCGACAGCCGCGAAGGTCAGGGCCATAGGCGCCGACTGCACGACGCAGTACGGCTGGGCGACCGAACGGCGCGAGGATTATCTGCAATGGGCCAAGGAGGGCACCGAGGCCACGGAGGCCATGGCCTCCGCTTTCGGCGTGCCGCACTATCCGTCGGTGTCGATAGGCTGGGACGACACACCGCGCTTTCCGGCCAAGGGCAAGGCCGACGTGGTGCACCACAACGTCACGCCGCAGGCCTTCGCCACGGCGCTGCAACGCGCCAAGGAGTACTGCGACGCCCGCCCCGAGCAGATGAAACTGATTACGATATACGCCTTCAACGAGTGGGTCGAGGGCGCCTACCTGCTGCCTGACATGCGCTACGGATTCGGTTATCTGGAGGCTGTGCGCGACGTGCTGGACGGCAGGTACGACCGCTACCGTAGTGCGCCCGGACGGACGCCGGACGCTGCGGACGCGGGCACCCGGAAAAAGAAGTGACGACAAACAAACAAAACAACATGAATAAATGATGACACCGGAACAAGCCAAAAAATTCAAGTACTGGCAGTACCGCACGATCATCGCAACGATGATCGGCTACGCGCTCTTCTATTTCGTGCGCAAGAATTTCTCGTTCGCCATACCGGGCCTCGCGGCCGAGTACGGCATATCGAACACCAGCTTCGGACTGATAATGACCGTCATAGGTCTTATCTACGGTCTGTCGCGCTTCTTTAACGGACTGATAGCCGACCGCATGAACGGCCGCTGGCACATGTCGATCGGACTGCTGCTGTGCGTGCTGGCCAGCGTGGCGTTCGGATTCATACCCGGCATCATGGGCATAGACCTCGGCATAGCTCCCCACTCGTTAGTGGTGGTATTCGGCGTGCTGCTGGTGCTCAACAACATATTTCAGGGCAGCGGTTTCCCGCCGTGCGCGCGTTTGCTCACGCACTGGATCCCGCCCACCGAGCTGGCCACGAAGATGTCGGTGTGGAACACCTCGCACTCGATCGGAGCCAGCCTGCTGGCCATACTCTGCGGCTACATAATGGGCACGCTCGGCAGCGACCTGTCGCACGACCAGCACGCACTGGCCGTCATACGCGACAATCTGCTCATACTCAACCCGTCGCTGGCCGACGATTCGATGAAGCTCGACTCCATGGTGCACACGGCCGCCAGCCATGTGGGCGCATGGCAGTGGTGCTTCTGGATCCCCGCCATATTCGCCCTGATAGGCGCCGTGGGACTCTTCGTGTTCCTGCGCGACACGCCCAAGTCGGTGGGACTGCCCGAACTGGCCGGAACGCACACCAAGGTCGAGGATCAGACCGATCCGGCAGCCTACAAGGCGTTCCTGCGCGAGAAGGTGTTCCACAATCCTCTGATCTGGATTTTGGCCGTGGCCAACTTCTTCGTGTACATCGTGCGCTTCGCCGTGCTCGACTGGGGTCCGAAGTTCCTTCAGGAGGCACGCGGACTGTCGTCGGCCGACGCCGGATGGACCGTGGCCGTGTTCGAAATATTCGGCATAATAGGCATGCTGGCGGCCGGATGGGCGACCGACAGGTGGTTCGGAGGCCGCGCACACCGCACCTGCGTATTCTGCATGCTGGGCGCCGCGGCGTTCATGGCCGTATTCTACATGCTGCCCGCCTCGGTACCCATGCCCGCACTGGTGTGCGTGCTGGCCATGGCGGGATTCTTCATCTACGGTCCGCAGGCGCTCATAGGCATCGCGGCGGCCAATCAGGCCACCAAGAGCGCAGCCGCGACGGCCAACGGACTCACCGGCATATTCGGCTATGCGAGCGTGTTCGTGTCGGGTCTGGGCGTGGGCGCCATGGTCGACTGGATCAACCGCATAAATCCCGGTCAGGGCTGGAACTACGTGTTCCTGATGATGATAGCCATGGCCATCGTCGGCATGGCGATATTCATGCTCATGTGGCGCGCCAAGGCCACCGGATACGACGAGCAGCAGTAACCGGCGCTGACACCGACAGACGACACGTGCCGGCGGAATCTCCGCCGGCACGTGCTGTTTCCGCATACCGGCGCAAACGGCGAATACGCAGCCCGACAACCTATTCGTCCGGGTGCCGGGCCGAACGAAAATGCGGGCCTCGAAAGGCCCGCATACGGCATAAAACGATCGGAGTCGCGGCTGACGACGGATTCACCAGATGACATTCAGCCAGATATACGACCAGCTCTGTTTCTTGCGCAGCAACAGCCGGTAGGCGCTGAAGCCCGAACCGACCGACAAGGGCCGTTCGACGCGTATGCCCACGCCGCTTTTGATCTCGGCGACCGTGAAAGGTTCGTCGGCACATATCTCGTCGAAATCGCGGGCGTCGATATCCGTGATCCAGAAGGAGTAGGCGCGGCCCATATCGACCGCCATGCCGGGTGCGGGCAGCGAATAGGTGTCGGCAGTCGCCACGGCATATTTGACACTGGCGCCGACAGTCTCCTTCGACCGGGGGTCGGCACCGTCGCGCGTGATCACCGACTCGACCTTCATGCGGTAATAGTCGCTGCCGGCCAGCAGCGCGGACTCTCCCGACGGAAAACGCAGAATGTCGCCGACGTGGTAAACGGCATAGCCGTAACCCTCGCGCACGGCCGCCTTCGAGGCGAGATTGGTCATCACGGGACGGTCGATGGCCGACAGTCCGCCGACGGGACCTATCTCGGCCATGCGGCAGTAGGCGCAGGTGAAGTTCATGGCGTTGTCGATCCACACGTTCATGTCGCCCAGAAGCGTGCGGCCGTTGTCGGCGTCGAGCATGTTGAGCGTCACGGTACCCTCGGGATCGAAACCGTCGTCGTCCTTCGAGCAGGCGACGGCCGAAACGAGCAACAGGGCAGTTGCGATAAAGAGTCTGCTTTTCATTTTTTTGCAATATTTTCACGGGCCGCTTCGCACGGACCGCAGGTTTTCGAGCTGCACCGGCCGGACCGCAGCAGACGCCGGTACGTACCGGCAGTACGTGCCGTGACGACGAAGCATGCCGCGAGAGCCAAACACGCCGCGAAAGCGGCCGGTGGATGTAATACGGCACAAATATATAAAAAATTCCCCCCCCCGAAATTTTTGGCGAAATATTTTCATACATACTGAAAATTCGTGTTTTCAAGCCCGTGAAGCAGTAAATAACCTGTGTCGGTCGTTTACCGTTCATGACAATATCGCGGCTTCGCCCGCGGATGGCGCCGGAACGGCGGGACCGCGCAAAACCGCGTATATATCCGGATGACTATTAACCGCAGGGTTACGGGTTCATTCGGGATGTTACAGCTTGCGGAGTTTGGCGAACTTGGCCAGCAGCGTTTTTTCGCCGTACTGGCCGAAATCGACCACCACCTTATGATCTGTGGCGAGGTTGTCGATGCGCACGATCCGCCCCGCGCCGAACTTGGGATGCTCAACACGGTCGCCCACCGAGTAGGGACACGGTGCCGCCGGGACGGCGTCGTTGCGCGGTGTGACGGGTATTCGGAGCATGCCCTCGGTGGAACGCGGCTGCCGTGGCTGAGCCACAAGACGCGGATCGGGGGCCTTGCGTTCGGGAATGCCGGCACCTCCGCGTCCCGCGAAGCCGCCGCCCGAGTGCCCCTCCTGATCGCGCTTCTGCTGGAACCGCACGTCGAAACGCCTCCTCAGCTCCTCTATCGCCGTGCGTCCGTCGCGCCGCTCGCCGCCCTGACCCGTACCGCGCGCACCGCCGCCGTAACCGCCGCGTGAACCGTAGCCCGACGATGCTCCGCCGTATACGCCGCGCTGCGCAGGGCCTCCGCCGCGGGCGGGATCGCCGAAAAACCGGCCCTCGGTGCGGCCCGCTCCACGGCCGAAACCGTTTCCGAAACCGCTCCCGTCGCTGTCGTCGGCATCGTCGCCGCGGCGCGACGGCCGGGCTGTGAAATCGTCGTCCGACTCCACGTACCGCGGGTCGATCTCCTGAAGGAAGCGGCTGGGCTGCGAGAACTCCATGTTACCCCATTTGAAACGCATCTCGCAATAGGATAGCATGGCCTCCTGCTTGGCGCGCGTGAGGGCCACGTAGAACAGACGCCGCTCCTCCTCCAGTCCGTCGGGCGTCTCCATGGCGCGTTCCGACGGGAACAGCTTGTCCTCCATGCCCACGATGTAGACGTACTTGTACTCCAATCCCTTGGCCGAATGGACGGTCATGAGGGTCACGCGATTTTTATTATCTTCATTTTCCCCATCCATATCAGTCTGAAGCATGATTTCTTGCATCCATCCATCAATAGTCGGTATATCATCTTCAGAACGCTCTCTATTACGAATTTCAGCCTCTCGTTGTTCACTAAATTCTCTCATCGAACTTAGTAATTTTTCTATATTAGAAACAGCCTCTTTTCCAGCTTTAGATTCCTCCGAATCCGAACTTATTATTTTTTCATTATATATTCCAAGTATACCTGATCTTGATACTATTTCTAAACCAAAATCATATAAATCCTTTCCAATTTGCGCTTCATAAAGAGAATTTATCAAACATACAAACTCTCTAACTTTACGCACTATGGTTTTCAATATAGGGTCTGTTAAAGACGCTGCTTCTTTAACTAATTCATCTACAGCATCCCACATTGATATTCCGCGTTCACGAGCCAATAATTCTATACGTCCTACTGTCGTATCACCAATACCACGCATTGGGTAATTAATAATTCTTTTAAATGCTTCATTATCATGATGATTAACAATTAAACGAATATAAGCTAAAGTATCTTTTATTTCCTTTTTCTCATAAAAAGAACGACCTTTATAAATCAAATACGGTATACCATACAAACTTAAAGCATCTTCTAAATCTTTAGATTGTTCGTTATTGCGATATAATATCGCAAATTCACCAAAACTATCTTTTGAATCACGTTGCCGTGTTTTAATAAAATTAGCTATTAATTTACTTTCTTCTTTAGGTGTGGCATTTTGTATGATTTTTATCTTGTCGCCCGCGTCGCCCTCCGAGAAGCACTTCTTCTCCATGCGCCGCGAGTTGCGCTCGATCACCGAGTTGGCGGCGTTGACTATGGTCTGCGTCGAACGGTAGTTCTGTTCGAGCTTGAACACCTTGGCCGTGGGGTAGTCGTTGCGGAACGAGAGTATGTTCTCGATCTTGGCGCCGCGGAACGAATAGATGCTCTGCGCGTCGTCGCCCACCACGCATACGCGCGAATGGAGCTGCGACAGGCGGCGGATGATGATGTACTGGGCGTAGTTTGTGTCCTGATACTCGTCGACCAGAATGTACTGGAACTGCTCCTG
Source organism: uncultured Alistipes sp. (assembly GCA_964519525.1). Lineage (GTDB taxonomy): Bacteria > Bacteroidota > Bacteroidia > Bacteroidales > Rikenellaceae > Alistipes. The sequence goes on along the minus strand of CAZFIN010000003.1, from coordinate 35,768 downwards.
ATAACGCGCCAGCACGTCGGGACAGTCGCGCAACAGGAAGTTGGTCTGAAGCAGCAGGTCGTCGAAATCCATCGCGCCGTTCTGCTTGGCGCGGCGGCAGTAGGTGTCGTATATCTCGCCGAAACGGGGCATCTGCGCCTGACGGTCCTCGGCTGCATACGACGTGTTGGCCGCATAGGCGCCGGGCGTGACCAGACAGTTCTTGGCGAACGATATGCGCGACAGCACCTTGGCGGGCTTGTACTTGTCGTCGGCGAGGTTCATCTCGCGGCAGATGGTCTTTATGAGGTTCTTGCAGTCCGACGGTTCGTAGATGGTGAAGCTCTGCGGATAGCCTATGCGGTCGGCGTTCTCGCGAAGGATGCGCGAGAATACCGAGTGGAACGTTCCCATGCGTATGTAGCGGCTCTGCGGTCCCGACACCATCTGTTCGATGCGCGTGCGCATCTGCTCGGCCGCCTTGTTGGTGAACGTGAGGGCCAGAATGTTGTGAGGCTTCACGCCCTGCTCCAGCATGTAGGCTATGCGCGAGGTAAGCACGCGCGTCTTGCCCGAACCGGCTCCCGCGATGATGAGCGACGGCGATTCGTAATTGACCACGGCGTCGTACTGCGCCCGGTTGAGTCCCTTAAGTATTTCGGATTCCATAAGTATCTGTCGTGTAATTTTTAAGCGGCACATCCCGTCGAACCGGCGGGCCGCGGCCCGCATGTCGAACCGCATGCGGATGCAAAAGTAGGGAATAATCGCGAAATAATACCGGATAACGGATTTTTTCAGTATCTTTGCCCGAGTGGAACGCCCGCGCGCGGGTGCGCGGAACGCGATGCGTTCCGCCGGCACTGCGGCAGCGCAGGCGGCTTGACAGTTACATATTTAATACATTATATAAAATCTTAGAGTTATGTTCGCAATCGACAATTATGATTTCACGGGCAAACGTGCGATCATCCGCGTTGACTTCAACGTGCCTCTCAATGCAGAGGGTCAGGTAACCGACGACACACGTATCCGTGCCGCCATCCCCACCATCAAGAAGGTGCTCGAAAAGGGCGGAGCCGTCATCCTCATGTCGCATCTGGGCCGTCCCAAGAAGAATCCCGATCCCAAGTTCTCGCTGGAGCAGATCATACCCGCCATCGAGGCGCGTCTGGGCGAGAAGGTGATGTTCGCCGGCGACTGCATGGGCGAGAAGGCCGCCGAGATGGCCGCCAACCTCAAGGCGGGCGAGGTGATGCTGCTCGAAAACCTGCGTTTCTACGCCGAGGAGGAGGGCAAGCCCCGCGGTCTGGCCGAGGATGCCACCGACGAGGAGAAGAAGGCAGCCAAGAAGGCGCTGAAGGAGGGTCCGCAGAAGGAGTTCGTGAAGAAACTGGCCTCGTATGCCGACTGCTACATCAACGACGCGTTCGGCACCGCGCACCGCGCACACTCGTCGACGGCGCTTATCGCCGACTACTTCCCCGGCGACAAGATGTTCGGCTACGTGATGGAGAACGAGCTGAAGGCTATCGACGGCGTGATGCAGAACCCGCAGCGTCCGTTCGTGGCCATCGTGGGCGGATCGAAGGTGTCGACCAAGATCACCATCATCGAGAAACTGATGGAGCAGTGCGACAAGATCATCATCGGCGGCGGCATGACCTACACCTTCGCCGGCGCGCAGGGCGGCAAGGTCGGCAAGTCGATCTGCGAGCCCGACATGTTCCCCGTGGCTCTGGAGATACTGAAGAAGGCCGAGGAGAAGGGCATAAAGATCGTCACCTCGCCCGACGCCCTCATAGCCGACGACTTCTCGAACGACGCCAACACCGCCGAGGCTCCCGCCGACAACATCCCCGACGAGTGGGAGGGTGTCGACATCGGCGCACAGGGCAAGGAGCTCTTCCGCAAGGAGATTCTCGACTGCAAGACCATTCTGTGGAACGGTCCCGTGGGCGTGTTCGAGATCGACAAGTTCTCGACCGGCTCGAAGGCCGTGGCCGAGGCTATCGCCGAAGCCACCGCAAACGGAGCGTTCTCGCTCATCGGCGGCGGCGACTCGGTTGCCTGCATCAACAAGTTCGGTCTGGCATCGAAGGTGTCTTACGTGTCGACCGGCGGCGGCGCACTGCTCGAATACATGGAGGGCAAGGAGCTTCCGGGCGTGGCTGCAATCCGCAAATAGAAAACGCGATTATATACGTTAATGTACCCGATCCTGATCGGAGCGACGGTACACTGAGGTATATATGACATAGAAAAATTCCGCTCAGGCGGTAACAACAAGGGCCGGACAAGACTCGGCCCTTGTTTTGCTTACGGATACCGCGGTATCCGGCATGGCAATGACAGAAGTTCAAAGTCCGTTCGCATGGCGTAACGGATAACTCGAAAAAAACCGGATAAAATTATGAAACAGTTCGTTTTACTAATATCGACCATTGCGCTTATGGCAAGTTGCACACAACCGAAGCCGGCCTCGGTGCCGGCGATAGATCCGTCGAACTTCGACGAGTCGATAGCTGCCAATGAAGACTTTTATCAGTACGCCACGGGCGGCTGGCAGAAAAAGAATCCGCTGAAACCCGAATTCGCGCGCTACGGCACATTCGACGTGCTGCGCGAGAACAACGAGGTGCGTATCAACGACCTGTTCGCCGAGATGACCAAGACGTCGGCGGAAAAGGGCAGCGTCAAGCAGAAGATAGCCGACCTCTACACCATGGGGCTCGACTCGGTACGTCTTAACGCCGAGGCACTCACGCCCGTCATGGACGATCTGGCGGCCATAAAGGCCGCAGACGGCAAACAGAACCTGTCGGCGCTTCTGGCGCGCATACATTCGCAGGCCGGCAGTCCGCTGTTCAGCACCGGCGTGAGCGCCGACCTCATGAACAGCGACGTGAACGCGCTCTATGTCGAGCAGTCAGGTCTGGGCATGGGTAACCGCGATTACTATCTCGACGCCGAGAACGCCGACAAGCGCGAAGGTTACATCGAATGGCTCACCCGCGCGTTCACGCTCTGCGGCTGGGAGAACCCCGCCGGGGCGGCCGCTTCGGTGCTGGCGTTCGAGACCAAGATGGCCGAGGCGTTCCGCTCAAATGTCGAGTTGCGCGACATAGCAGCCAACTACAACCCCATGACGCGCGCCGATTTCGTGAAGCGTTACGACGCCATCGACTGGGACACCTATTTCAAAGGTATGGGCATAGGCGATTTCGAGTCGCTCATCGTGGGCCAGCCCGCCACCATCGACACGGTGAACGCCCTGCTCAAGAGCGAGCCGGCCGACGTGATCACCACCTATCTGGCCGCAAACTACATAGCCAGCGCCGCACCCTACATGAACGACGACATATATGCCGCCCATTTCGACTTCTTCGGCCGCAAGATGTCGGGCCTGCAGGAGATGCGTCCGCGCTGGAAACGCGCCATGGGCGTGCCCAACGGACTGCTGGGCGAGGCTGTGGGCGAGATCTACGTGAGCAAGTATTTCCCCGAGAGCGACAAGCAGCGCATGACACAGCTGGTGAAGAACCTGCAGACGGCGCTGGGTCAGCACATCGACGCGCTCGACTGGATGTCGGACGCCACCAAGGCCAAGGCGCAGGAGAAACTGGCGTCGTTCACCGTGAAGATAGGCTATCCCGACAAATGGAAGGACTATTCGTCGCTGGAGATCGATCCCTCGGTGTCGTACTGGGAGAACCTGAAGCGCGCCTCGGAGTGGTACACCCGCGACAACACGGCCAAGTTGGGCAAGAAGGTCGACCGCGACGAGTGGTTCATGACTCCGCAGACGGTGAACGCCTACTATAACCCCACCACGAACGAGATATGTTTCCCCGCCGCCATTCTCCAGCCGCCGTTCTATAACCCCGAGGCCGACGATGCGGTCAACTACGGAGCTATCGGCGTGGTGATAGGCCACGAGATGACCCACGGATTCGACGATCAGGGCCGTCAGTTCGACAAGGAGGGCAACATGAACAACTGGTGGACCGACGAAGATGCCGCGGCGTTCAAGGCAAAGACCGAGAAACTCGTCGAGCAGTTCAACGCCGTCGAGGTGCTGCCCGCCAAGGATGGACAACCGGCCGTATTCGCCGACGGAGCGCTGTCGCTGGGCGAGAACATCGCCGATCAGGGAGGTCTGCGCGTTGCCTACACGGCCCTGCGCAACTCGCTGGCCGGCAACGAACCCGAGGCCAAGGACGGATTCTCGGCCGACCAGCGTTTCTATCTGGCCTACGCCGCACTATGGGGTCAGAACATCCGCGACGAGGAGGCGGCGCGTCTGACCAAAGTGGACGTACACTCGCTGGGCAAGAACCGCGTGAACGTCACGCTGCGCAATCTCGAAAGTTTCTTCAAGGCCTTCGGTATCGAGGACGGTGCCATGTTCCGCCCCGAGGCCGAGCGTATAATAATATGGTAGGGGACCGACTCTACGGAGCGGACCTCCGCCCGAGAACAAACCGGCATACGATATTTTCGTATGCCGGTTTGTTTTTGCGCAACTTCAGGCAAGGTCATATGCGCCGCGCCGGCTGTTGACAATACCGTCGAAAAGTGTTGAAAACGGTGATGAAAACATGAGGACAAATTTCAACAAGATTGCGGCGCCGAAAACCGTCGGAATTGAAAACATCTGAAAATGAGACGGCAATGTGAAAGCAAGAATTTTTATGTCACTATTTATCGAATCTTATCATCACACTTATGCACCAAATACGGCGGTGAATGTTTGATAAATAAAATGTGTCGATATGTTCAAAATTTTTCTGAACATTTTTCATAACACTGCACGACACGCGCCTTAATACGACGTCAACTCTCTGACAAGACATGATATACAACCGACAAATGAAGTAAACATTTAATCGAAAACCGTGTCGACGGCATGTTGATAAAAAACGGAGACGCAAGATATCAACACAATGAACAGCTATTATTTATTTTATAATTCATTTATTTATATAAAGATAAAAATCAAAAAATAAAGAAAAGCGTGTCGATAACTTTCCGGATCAGCAGCTGAAGAGCGGGCATGTGGCGCACCGTGCGGGACGGAGGGGAGCAGTGTCGCGGCATAGGGATAGTCGCTGTCCGAATGCAAAGGTAACGCCTATGCGACGGACGGCCAAATTTTTTTGTCAACATATATTATAATGGAACGTTTTCATTAAGCCGAGCGCAGAGACCGAATGAAATTCGGGCTATGTCGAGGCGGGAAAACGAAGAGTGGAATTCAACGGCGTGCTGTTTTACGCCGACGTTCAGCCGGCGGACATGCGGCTGCGTCCCGCACGGTGCGCGGTCCCTGCTGTGCCCGTTCCGCAGACGGTGCCCGGCACTGGCTGGACAAGTGGCGTAGGACCGTATGCCGCAAAAAAAACACCGGCGCCTGTGAGGGCGTCGGTGCTGTATCGTTCGGGGACCGGACTGCCGGTCGGACGGTCCGGAGTAGGACGGGGGCCGGCCGGCGTGCCTGAATCCGGCATGGGAAACCCGGACGGAGCGGCGCTAAAGATGGATGAGCACCTCGACCGGTGCGATGCGCTCCAGACGCTCGCTGCCGCCCAGCTCGTCGAGCCCCACGATGAATACGAACTGGTCGATCACCACCGGATACTCGCGGCCGTCGCGAACGACCTTGCATCCTGCCATCGAGCGGGCTATGCCCTCGGCCGTGCCGCCCGTGGCCAGCACGTCGTCGATTACAGATATGTGGTAGGCGCCGTCGTCCGACGGTTCACCCGCCGCGATGTCGCTCAGACGGTAGTACAGACGGTCGGTGCCGTACTCCTTCTCGACCTCCACCCCGTACAGGTCGCCCTCGTCGAAGGGCAGCTTGCCGCTCTTGCGGATGGGGATTATGTTCTTCACCTTGGGTTTGGTCAGCAGCAGCGGGGCGGTGAAGAGGAATCCGCGCGCCTCGGGCGCAGCGATGTTGGGTGCCGTGACGCGGCTGCCCAGTTCGCCGATCAGCTGTGCGAATACGTTCTTGTCCTGCAGAAACGGGATTATGTCCACGAAAACTATTCCCGGCTTGGGGAAATCCTTGTAAAACTTTAGCGTATCTTTCATAGTGTTGTGTAGTTTCGGTTTGCCGGACGGTCGCCGGCACGACAAAAATAGTAATTTTTTCGGTCGGCCAAAGGCTTTTTGAACCTTAAGTCGACGAAGTTTTCATTTTTTTATTATCTTTGCATCAATTGGAAAATAATGAACTTAAAATGCCGAAGTTTTATGACAAGGTGAATGTGCTGAAAAAACCCGAATGGCTGAAGATATGTCTGCGCAGCGACGAGGGTTCCGCCGACGTGGAACGGATCGTGAAACGTCACTCGCTGCACACCATTTGCAGCAGCGGACTCTGCCCCAACAAGGCCGAGTGCTGGCGACGGCGGACCGCTACCTTCATGATTTTGGGCGACATCTGTACGCGCGGCTGCAAATTCTGCGCTACGAAGACAGGCAAACCCCTTGCTCCCGAAGCCTCGGAGCCACGGCAGGTGGCCCAGAGCGTGAGACTTATGGGACTTCGACATGTTGTCGTGACTTCCGTCACGCGCGACGACCTGCCCGACGGCGGTGCCCGGCACTGGGCCGCTACGGTGGAGGCCGTGCGCGAAGAGAATCCCGACGCAACGATTGAGCTCCTTATTCCCGATCTGGATGCGCGTGCCGATCTTATCGAGATCGTCGCCGCATCGGCGCCCGACATAATCGGGCACAACATCGAAACCGTCGAGCGACTAACGCCGGTCGTACGCTCCCGCGCGAAATACCGCACGAGCCTGCGTACGCTGGAGATCATCTCCCGCAGCGGCGCGGTCTCGAAGAGTGGACTGATGGTCGGACTTGGCGAGAGCGATGATGAAGTATTGCAAACTCTGCGGGACCTGCGCGATGCGGGTGTCGAGATTGTAACGCTTGGTCAGTACCTTCGGCCTTCTCTGGAGCACTATCCCGTTGCGGCGTATATCACTCCCGAGAAATTCGAATGGTACAGACTCCGGGCCTTGGACATGGGCTTCAGCTACTGTGCGAGCGCGCCTCTGGTGCGGTCGTCGTATCTGGCCGATGCCGCGCTCGAAAGCGTCAGACGCAGCCGTTAGCCGGCGGCGTGTCATGCGGCGGGGCACGGCTCCGCAGGGCGGCACGTTGCGGCACGGCCAAACGTGAGAAGACGATGGAGATACTGTACGAAGATCTGGGCCTTATGGGCTATGCCGAATGCTGGGCGCTGCAGCGCTCACTGTTCGACCGCATGCTCGCCGCAAAGGCGGGGCGCGCGGCGGCGGACGACTGTGCCGGACGGCTGCTTCTGGTGGAGCATCCGGCGGTGTACACCCTCGGCAAGAGCGGCCGCGAGGAGAATCTGCTCGTCGGCGAGGAGTATCTGCGTTCGATAGGCGCCGATCTGTTCCGCATCGACCGCGGCGGCGACATCACTTTCCACGGTCCCGGCCAGATAGTGGGCTACCCTATCCTCGATCTGGAACGGCTGGGCATAGGGCTGCGCGACTACATCGACCGTCTGGAGGAGGCGGTGATCGGCGTGGCGGCGCAGTGGGGCATCGCCGCGGGACGCATAGCGGGTGCCTCGGGGGTGTGGATCGAGCCGCAGAGCGCCCGGGCGCGAAAATTGTGCGCCATAGGGGTGCGGTCGTCGCGGTTCGTCACCATGCACGGCTTCGCGCTGAACGTGTCCACCGATCTGCGTTACTTCACACACATCAATCCCTGCGGATTCGCCGACCGCGGCGTGACGAGCATCGAGCGCGAAACGGGCCGCAAGGCCGACATCGGTCAGGTGAAAAGACAGGTTGTAGAACAGTTAAGCGAGAAATTGAATGTTAAAATATATAAATAATAAAAATGTAAGTTATGCCTATAGAGAAGCGATGGGTTGTGAGGCCCCATGGCGATCCCGAGGTGGCGGCACGTCTGGCGGGCCATCTCCGAATGTCGCCCGTGCTCACCAACCTACTTGTACAAAGAGGCATAGACACCGTAGAAAAGGCTAACAAATTCTTTAACCCGCAGCTCTCCGACCTGCACGATCCCTATCTGATGAAGGATATGGAACGGGCGGTGGAGCGCATCGAACGCGCCGTGGCGGCCGATGAGAAGATCATGGTTTACGGCGATTACGATGTGGACGGCACCACGGCCGTCGCGCTGGTTTACAAGTTTTTGCGGCAGATAGGTCACAAGAACCTCGTTTTCTACATCCCCGACCGTTATAACGACGGTTACGGCATATCGGTCAAGGGCATCGACTACGCCGCGCGCAAGGGCGTGACGCTGGCCATAGCTCTCGACTGCGGTATAAAGGCCGTAGAAAAGGTTGTTTATGCAAAGCAGAAGGGCGTGGATTTCATCATCTGCGACCACCATCTCCCGGCCGACGAGATTCCGGCGGCCGTAGCGGTTCTCGATCCCAAGCGCAACGACTGCGACTACCCGTTCGACGAGCTGTCGGGCTGCGGCGTGGGATTCAAGCTCGTGCAGGCCTACGCCATGAAGCACGGGATTCCTTTCGCCGATATCGAGCATCTGCTCGACCTGCTGGTCGTGAGCATCGCATCGGATATCGTGCCGCTGACGGGGGAGAACCGCATTCTGGCCTATTACGGTCTGGAGCGGCTGAACCGCATGCCCTCGTCGGGATTGTTGTCGATAATCAAGATCTGCGGACTCGACCGCCACAGCATCACCATCGACGACATTGTATTCAAGATCGGTCCGCGCATCAATGCGGCAGGACGCATGCGCATGGACGAGAACGACGAGAATGCCGCCCCCTCGGGCGGATTCGCCGCCGTGGAGCTGCTCATCGAGGGCAACGACAAGCTGGCTCAGGAGTTCTGCAACGTCATTGATTCCTACAATCAGGACCGCAAGAACATCGACCGCAGCGTGACGCAGGAGGCCCACGACTACATCGAGTCGCACGCCGACATGAAGAATCGCAAGAGCACGGTCATCTACAATCCCAAGTGGATGAAGGGCATCGTGGGCATCGTGGCATCGCGTCTGATCGAGACCTACTACCGCCCCACGGTGGTGCTCACCATGAGCAACGGGTTCGTGACCGGTTCGGCACGTTCGGTACCCGGGTTCGACCTCTATCAGGCCGTGGAGTCGTGCTCCGACCTGCTGGAGAACTTCGGCGGCCACATGTATGCCGCGGGTCTGACGATGAAGCCCGAGAACGTCGCGGCCTTCACCAAACGGTTCAACGACTATGTAGAGGAGCACATAGATCCGCAGATACTCGTGCCGCAGGTGGATATCGACAGCGAGCTGCTGTTCTCCGACATCACTCCGTCGTTCCACCGCCAGCTCAACAGCTTCCAGCCCTTCGGTCCGGGCAACTCGGCGCCTGTGTTCGTCACCTACGGCACCAGCGCGCACGGCGACGTGAAGCTGGTTGGGGCCGATCAGGAGCATCTGCGCATGGATCTGGTGCAGCGGCAGAAGCCAAACACCGCCATGCAGACCATAGCGTTCCAGCAGCCCTCGCACTACGAGTGGGTGCGTGCGGGACGTCCCGTGGACGTGTGTTACCAGATCGTGGAGAACCACTATCGCGGCACGGTGACCACGCAGCTGCGCATAAAGGATATAAAGCCCGTGACCCGATAGCGTCGCGGGCGAGGGGACGGCGGCCGCGGATGTACGGCGGCGTGCTGTTCCGGTAAGTGAAATATTTGCAAGTACGCTCTATCGCTGTCCGCCGCGAGGCGGAGGGAGGAAAGTCCGAGCAACGCAGAGCACCGCACGAGTTAACGGCTCGATGTCCGTGAGGGTGTAGTAGCGTAACAGAAAATAACCGCCAGCCGTTTTACGGCCGTTTCCGGCCGCGCGGCGGGTAAGGGTGAAAAGGCGGGGTAAGAGCCCACCGCGGAGGCAGCAATGTCGTCCGGCTGTACGCCTTGCGGGTTGCAAGACCGTGTATATCGACAGTCAAGGGCTGCTCGTCCGATGTCGAGGGGTAGGTTGCTGGAGGCCGCAGGTGACTGCGGTCGTAGATAAATGATAGAGGCCCCGCTCCGGCGGGGTACAGAACTCGGCTTACAGGACTTGCAAATGCCGTCGGGCGTCCGTCGCGGGCGCCCGATTTTTTTTCGCGGCATGCGTAGCGAGCGCAGCGGGCCGCGACATGCGCCCGGCAGGCCTGAAGCGGACGGGTCCGTTTCATAGTACGAAACGGTAATTCCGCAATTTTATCATCTTATTTTGGGCGCCGCCGCACTGCGGTTGGAATAAGTTTGTTAACTTTGCACTCAGTGAATAAAAATGCGCTATTTCGTAATTGCTTAAAAATATTATACTATGAAAGAGATGGTATTGGTCTCGGGCGGCGCCGGATACATCGGTTCGCACACCGCCGTCGAGCTGATTAACGCGGGCTACGACGTTGTCGTGGCCGACAATCTCTCCAATTCCGACATGAGCGGTGTGGAGGGCGTGCGCAAGATTACGGGTGTCGACGTGCCGTTCGTGAATGTCGACTGCTGCGACAAGGAGGCTTTCCGCAAGGTATTCGAACAGTATGAGTTCCGTTCGGTCATCCACTTCGCGGCGTTCAAGGCCGTGGGCGAGTCGGTGGCCGACCCCATGAAATATTACCGCAACAACCTCACGTCGTTCATGAACGTGGTGGATCTGATGCGCGAGTTCGGCCGGCCGAACATCGTGTTCTCGTCGTCGGCGACGGTTTACGGCGAGGCCGACCAGCTGCCCGTCACCGAGCTTACGCCACGCAAGCCCGCCACCTCGGCTTACGGCAATACCAAGCAGATGTGCGAGGACATACTCCGCGATTCGGTGACGGCCTACGACGGACTGAAGGGCATAGCGCTGCGCTACTTCAACCCCATAGGCGCCCACCCCTCGGCGCTGATAGGCGAGCTGCCGCGCGGCGTGCCGCAGAATCTGGTGCCGTTCATCACGCAGACGGCGGCCGGCGTGCGCGAGTGCCTCAGCGTGTTCGGCGACGACTATCCCACCCCCGACGGATCGTGCCTGCGCGACTACATCGACGTGGTGGATCTGGCCAAGGCTCATGTGGTGGCCATCACCCGCATGGTCGAGGACGAGAACAAGAGCAAGTACGAGATATTCAACGTCGGCACCGGAAACGGTGTGTCGGTGCTGGAGCTGGTGCGCAGTTTCGAGCGCGTGAACGACCTGAAGCTCAACTACCGCATAGCGCCGCGCCGTGCAGGCGACGTGGTGGCCATCTGGGCCGACACCTCGCTGGCCAACGAGGAGCTGGGCTGGCGCGCCGAGCGTTCGCTCGACGACACGCTGCGTTCGGCATGGGCGTGGGAGAAAAATGTGCGCGGCATAAAATAAAAACATTCGTGCGGACGTTATTCGACTGCGGCCGTAGCCCACTCGGGGCGATGGGTCCGCGGCGGAGCGATCCGGCATTGTAAAACCGTATATTCGCAAGATGAAAAAGATTGTCATAATGATGGTATTGGCTGCCATGTGCGGCGCCACGGCGGCGCAGGCGCAGAGATACTACATACCCAAGTACAAGAAAAAGAAGGAGGTGAAGGATTACGACCTCGAAAACCCCGACCGCCGTCTGACCATTACGCTCACCGGAAGCTACAACATGGCTCTGGGCATGCAGAACCGCATACATTACAGCGGCCGCGACTATACGGTGCCTTACGACGAGAAGCCGTCGCTTTCGGGCGGAACGGTTGCGCTGGGTCTGGGATACAAGTTCTCGGACAACATCGTTGCCGGGCTGCGGAGCGGTTATCAGTTTCAGGACAACGACGATTCGGTGCCTTTGTACGGTACGTTCAATTACTACTACGGCCCGTCGAAGGGTCCGCGCCGTCACCGCTGGTTCAACTACGCCGGTCTGGGTCCGCAGTTCTATCTCGGCGACAGGTCGAAGACGCTGGGCGCCATGCTGGGCGCGGGCGGAGGCGTCCGCGTGCTGATGGCCAAGTCGCTCAAGGTCGATTTCCATGTCGGTTACCAGATCAACATGCGGCGTCCCAAAGTAGCCGATACGGGCAGCTACGACCTGCCGGCGTCGGACGTCAATTTCAAGCAGTTCACCCATGTGCTGGAGGCCGGAATGAGCGTGGTTCTGTTCTGACGGCTGTCCATTTGGCATAAGGTCCGGCACGGGGTTATCCCGATGCCGGACCCGTTTGTATTAAGGTGCGACGCGCGCCGGCCGGCGGCCACAGCGGCGGCGGATGCTGAAAGAGGGTGGGGCGCCGGACCGCATGCGTCGGCCGGATTAAATATCTGTCTGAATTATGCGCTGTTGCGGTATTTGAAATGACACGCGTGTTTTTTTCGTTGAAATATTTGGATATATTTTGAAATATACATATTTTTGTTTCGGATTGAAAGTTCGATCTTTTATAGTATAACCGCGTTGCCGCTAACAACATCATGATCGCCCCGTACGATGCGTACCTCCGTCGGGCCGGTCGGAGGTTGGTTGCGAAACGCTACATTAAGTTTAAGTGGAATGCGTGCGGAGTACGTGCCCGAGGCGTTCCGTATGGTTTGAAACGTTATGACTGCTACCCTTGACATCCGTCGCCCGCATCGCGTGATGCTGGGTTGCGACAGTTCTCTCTGCGAAAGGGAGCGGCTCATCATAAAATCATCCGACCCGACTTCCCCCCCCCGGAAAAATTATAGATTCAGGGTCGGTAAAACTGCTGAAAATCAGATTGAAAAAGTCGCTGCACCGCGGCTCCTGCGGATGTGTGTCCGCGTGGAGTATAGCGCGTGCGGCGCATGTCGTCGCGTGCGTCGGCATGGAGAGGAAGACAAATACAAACAATTATTAATCATTCATTAACATTCAACCTATGAGGAAATTTTTCTTTGAGCAGTTCTCTCGTTCGCTGGCTCGGCGTCTCGCAGCGCTGACGCTCGGCGCGGGTATTCTGCTGGGGGCCGGCGTACAGACGTCTTTCGCCGCCGAAGTGACGGATCGCGGTTCGAAACCGACGACGCAGCCGTCGAACGGGAACCCGTCGGACCAGACCGAAAAGGGCGTTCTGAAGGGTCTTATCATCGGTTCGAGCGACAACAAGCCGCTTGTCGGCGTGTCGATCTACGTTAAGGAGAATCCGGGCGTGGGCGTGTCGTCGGACGTCAACGGCGCTTACGCCATCAAACTGCCCGCCAATGCCAAGACGATCGTTTTCGAAATGATCGGTTACGATCCCAAGGAGATCTCGGTGGACGATCCCTATCTGTTCACGCTCGTGACCATGATCGAGCAGCAGACCAAGATCGACGAGGTGGTCGTGGTGGGATTCGGTACCCAGAAGAAGGAGTCGCTGGTGGGAGCCGTTCAGGCCGTGAAGCCCAGCGAGCTGGTGGTTACGTCGAGTAACCTTACGACCGGTTTCGCCGGCAACATCGCCGGTGTGATCGCCACCCAGAGTTCGGGTGAGCCCGGATACGACAGCGCCAACTTCTACGTGCGCGGTATCTCGACTTTCGGTTCGAACACAGGCGCGCTGCTGGTGCTCGACGGCGTAGAGATCACCTCGACCATGCTCGGCAACATCCCGCCCGAGTCGATCGACTCGTTCTCGGTGCTGAAGGACGCTACGGCTACGGCGCTCTACGGATCGCGAGGCGCCAACGGCGTTATCATCATCACCACCAAGGAGGGCCGCAACTCGGAGAAACTGGCCGTCAACGTGTCGGTCGACAACACCTTCTCGATGCCTACCAAGGTGCAGGACGTCGCCGACGCCGTGACCTACATGGAGCTGTTCAACGAGGCCAAGTACAACGAGGCACGCGCCACGGGCACGGCCTACGTTCCGTTCTACTCGTCGGAGAAGATCGAGGGTACGCGCCAGCACCTGAACCCCTACATCTTCCCTGAAAACGACTGGTACAGCATGCTGTTCAAGGACTTCGCCGTCAACCAGCGTTTCAACGTGTCGATGCGCGGCGGCGGCCAGCGTGTGAACTACTTCCTCAATGCCTCGATCTTCAACGAGAACGGTATTCTGAAGAAGCCGTCGGAGACTCCGCTCGACATTACGATGAACAACCAGAAGTATCTGTTCCAGAGCAACGTCTCGGCCATGATGACCAAGACCACCAAGGTGTCGCTCAAGCTCAACACCCAGTTGCAGTACAACAACACCCCCTACGAGTCGACCAGCGACCTGTTCTACTGGGTTATGCGCGCCAACCCGGCACGTTTCCCCGCTGTGCTGCCCGCCGAGGACGGCGACACGTTCGTGCGCTACGGTAACAACAACTCGTGGGATACCGGAGCCACCGAGCTCAACCCCTACGCCCGCATGAGTTCGGGTTACAAGAAGCGCTACTACTCTTACATGACCGCGGCCTTCACCGTCGACCAGAATCTCGACATGGTGACCAAGGGTCTGTCGGCCAAGGCGCTCGTTTCGTTCTACAACTACTCTTACGCCTCGACCAACCGTTACATGACGCCCTACTACTTCCGCGTCGACGACGACTGGACGCAGAACAGCGACGGCACGTTCAACTACACCTCGTCGACCATCGGCACCGAGGGTAACACCTACCTCACCAGCAGCGTGGGCCACAGCGGCTATCACGAGTGGTCGATGCAGGGTTCGGTCAATTACAGCCGCAAGTTCGGCAAGCACGACGTGGGCGCCGACTTCGTATATCACATGAAGGAGAAGGTTAACAACGCCACCGGCGCGGGCGAGGAGGAGCTGCTTCCGTTCCGCGAGCAGGGTCTGGCAGGACGTATCACCTACAACTACGACCGCCGCTACTACATCGAGGGCAACTTCGGTTACAACGGTTCGGAGAACTTCGCCTCGGGCAAGCGCTTCGGTTTCTTCCCCTCGGCCGCACTCGGCTGGAACGTGTCGAACGAGAAGTTCTTCGCCCCGCTCAAGGAGGTGGTGAGCAACCTCAAGCTGCGCGCATCGTACGGTCAGGTTGGTAACGACGCACTGAGCATACGTTTCCCCTATCTGACCACCGTCAACATGGGCAACCGCGGTTACTACTTCGGCAACAACTTCTCGTTCAAGGGTGCCGGCTACATCTCGACCTACGGTAACGCCGACGCTACGTGGGAGATCGCCAACAAGATGAACGTGGGTCTCGACCTCGAGCTGTTCAACTCGCTCAACATCGCCGTCGACTACTTCACCGAGCACCGTTACAACATCTTCATGCAGCGCAACAGCCTCTCGGCCACTGCGGGTATGGGCGCCACGGTTCCCTACGCCAACCTCGGCGAGGTGGACAACCGCGGTGTCGACATCTCGGCAAGCTACAACAAGGTCATAAACGAGGACCTGTCGGTCGGCGTGCGCGGTACGTTCACCTATGCCCACAACGAGGTGAAGGCCATGGACGAGCCCGAGTATCCCGAGAAGAACAAGCACATGTCGAAGATCGGCCACCCCATGCAGGCGCACAACGTGCTGATAGCCGAGGGCCTCTTCACCTCGCAGGAGGAGATCGCCACCAGCCCCGAGCAGCGTTTCGGAACCTACTCGATCGGTGACATAAAGTATAAGGATGTCAACCACGACGGCGTTGTCGACGCCAACGACTACGTTTGGGACGACACCCCCTACATACCCGAGATACAGTACGGTTTCGGCGGTAACGTCAAGTACAAGGCATGGGACTTCTCGTTCATGTTCCAAGGTACGGGCAACGTGCAGCTGCGCATGTACAACCACCATCCGTTCGCCACTTCGTCGAACTCGGGATTCGGTATCACGCAGTACATCGCCGACAACCACTGGTCGTGGGACAACAACCGCGCCGATGCCGAGTATCCGCGTCTGACCTCGATCACGAGCGACAACAACACGCAGGCGTCGACCTTCTATCTGCGCAAGTCGAACTACCTGCGTCTGAAGAGCATCGAGGTGGGTTATTCGATCAGGAATTTCCGCATCTACGCCGCCGGCAGCAACATCTTCACCATATCGCCGTTCGACTGCTGGGATCCCGAGAAGGGCAACGGCAACGGTCTGTCGTACCCGCTGCAGCGCACGGTTAAAATAGGTCTTCAGTATCACTTCTAATAACCGATCGAAACAATGAAAAAACTATTTATATCGTTAGTTCTGTCGCTGAGCCTCGCCTCGTGCAACTTCCTCGACGTGATTCCCGAGGGTAAGGCCACCATCGACGACCTCTACAAAACCCATATACAGACCGACAAGTTCGCCTGTTCGCTCTACTGGTACATGCCCAACCGCCACTATTTCCAGTCGTCGCTCGAAATATGCAACGGCGACATGATGTCGGGATTCTTCGGCTCGGTCCGCTACTTCAAGTGGAAGAGCATGGTCTATAACGACTACGAGAGCCCGTCGAACACCTATGTTGCCATGTGGTCGCAGGGCGCCAAGTCGTACCCCTCGGGTGCACTCACCGACTACCGCATGTGGGAGGGCATACGCAACGCCTACAACCTTATCGACAATGCCGACCGCGTGCCCGACGCCACCGACGAGGAGAAGAACATGTGGAAGGGCGAGGCCTACTGGGCTATCGGTTACCTGCACCAGACGCTGCTCGAGTACTACGGTCCCATCATTCTGGTCACCCACGAGCTTTCGCAGGACGAGAATCTGAACGTTCCCCGTTCGACCTATCTCGAATGCGTGCAGTTCATCTCCGACATGTACGACGAGGCCGCCAAGTATCTGCCCGAGTCGCAGGATCCGCTCTACTACGGCCGCGCCACCAAGACTCTGGCCAAATCGCTCAAGGCCCGCGCATGGCTGTTCGCTGCCTCGCCGCAGATGAATGGCAACTCGGAGTGGTACAGCGACTTCACCAACCCCGACGGCACGCACCTCATCTCGCAGACCTACGACAAGGAGCTGTGGAAGAAGGCTATGGATGCCGCCGAGGAGGCCATCCGTCAGGGTGAGGCCGACGGCTTCGGTCTGTTCGAGTCGAGCGACAAGGGTAACGACGAGTTCGAGAGAGGTTACAACAACTACCGTGCGGCGTTCATCGGCAACGACGGTTCGTCGCAGTTCTACAACAGCGAGGAGCACCTCTTCTCGTACAACAATCAGGGCAACGTCAGCTACAACACCAAGAACATGGCTCCGCGTATCGGCTACACCTCGTACAGTTCGGACGGTTTCCGCGGTTACTTCGTTCCCACGCTGGCCGCCGCACAGATCTATCTGTCGAAGAACGGTCTGCCCATGGATGTCGATCCCGAGACCAAGAATCTCGACCTCTACTCGATAGCGCCGGGCGACAGCACCGTGCTTCTGCACCGCAACCGCGAGCCGCGTTTCTATGCGTCGATCGGTTACGACCGCGGCGAGTACGACATCAACGGCAAGACCATCACGCTGAAATGCCGCCGCGGAGAGGAGCAGCAGAACGACGGCAACACCGCCAACGAGTACCAGAGCTGCACGGGTTATTACGTGAAGAAGTGGGTTTCGAAGTCGGACTCTTACACTGTGTCGAGCAAGACCTTCACCTACAACAAGTATTCGTATCCCTACATCCGTTTCGCCGAGCCTTACCTCAACTATGCCGAGGCCGAGGCCGAGTACACGGGTACGCTCAGCAGCAAGGGTCTGGCCTATCTGAACAAGGTGCGCAACCGCGCCGGTCTGCCCAACTTCGAGACCTCGTGGGCCAAGGTGGGCGGCATTCCTTCGGGCGATCAGCTGATTAAGGTGATCCGTCAGGAGCGCATGATCGAGTTCATGTTCGAGGGCCGCTGGTATCACGACCTGCGCCGCTGGAAGATCGCCGGCGACTACATGGCCAAGTCGGCTCAGGGCTGGAACCTCGAAGGCAAGACCGCCGAGGATTTCTACAAGGTCAGCAACGTTTACGAGGGTGCTCAGGTCATCACTTTCGAGACCCCGCGCAACTACTGGCTCGCCATCCCTCAGGATCAGATCAACATCAACCCCAATCTGGTTCAGAACCCGGGTTATTAATGACTCCGCGGGCGACGGTCTGTCCGCCGCCCGGGCATACGAAATGCGACGCCCCGCTTCGGGCGTCGCATTTTTTCGTTTCCGGCTGGTGGCGGTAGTTGTGGTTTTGTTTGTGCGAGCAGGGCGTTATATTTCGGAACTATCCACTTTATGCTTGTTATAATGTTATTAATATTGCGGTCCTGTGGACTGCGCGAGCCTTAGCCTCCCGCGCGCGGAGGCTCGCTACGCTACCTCCGCAGGCTACGACACGCATTTACAAACCTAAAGTGGATCGTTCCATTATATATTGTCGGCCGGTTTGTATTTACTGTTTGCTTCCGGCGACGGATTACCCGAATTTCGGTGAGTGGTGGTCCTCCGCGCGGTGCGGCAACGAACTGCACGGTTAAAGGGAGTATACAGGCTGAATACGATTTGTATTTTGTTGCTGATGTGTCCTGCGATAATTGAAGGCTTTCGCGGGGCGGATCGGCAAATGCGGCCGTCGGTCGGCGCGGCGCACGAAAAAAGCGACCGGAGATCCGGTCGCTTCGCTTGTAGTGGATAGGGGATTCGAACCCCTATGTCATGCGTGAGAGGCATGTATCCTAGCCCTTAGATGAATCCACCGTTGTTTTGTGTTGCAAAGATAGGGCAAAAAAACTATTCTGCAAATTTTTTGCCCTAAAAAGTGAAAAAATATCGTTTTTTATCTTCTCCGCAGGTGGCATGGGGCATCTCGTCGCATCATCGCAGCGAGTCGAGCAGCGCCTCCACATCCTCGGGACGGGTGGCCCAGCTGGTGGCCAGACGTATCACGGTGCGGCCGTCGGGCAGGCGCTCCCACACGCTGAATGTGGCGACGGCGGCGAGACGCTGCAACCGTGCTTGGTCGAGCACGAGGAATATCTGGTTGGTCGGCGAACGGCGGTACTCCTCGAATCCGAGCGCCGTCAGGCCGTCACGCAGACGGGCGGCCTGTTCGACGGCATGCGCTGCGATGCGGGTGTAAAGGCCGTCGGTGAAGAGCGTGTCGAACTGCAGACCGAGAAGCCACCCCTTGGCCAGCAGCGCTCCCTGCTGTTTCACCGTGGTGAAGAAGTGGTCGGCCAGTCCCCGGCGCATCACCACGGCCTCGCCGAACAGTGCACCCACCTTGGTGCCGCCGATGTAGAACGCGTCGCACAGACGGGCTATGTCGGCGAGGGTCACATCGGTCGCGGGTGAGGCCAGCGCATATCCGAGGCGTGCCCCGTCGAGGAACAAGGGTATCCCGTGCCGGCGGCATACCTCGGCGAGGGCCTCCAGTTCGGCGAGCGAATAGAGGGTGCCGTACTCCGTCGGGTGGGAGATGTAGACCATGCCGGGCCATACCATGTGGTCGCAGCTCTCGTCGGTGCGGAAAGCCCTGATGAAGCCGTCGACCGCGGCGGCGGTGAGCCGGCCGTCGTCGTGGGGCAGAGCGAGCACCTTGTGGCCGGTGGCCTCGACGGCTCCGGCCTCGTGTACGCTGACGTGCCCCGTGTCGGCCGCCACCACCCCTTCGTAGGGGCGCAGCAGGGCCTTTATCACCGTTGAGTTGGTCTGTGTGCCGCCGACCAGAAAATGCACCTCGGCATCGGGTGCGGCGCAGGCGGCGCGTATGCGTTCGCGGGCCGAGGCGCAGATGTCGTCGCAGCCGTAACCCGCGATCTTCTCCATGTTGGTGCGGAGCATGCGCTCCAGAATCAGAGGGTGGGCACCCTCCATGTAGTCGCAGTCGAAATGTTGCATCGCGTTCGTGTTTTGCTGATGATTACTTTTTCTTGAAGCAGTCGGCGGCGCGCATGGTCTCCTTGGGCGACGGCGAGTAGATGCCGAACACGAGTTTGTATTCCGGCTCCATGGTCGTGAGGTTGACCGACGAGCCTATGGTGCCCAGCACTCCGTTCTTGGCCACTTTCTGCCCCTTCTCGACGCTCGTGCGCTCCAGATTGGCGTACGACGTGATGTATTCGCCGTGAGCCACGAACACGTCGTATTTGCCCGATATGCGGTTGCGGCGCACCTCCACCACCTTGCCTTCGTAGATGGAGCGCACGGCGGCGCCCTTGCCGCCCACGATCTCGGCCATGTTGTCCTTGTACTTGCGCACGCGTCCGCCGTCGACGGGCAGGTTCAGATTGGATGTCTTGCGCGAGAACGAGGCGCCCTCGGTGTTGCCCTTGGTGAGCTTGCGCAGAGCGTCGATCGCAGCGTCGAGCCGTTCCTCGTTCTGCATCTTCTCGCGCAGGGCGGCCTGCTCGCGTGCCGAGAGCTGTTTCATTGTCTGCTGCGCGGCGCGCACGTCGCCCTGCAGTTTGTCGCGCTGCGATTCGGCCTGCTTCTGCACCGAGTCGAGCGACATGCGGCGCTTTTCGAGCGACGTCTGCTGCCGCTCTATGGCCGTGCCGAGCGAGTCGATGCGGCGCATCCGTTCGGCGCGCAGGGCTGCCATGGCGCGTATGTTCGATATGCGGCGTGCGGCGTCGGTGAAGTCGCGCGCCGAGAGTATGTATGTCGTGTAGTTGTTCTGACGGTAGTTGCGGTATGCCTCGCGCACCATCTCGGCATATCGCTCGCGTTCGCGCTGCAGGTCGTTGCGTGTCGAGTGCAGCAGCGAGTCGTTCTGCGCGATGGTGCTACGTATGTCCGACATCTCGCGTTCGGTGCGCGACAGAAGCTGGTTGCGCGAGTCGATCTGACGTGTGATCGACTGCATGCGCTGCTGGGCCGACGACTTGTCGCGCTTTATACCCGAGAGCCGTTTCTCCTCGGCGGCTATGCGCTGCTCCAGTTCGGCTATCACGCGGCGCTGCTCCTCGATGCGTTTGGCGTCGCTCTGCGCGGTGCCCTTCGCGGCGCTTTTCGGGGTGTTCTTCGCGGCGGTCTGCGCACGAAGCGGCTGCACGGCGTGTGCGGACATCGCCAGCGCGGCCAACAGAAGTATGCGGGAAAGCGTCTTCATTTTCACGTCTTGTGTCGGGGTTGTGTGCTCCTCTTTTTATCTCTGCTTGCGGCTCTTTTTTCCGGCGGTGGGGTCGGGTGCGCCCTTCAGCCGTTCGAGCCGGGCTTCGATCTCATTCCTGTCGGCGCCCAGATCCAGAGCTTTGCGCCAGTAGGTCTCGGCCATGAACTTCTCGCCCAGCTCGTAGAGTATGTCGCCGTAGTGCTGTGGCAGAGTTGCGCTGCCCGTTGTGTCGAGCGACAGTGCCTGACGCATGCTGCGTCGCGCCTCGTCGTAGCGGCCGAGCTTGTAGAGTATCCATGCGTATGTGTCGATGAACGTGGCGTTGTTGCCGTCGAGCTCCATCGCGCGCGACGACATTTCGAGCGCCCGCTCCAGCTCGCGGTCCTCCTCGCTCAGATAGTAGGCGTAGTTGTTGAGCACCGAGGCGTTGTCGCGGTGAAGCGCGAGCGACTTCTCGTAGGCCTGATAGCACTTCTTGGCGGCGGTTTTGGCGCTCATCTTCACGGGCGGCCGCACGGCGTCGCGTACCGTGGCCGCCTCGGCCATCTGGTGGTAGGTGTCGCCGATGAATCCCCACAGCTGGCCGCGCAGCAGCGAGTCGCTCTGGGCCAGACGCATGGCGTCGTTGAAGTTGTCTATGGCACCCTGATAGTCGCCCTTTATGTAGCTGCGGTTGGCCTTGCGGATGTAGAGCACCGGATCGTCGGGGAACAGCTCGACGGCGCGCTGCACGTAGCGGTCGACCGAGTCGGGACGCTCCAGATAGTTCTCGATGTCGATCACGGCCATGTAGTAGTCCATCTGCGGCGGCTCGTCGCCCAGATGCAGCTTGAAGTGCTGAAGGGCGGCCTCCGTGTTGCCGCCGGCCAGCAGATGCTCGCCGTAGGCGTCCACCGCGCGTTTTTCCGAGGGGTAGCGTATGGCCAGCGTCGAGGCCAGCGCGCCTATCTGGAAGAAGTTTTCGCCGTAGAACTTGCGGTCGGAGGTGAGCCGTTCGAACAGGTCGAACTTGCGGTCGAGCGGGAACTCGTCGATCGCGAAGAGCCGCTTGAGGGCGTTCAGATAGCCGTTCATGTCGCCGCGCTTCGAGCAGAAGTCGGCGTAGGCGCCCACGGCGTCGGCATTCGTCGAGTCCATCGCTATGGCCTGCCGCAGGGTGACGTCGGCCAGCGAGTCGCGTCCGGCGGCGGCGTAGGCCTCGCCCAGCGACAGCACGTTGCCCGGCTCGTAGGGTGCGGCCTCCACGGCCTGACGGGCCTCGTCGATGGCGCGGTCGAACTGCCGGGTGTTCACCAGCAGCATGCGTTTCAGGTTGCTCAGATAGTCGATCTTGCCCAGCCGCATGTCGGCCGAGTCGAGCACGGCTATGGCCGAATAGGGCTGTCCGCGCTGCTGGTAGAGAATGGCCATTATGCGGTAGGTGTCGGGGTTGCGGTCGTCCATGCGCATCAGTCGCCGGAAGAGCGGCGTGGCCTCGTCGTAGCGGCCGGCCACGATGAGCGTCTGTGCGTAGAGGCCCGTGTACCAGCGGCTCATGGTGTCGAGCTCGTAGGCGCGGCGTGCGTAGTCGATGGCGCGGGCGGGGTCGCTCTCCATGTATTGCGATCCCATCTCGTAGAGCGCGGGCGCGAAGTGCGGATCCTCGGCCAGCGCCTCGTCGTAGAACCGTCGTGCGGCGGCCGAGTCGCCGTGTATGGCGGCGGCCTTCAGGCCCTCGGTGTACCGGTACAGCGCGCGCAGCGAGTCGGGTACGGTGAGTTGCGGTCCCTTGCCGGCGGTCGTGTCGGTCCGGACGGCAGCCGAGCGTGCCGCCGCGGCGTGCGACCGTGCGCGCGCCGGAGCGAACGCCATGCCGAGCGATATGACGCCGAGCAGAAGCGCGGCCAGTCTTATGTACTTTTTATATCCCATGTTCAATCTGCCTTAAATGTGCCGCCCGCCGTGCATGCGCCCGCCCCGGCGCCGACGGGCGTTCCGCGTCCGTCATGCCGTCCGCCGCGGTGTGCGGCCGTGCATGGCCACCTCAAAAAACATGCAGACGTCTCGCGCAGGCCGCTAAAGCGCGCTGTCGAACTGGTGCAGGAATCGCACGTCGTTCTCGAAGTAGAGACGCAGGTCCTTCACGCCGTACTTTAGCATGGCTATGCGCTCGACACCCATTCCGAATGCGAAACCCGAATACTCTTTCGAATCTATGCCGTTAGCCTCAAGAACGTTGGGGTCGACCATGCCGCAGCCCATTATCTCCAACCATCCCGTGCCCTTGCACACGTTGCAGCCCTTGCCGCCGCACAGGTTGCACGACACGTCCATCTCGGCCGACGGCTCGGTGAAGGGGAAGTACGAGGGGCGCAGACGTATGCGTGCGTTCTCGCCGAACATCTCCTTGGCGAAGTAGAGCAGCGACTGCTTCAGGTCGGCGAACGACACGTTGCGGTCGATGTAGAGTCCCTCCACCTGATGGAATATGCAGTGTGCGCGGTACGATATGGCCTCGTTGCGGAACACGCGGCCCGGGCATACGATGCGGATGGGCGGCTTCTGGCGCTCCATGGCGCGCACCTGAATCGACGAGGTGTGGGTGCGCAGCAGAATGTCGGGGGTCTTCTCGATGAAGAATGTGTCCTGCATGTCGCGCGCGGGATGCTCGGGCGGGAAGTTCAGCGCCGAGAACACGTGCCAGTCGTCCTCGATCTCGGGACCCTCGGCCACGGTGTAGCCCAGCCGCGAGAAGATCTCCACGATCTGGTTCTTCACCACCGATATGGGGTGTCGCGAGCCTATGCCGTCGGCCGTGCCCGGGCGGGTCATGTCGTCCACGCCCTCGGCCGCCGCCGCTCCGGCATCCTGCACTGCGGCCCTGAGTGCCGCTATGCGCTCGGTCGCCGCCGTCTTCAGGGCGTTGAGCTTCTGTCCTAATTCGCGCTTGCGCTCGGGGGCCACGCGCTTGAACTCCTCCATCAGGGCGGTCAGCTCGCCCTTCTTGCCGAGGATCTTTATGCGGAACTCCTCGACTTCGGCCGCAGCCTTGGGCGAGAACTCCTCCACACGCTTGAGTAGATCGTTGATTCTGTCAGTCATCGCTATTTTGCAGTTTTATATATTTTCGTAAATTTGTTGCCGTATAGTACGCATAACGTGCAAAGTTACTAAAAAATATGAAAACCGCCCGATTTTTACCGCTAATTGTCGCCCTGATGCTTTTCGCCGCCTCCGTTCAGGCTGCTGCGGCCGCATGCGCCGCGGCGTCCGGAGCCCTGCGCGCGGCTGCCGACACCGTAGGACGCGCCGCGGCACGGACCGACGGCGGACTGCGCATCGTCACCGACAGCTCCGTGCGGCAGGTGAACGGCCGTGTGGGGTTAGTGCTTGCCGGCGGCGGTGCCAAAGGCCTCTATCACATAGGCGTAATACGCGCGCTGGAGCAGAACGGCATCCCCGTCGACTACGTGTCGGGCACCTCGATGGGCGCCATCATAGCCGCGCTCTACGCCTCGGGTTACAGCGCCGGTGAGATGACCGCCATAGTCACATCGGGCGAGGTGGAGAAGTGGGTGTCGGGCGTGATCGACGACAAGTACAGATTCTATTACAGCCAGCGCACCGACTCGCCCGCCATGCTGTCGGTCTATGCCGAGATACGGCGCGACTCGCTGCGCAACCGCAACTCGATGAGCCTCGCGCTGCCGCACGCCTTCGTCAACACGGCGCAGATCGACATGGCTCTCACCGAACTGTTCGCACCCGCCTCGGCGGCCTGCGGCGGCGATTTCGACCGCCTGATGGTGCCGTTCCGCTGCATAGCCACCGACATGAACAGCCACACCGCCGTCGAGTTCCGCTCGGGCGACCTGCCGTTCGCCGTGCGGGCGTCGATGTCCTATCCGCTGGTGTTCCGCCCCGTCACGGGCGGCGACGGGCGCGTGCTGGTCGACGGCGGGTGTTACAACAACTTCCCGTGGCAGCCTTTGGTCGAGGAGTTCGACCCCGATTTTCTGATCGGCTCGCAGTGTGTCGGCGACGACGAACCCGTCACGCAGGATTCGTCGGTCGAGGCGCAGGTGATGGCTCTGGTCACCATGCCCACCGACTACGTGCTGCCCGCCGGGCGCAGTCTGCTCATAAAGCGCAGGGTGGACGCCGGCCTGCTCGATTTCGCCGACGGCCTGCGCACGATCGAGCAGGGCTACGAGGATGCCATGCAGGCCATGCCCGAACTGCTGCGCCGCATAGGCACGCGCCGCACCGAGGCCGAGACAGCGGAGCTGCGCGAGGCATTCAGGCGGCGATGCCCCGAACTGAAATTCAGTCGCTTCGAGATGAAGGGCCTGCGGCCGCGGCAGGAGTATTACGCCCGCACCTTCATGCACTTCGACAAGGCTTCGCGCGACATGCGGCCCGACGACGATCTGTCGCTGAACGAGGTGCGCGAGCGCTATTTCAGCCTCATGGCCACCGACGACTTCTCCACCTCGGCGTTTCCCGAGGTGCGTTACGACTCGCTGCGGCGCGACTTCGGCATCACGTTCGAGCTGAGCACCAAACCCGAGATGCGCTTTCTTGCGGGCGGAAACGTGTCGTCCACGGCATTCAATCAGGCCTATCTCGGATTCAACTACTTCACCGTGGGCCGCACGGCGCAGTTCGCCTACGGCGATCTGTTCCTCGGGCCGGTGTCGTCGATGATGCGTCTGGGGAGCCGCACCGTCATACTCAAGCGCACGCCCATGTATGTCGATCTGTCGCTTGTCCTTCAGCGCATGACCACCCTGCACGGATCGTTCGGCAACATAACTCCGGCGCGCAACACCGTCGCCGCCCGTACCGACGAGGTCTTCGCCCACTTCGCCTTCGGCGCGGCCCTCACGCGCAAGAGCCTGTTCGAGGCGGGCGTCAACACCGGCTTCAACTTCTACACCTACGAGGCCGGCTACGACCAGAAGGGCGATCCGCACGCGCACGACCGCTTCCGCTACGTCGCGGCACGCATGGCCGTCGAGCGCAGCACGCTCAACCGCATAACGTATCCCACCGGCGGAGCGAAGATAGCCGTGTCGGCCATAGCCGTCCACGGCCGCGACAGCTACGAGAACGAGATCATGCGGCCGTCGGGCCGCCGCGGCCATGCGCTGCGCTCGTGGGTGGGCGCCAAGGCGCAGTGGGAGCACTACCCGGGCGGGATGAGGGGCTCGTGGTTCTCGCTGGGGTACACTCTGGAGGCCGTATACACCACCCATCCGCGGTTCTACAACGACATGGCCACGATACTCTCCTCGCCGCGCTACGCCCCCACGCCGCACTCGAAGATGGTCTACATGCCCGAGTACTTCGCCGACCGCTATGCCGCCGCCGGACTGATACCCACCTTCGCGCTTATGCGCAGTTTCTACCTCCGCGCCGGATTTTACGCCATGCTGCGCGATCCGCTGCGCGTGAACGACTACATGCGCTACATCGGCGATCTGTCGCTGGTCTACCACACCCGCATAGGCCCGCTGAGTCTGTCGCTTACCAAGTACGACCTCGAGTCGTGGAACAACTGCTATCTTACGTTCAACTTCGGCTACGCCATATTCGGCCGCAAGGGCCTCTATTATTAGGCAGTCTGCCGTCAAACATACGCGTTCATGTATACCGCCGGCGGAACCATATACGGTTCGGAAAGACGGGCGCCCATGCTGCGGGCGCTCGTCCCGGTCGTTGCCGGCATAGTGTCGGCGGGCGGCATCGCGCTTCCGCTGTGGGGCGCGGCGGCCGGATTCGGATTCTGCGTGCTGGCGGCCGGATTGTCGCGAAGGCGCTTTGCGGCCGATATGTACATGTGTCTGGCGCTGTTTCTCGCCGGATGGACCGCCGCCGAACTTCGTTACGGCTCCGTGCCGCTGCCGTCGGACGGCACGCTGGTGGAGATGGCTGTGGACGACGTTACCTCGCGCGGCGGCAGCGCCACTTTTGCCGACGGGCGTCTGACGGCGTTCGCTGCCGGAGGCCGGACGGTGGCGTGCGGATGCAGGATCCGCATCTCGGCCCCGCCGTCGCTCGGAATAGCCGCCGGCGACCACATTGCGGCCGTGTGCCGTGTGAGGCCCTTTTCGCGCAGCGACAGTTCCGGCTACCGGCGTTACATGGCGCGCCGCGGCTTCGCGGGACAGGTCGACCTTCGGCCGCAGGATGTGGTGCGGCGTGTGTCCGGACGCCCCTCCTTCGGATTGCGGTTGCGGGAGGCTGCCGTCGGGCGCATCGGACGGCTCGGTCTGCCGCCCGACGTGGCCGCGCTTGCCGGAGCTGTGGCGGTGGGCGAGCGGTCGGGGGTGACGCCCGAGATGCGGTGGCGCTATTCGCTGGCCGGTGCGGCTCATCTGCTGGCCGTGTCGGGACTTCACGCTGGATTCGTGTTCTTCATCGCCGGGTTGCTGCTGTGGTGGATGCCGGCCCTGCGTTACGGGCATCTGTGGCGGTGCGCCGCCGTTGCGGCTGCGGTGTGGCTCTATGCGGCCGTGGCAGGATTCACGCCGAGCGTGACGCGCGCGGCGGTGATGTTCACCGTGGTGCAGCTGTCGTCGGCACTCTCCGTGCGGCCCGTCACCGTCAACTCGCTGGCGCTGGCCGCATGCGTCATGCTGCTGATCGACGCGCGCACGCTGTTCGATGCCGGATTCATGCTGTCGTTCGTCGCCGTGGCCGCCATAGCGGTGTGGGGCGTGCCGCTGGGCCGGGTCGGGTCTGCCGCGCGGCGCGGCGTGACTGTGTCGTCCGACGTGGAGCGCACCCGTGGCGGCCGGCAGTTGCTGCGTCCGTTCGGCCGCGTGCTGCGCTGGCTGTGGCGCGCCACGGCCGTGAGTCTTGCGGCGTCGGTCGCCACCGCACCGCTTTCGGCGTGGATGTTCGGCGCCGTGTCGCTGTGGAGCGTGGTGACGGGGCCCGCCGCCGTGATGCTGGGCGCCGTGATGCTCGGCTCCACGCTCGTGTGGATACTGCTGCCGCTGCCCGTGCTGGCTCCGGCCGCCGGGTGGACGATAGGCGTGGCCGGCCGTATGCTCGGCGCTATGGTGGACCGGTGTGCCGCGGCGGGAGTAGCGGCGGGCGAGGTGCGCATCGGCGGCTGGACATGCGCGGCGGTGTATGTCGTCCTCGTGTCTGTCACGCTGTGGTTCGTGTCGGACCGCGGTCCTCTGCGCGGCCGGCGGAAAATGAAATGAACACCGGCCGATCGTTAGGTATATAACGGCCAAAAAGTTAATTTTGCAGCCTGAACGAAAAACAAACGTCGGATGAAAACGATTTATACTGTGTTGCTGCTGGTCGTGTCGAACGTCTTCATGACCTTCGCGTGGTACGGCCACCTGAAATTGCAGCAGATGAAGATCTCCTCGTCGTGGCCGCTCTATGCGGTGATACTCTTTTCATGGGGCATAGCTCTGGCCGAGTATTCGTGCCAGATACCCGCCAACCGCATAGGGTTCGAGGGCAACGGAGGCCCGTTCTCGCTCATGCAGCTCAAGGTCATTCAGGAGGTTATCACGCTGGTGATATTCACGCTCTTCACC
Organism: uncultured Alistipes sp.; assembly: GCA_964519525.1. Taxonomy (GTDB): domain Bacteria; phylum Bacteroidota; class Bacteroidia; order Bacteroidales; family Rikenellaceae; genus Alistipes. The sequence continues at coordinate 7,275 of CAZFIN010000003.1, read as the reverse complement.
ACCGTGTTTTTCCGCGGCGAGGCGCTGCACTGGAACCATTTCGCCGCATTCGCATGCCTCGTCATGGCGGTCTATTTCGTATTCATGAAGTGACATGACCCGCGAGGAACTCGACATACTGCTGTCGCCCGAGGTACGCGACGCCGTGGCGCGCAACATCGGGCGCGACCCGTTGCAGGTGGCGCTCGACCGCCGCGTGCCCCATGCCCGCGAGGTGGCCACGCAGGTGAAGTACCTCTCCCGCGCGCGCACCAAGCTGCCGTCGCTGTGGGCGGCGCGGTGCATCGTTCCCCCGCGCGCGTTCGAACAGTCGTCGAGCGAGGAGTGCGCCGCCGCCAAACGGCTCTCGGGCGATACGGTGCTCGACCTCACGTGCGGACTCGGGGTGGATGCCATGGCTCTGGCGCGGCGTTTCGCGCGGGTGGTGACGATAGAACGCGACGGTGTGCTGGCCGATGCGGTGCGCGAGAACATGCGCCGCATGGGGGTTGATAACGTCGAGGTGGTGACCGCGTCGGCCGAGGAGTATCTGCGCTCGTGCCGCGCGCGGTTCGACTGGATCTATGCCGACCCCGACCGCCGCACGGCCGACGGACGGCGTGTCGTGCGCATGGAGGAGTGTTCGCCCGACGTGGTGGCTCTGCTGCCCGTGCTGCGCCGCGTGGGCGGACGGCTGGCCGTGAAGTGCTCGCCGCTGTTCGATGTCGACGAGGCGTTCCGCATCTTCGGCGACTGCGGCGTTGAGGCCGTGTCGCTGCGGGGCGAATGCAAGGAGGTGATGGTCTATGCCGACGGGCGCGTTCCGTCGCTTGCGGCCGAGGCCATAGGCGCGGGGCGTTTCGAGGTGCCGCGCGACGATGCGCGTGCGGCGTTCTGCGACGGGCCGTTCGATCCCGATGCCTATGGCTGGCTGGTTGTTCCCGACGTGGCGCTGCAGAAGGCGCGGCTCACGGCCCGTCATCTGCGCGGCCGGGCCGACGTGTGGAGCAACGACTCGTTCGCCTTCGCCCGCGAGCGGCCCGACGGGGTGCTCGGGCGTGTGGAGCGTATCGGGCGTGTGGAGCCGTATGACCCCAAGGCGCTGAAGCGCGAACTGCGCGGGCGCGGCGTCGACATCCTGTGCCGCGACTTTCCGTTTACGGTCGACGAGGTGCGCCGCCGCACGGGCATGCGCAGCGGTAGCGAGGTGCGCATGGCCCTCACCCGCATTGCCGGCCGTTGCTGGACGGTGCGTATCGGGGAGTGATTATCGTCCGGGATGATTTACTGCGCGGCGCGACAGATAGCATGCCGCTATGACCGCCGTGGTGGCCAGTTCCGACACGGGCATTGCGAGCCATATTCCGGCCGTGCCGGCCGCCAGCGGCATGAGCAGGAACGCCGGCACGAGGAACACGAATCCGCGCAGCAGGGCGAACGCCGAGGCCGACGCCGCGCGCTCGAGGCTCTGGTTGTAGCCTATCGCCGTGAGATTGAGGATGAAGAATACGAAGCCCGTGGCGAACAGCGGCAGCCCCTCGGTGGCTATGCGCGCCGCCGCAATGTCGGGATCGAGGAACAGACTCACCATCGTGCGCGGCAGCAGCATGAACACCGACATCGACAGCACCCCGCAGCCGGCAGCCGTGAGCAGCGATATGCGGCCGGCCGAGACCACACGGCGGCTGTCGCCCGTGCCGAAGTTGTAGCTGATGATCGGCTGTGCCGACTGGGCTATGGCGTTGCCTATCATGAACACGAAGGGTGCATAGTAACACGCTATGCCGAACGCTCCCACGCCGTCGTCGCCCAAGTAGTGCATGAACACGCGGTTGCCCATGAACATCAGCATGGCCAGCGTGAACTCGCCCAGCATGGCCGAGGAGCCTATGCGGCACTGGTAACCTATGTTGCGCAGCGACAGCCGCAGGCTTTTGACGCTCCATTTCACCCGCCCGGGCTTCATCGAACGGGCGAAAAACAGCAGGTAGCACATGGCCATGATGCCGCCCGCGGCACAGCTCAGCGCCGTTGCGAACGCCGCGCCGCGCAGTCCCCATCCGAGCGGGAAGATGAACAGATAGTCGAGCCCGACGTTCATGGCGGCCGAAATCACGCTGCACCACATGGCCACCCCGGGTGCGCCGTCGAAACGGATGATGAACAGCGCCACGGCTATCCACATGCTGAACACCTCCGACGGCATGAACCACCGCATGTACTCCGTCACCATGGGCAGCAGGCTCTCCGAGGCTCCGAGCGCAAGCGCCACGGGCCGCGCGAAGCCGATGATGAGACCAGTCGCGACGACGGCCAGCAGCGTCGTGGCCGCGAGCGCCTGCGTGACGTTCATGCGCGCCGTGCGCATCTGTCCGCGTCCGGCGTGTATCGACACCGCCACCGAGCATCCGCCGCCCACCATGAGACCTATACCGCTGAAGATCATCATCAGCGGCACGCAGATGTTCACGGCGGCTATGCCGTCGCTGCCCACGCCGTGGCCGACGAAGATGCCGTCGACGGCCGTCACGGCCGAGATGCTCAGCATGCCGAACAGCGTCGGCACGAACAGCTGCCTGAAAAGCCGCGGCACTTTCACCGTGCCCAAATCTATCGCGTCTCTGTCCATAATTCAAGTCGTGCAAAGGTAGCGGTTATGCGACGGGCGGCCAAAATTTTTTTCTTATCAAATCGGGGATTTCATAACGATGCGTTATATCGTCGCGCCGGCTGCGCGCTGCGGCTCCGCACGGCTATGCGGCCGGCTGCCTCGCGCCGGAGTGCGGATGTTTCGGCCGATGAGCGGCTGACACACCGAAATGGTATCGAATAGGTGCCGCGTAAATTAGTTTTTCTGCGAAAAAAAACTAACTTTGCAGAAAATAATGCCGTTTTCGGCCGGAAACGGTGCGGAAACGGCAAAAACCGGTAAAATATTATGGCAGATTTCGATTTGGACAAGGAGCTTCGGAAGCTGGAGCGCAACGGCACCATCTCGCGTGCGCAGTTCCTGCAGCTGACGGCAGCGGCCGGCGCTCTCCTCGCGCTGGGTACCGACAAGGCCTATGCGGCCAAGAGCGGCGCCAAGGGGCGCATTGTGATAGTGGGAGGCGGTGCGGCCGGCATAGGCATGGCCGCGCGGCTGATGCGGGCGCTGAAGAACCCCGACATAATAATCGTCGATCCCAGCGACCGCCAGTTCTACCAGCCCGGATTCACCCTCATATCGAGCGGAGTGTACGGTGCCGACGACGTGTGGAAGCCGCAGGCGGACTGCATGCCTACGGGTGTGAAGTGGGTGAAGGACAGCGTTAAGGTGATCCACCCCACGCAGAACACGGTCGAGACGGTCGCCAACGGCAAGATCGGTTACGACTTTCTGGTGCTGGCTCCGGGCGCGCAGGTCAACTGGGACAAGGTCGAGGGCATCTCGCAGGCGACGCTGGGGCAGGGCAACGCCCACAGCATCTACGATTTCGAGGGCGCGCAGCGCACGTGGCCCGCGATGAAGGAGTTCGCCGAGCGTGGCGGAAAGGGCATCTTCTGCGACACCTACACCAAGCACAAGTGCGGCGGCGCGCCGAAGAAGGTGTGTCTGCTCACGTGGGACAACGCCCGCAAGAACGGCCGCACGGCCGACATCGACATGCACTACTACACGGCCGAGAAGCAGCTGTACGACGTGCCCTACTTCACCAAGCGTCTGGAGGAGATCTACGCCGAGCGCAATATTCCAATCGACGTGAACGTGCGTCTGAAAGGCATCGACACCTCGGCCAAGCGCGCCTATTTCGAGCGCGTGGAGACCGTGGGCGAAGAGAAGCGCGTCACGCCTTTCACCGAGGACTACGACTTCATGCACTTCATGGCGCCGCAGTCGGCCCCCGACTTCGTGCGCGAATCGGGTCTGAGCTGGACCGAGGGCAAGCTCGCCGCCGACGGCTGGGCCATGGTCGACAAGCATACGCTGGTGCACCTCGCGTATGACAACATCGTGTGTCTGGGCGACTGCGCCGGCATACCTACGAGCAAGACCTCGGCGGCCGTGCGCAAGCAGCTGCCCATAGCCGTGGAGAACCTCATATCGCTCATGGAGGGCCGCGCTCCCGAGGCCAAGTACAACGGCTACGCCGCATGCCCCATCGTCACCGACTACGGTCATGTGCTGCTGTGCGAGTTCGACTACGACAAGCAGCCGCAGATAACGTTCCCCTTCTCGCTGCTCGACATGTCGCGCGAACAGTGGGCGGCGTGGATACTGAAGGTCTACATCCTCAAGCCGGTCTATTTCCAGCTCATGCTGCGCGGACTCTACTGATCCGGCCGCGGTTACGGCAAAAAACGCACCCTGTCCGCAGGGTGCGTTTTTTTGCCGCGGCGTGGCGGCGGGCCGGTACGTGTGCGTCTACCGGGCTTTTCCGGCCGGCCGTATCATCGACGCGATCCACAGCAGCACTATCGCTCCGATTATCGAGCAGATGATGCTGCCGAAAGTGCCGGCGGCCACCCATCCGAACCACGAGAATATCCATCCGCCGAGCAGTCCGCCCACCAGACCCACGATAAGATTGACTATGAGACCCGATCCGCTGCCGCGGACTATCAGGTTGGCGATCCAGCCCGAGAACAGGCCGATCAGCAAATACCATAAAAAGAACATAACAAAAACATTAAAAGGTTTACCGATTGCTTCGTCATTCCTCCCGTTATGCAAAAACGATACCCCTTTTCGGCCGCGCGGCTGCGCTGCGCCCGCAATCATATGCATTAACCTGCCCGATTCCACACCCCGGTTGCGCCGCCGCTTCGGCCCGGACCGCGGACAATCTGTCCGGAACGGCGGTTTTCGCCGCACGAAAAATTTGATTTATAAATAATAACCTTTATCTTTGCACCCGATTCAGGCATAATGGGAGCGACAACGCCCGCTCCGCAATGCGGCCGGCGGCGGTCCGGGCGCGGGAACACGGTTCCGGCGCGACGGATGGCGGACGGCAGGACGGCGGATGCGGCGAGGGTCTCTTGAGTAATGCCGCAGGTAACACTAAAATTTATTTACAAAGATGAAAACTCTTGAAGTAAAAGCTGTAAAGCGCGCCGATTTCGGCAAGAAGGCTGCCAAGGCCTATCGTCGCGAGGGTCTGATCCCCTGCGTGATCTACGGTGGCGGCGAGGAGGTTGCGTTCACCGTCGATGCCAAGGACGTGAAGCCCCTGATCTACACCCCCAACTCTTACATCGTCGAGATCGACATCGACGGCAAGATCGAGAAGGCCGTGATGCGCGAGGTACAGTTCCACCCCGTTCGCGAGCAGATTCTCCACATCGATTTCTACCGCATTCAGGAGGGCAAGCCCGTGGCTATTTCGATCCCCGTGCGTCTGTCGGGTACCGCCGAGGGCGTTAAGGTCGGCGGTAAGCTGGCCCTGTCGGCCCGCAAGCTGATGATCAAGGCTATGGTCGACCAGCTCCCCGACGAGATCGTTGTGGACGTTACTCCGCTGAAGGTGGGTCAGACGATATTCGTAGGCGACCTGAAGGTGGAGAACGTGGTTTTCGTAACTCCCGCGACTACCGCAGTCTGCGCCGTCCGTGTGACACGTGCTTCGCGCGCCCAGCAGTAACGGCGGCCTAAACCGATAGTCAATGAAATACCTCGTTGTAGGACTGGGCAACATCGGCGCCGAGTATGCCGACACCCGTCACAACATAGGATTCAGAGTGTTGGATGCCTTGGCCGAGGCATCCAACGTCTCTTTTACGGCCGACCGTTACGGATCGGTGGCCACCATGCGCCACAAGGGGCGCACGATAATCCTGCTGAAGCCGTCCACCTACATGAACCTCTCGGGCAAGGCGGTGCGTTACTGGCTGGAGCAGGAGAAGGTGCCCGTCGAGCATCTGCTGGTTATCTCCGACGACATAGCGCTGCCGTTCGGCACGCTGCGCATGCGCAAGAAGGGCAGTGCGGGCGGCCACAACGGATTGAAGAACATCGCCGAGCTGCTCGGCCGCGAGGACTGGGCGCGCATGCGTTTCGGCATAGGCGGCGACTTCGCGCGCGGCATGCAGGTCGACTATGTGTTGGGCGAGTGGACCGCCGACGAGCGGGCTGCCATGCCCGAACGGCTGAAGATATTCGGCGACGCCGTGCTGTCGTTCGCGACGGCGGGTCCCGATCTGACTATGAATACTTTCAACAAAAAGTAGCCGGGGCGTCGACCGCTTCGGTTCGCAGACCGGTACGACCGGAACAATCCGTGGGGCATCTTGCCGGCACGGGCGGTTCCGGTCGTTTTTTTACGTTTGCGGCTTTGCGGTATGCGTCCGGTTCTGTCGTGTCCGTAGGGCGTTCCGGAGAGGAAAGCAGTCCGCATGCGATTGCGGCATGCAGGTTTGGGCCGGCGGCCGCCGCTCGTGGTGATGGATTGCCCCGGACTTCGGTCGATGTTTGCCGGACGCGTGAGGAGTGGCGACAGCGTGCCGCGCGGTGCGATACGAACGTTTGTTTTCAACAGTCGTTTTTCCGCCTCGGCAGAGCCTGAACCTGCGCTTGGCTTAATGAAAACGTTTGTTTTCTCTCGGTGGATTACCCTCCTCTTGCGTCTTTTTGCTGTCCGGAACGCGTGGCCGAAACGTGTCGCAGAGCAGTGCGGAAGCCGCAGCGGAACGCTCCTGCCGCGCCGGTTTTTCCGGCTCCGGAAGCGTATCCGGCGGGGGATTCGCGGCGGCGTTTTCGGATGCGTCAACATATTGATATATAGTGCGATGATAAGTTTGGTATAAATAAATGATTATTATTTCATAAAAACCATAAGTATAAAGAATCGCAGGCAGGCTAAATGTCTGAAAAAATGCGCAAAAAAGAGCCATATAAATAGTGTGATTAAAAAAAAATGATTACCTTTGCATCCCGATTGTGTGCCTTATGGGCACCGTCGAAATAGTTAACAAATTAAAGGACAAAAGTTTTTACAATGCCAACTATTCAACAGTTAGTAAGAAACGGGCGAGTAAATCTGGAGGACAAGAGTAAGTCTCCGGCACTCGCAGCGTGTCCCCAGCGTCGAGGCGTATGTACCCGTGTGTACACAACGACCCCGAAGAAGCCCAACTCGGCAATGCGTAAGGTGGCGCGTGTCAGATTGACAAACGGCAAAGAGGTCAACGCCTACATCCCCGGCGAGGGCCACAATCTTCAGGAGCACTCGATCGTGCTGGTTCGCGGCGGTCGTGTGAAGGACCTCCCCGGTGTACGTTATCACCTGGTGCGCGGTGCGCTCGACTCGGCAGGCG
>CAZFIN010000002.1:0-61948 GCA_964519525.1 uncultured Alistipes sp. | reverse complement strand
GACATGTATATGGCCAACGACCGCATCTATTTCATCACCCAGAACGGTCGGACAAGCAGCGCGGGAACATCATTCAACGGCGACGGCCGCTACGTGGTCTGCGACGCCCACACCATGAAACGCATAATTGCCCGCGACCTGAATTTCTATGCCGAGGTCGACACCTCGACCGGCGCGACCCAGTCCTCCAAATCGTATGTATGCTGGCCTCAGCATATCGTCGTCGTGAGTCCCGAGAAAGGTTATATCCAATATTCTGTCTCAATGGAGAGCCATTCCGGCATTCGGGTCATCGACCTTAAAACCAACATTATCGGCGCCGAGGATATCCCCGGCACATTCGGAACGTTCACCGTTTCGGGCGCAACCAAAGCCCGCATGATTTATTCGCGCGGCAAAGTCTTCGCCGGGCGGGGCAATTCGGTGATCGTCATAGATCCCGCCACCGACAAGATTATCCGCACGCACACCTATGAAAACCGTCAGGTAAAGGACATCGTCAAGGGTGCGGACGGACGTATCTACGCAATGTTTACGGGTGAGTTCGAAACCGACGCTCTGGGATATTACGGAAACGTCGTATGGAAATCGCCGGCAAAACTCGTCGTACTCGACGCCAGTGGCGACATCGTGCAGGAGCAGGAGCTGCCCGAAAACGTAATACTGCGTACCGGCACGGCATCGCCGAGCATTCAGATGTGCGCCAGTTTCCTGGAACCGTGGCTCTACTTCATCGGCAAACCTGATTTCAGCGCCAGCGAAGCGGCCCGATACAATTACGCGACCGGGAAACTCGACGAAGGATACATCACCCCGGAGTCGGATTCGACGCATAAGGGCGGCGACATCATCTACGGCTATATGGGTGTTCACCCCACGACCGAACAGCTGTGGGTCGGCAAATCGAGTTATACCGAAAGCCGAATCGAAGTCTACGACGTTTCGCGCAGCGATGCTGTTGAATTTTCGAGTTTCTATCAGAAAAAGGCGAGTCCTGCGGGCGTCGATTTCGCCTATCGGTTCTCGCAGGAGTGGATTGACAAATAACGATACGAAGAAAGATGGAAAGCATACGTCCGATATGGAAAACTGGAATCGCACTGCTCTTCGGTGCGGTATGCGCCGTGTCGTGCATGGACTACGGGCCGATGGATACCGAGGATTTCCTAATCGACAAAGAGGCGGCACACGGACTGTTCATCACCAACGAGGGTAATTTCATGTACGGCAATGCGTCGTTGTCATATTACAATCCGGAAACCGGACAGGTGGAGAATGAAGTGTTCGCCCGTGCCAACGGCTTCAAACTGGGCGATGTGGCACAGTCGATGGTAATCCGCGACGGCATAGGCTGGGTGGTGGTGAACAATTCGGGCGTGATTTTCGCCATCGACATCGACACGTTCAAGGAGGTGGGGCGCATCACGGGGTTCACTTCTCCCCGCTACATTCATTTCCTGAGCGACGAAAAGGCCTACGTCACGCAAATTTGGGACCCGCGCATTTATATCGTCAATCCCCGAACCTACGAAATTACGGGTTACGTGCAGACCGACATGGACTATGAATCGGGCTCGACGGAGCAGATGGTGCAATACGGCAAATATGTATTCACCAACTGCTGGTCGTATCAGAACCGCATATTGAAAATCGACACCGAGCGGGACGAAGTCGTGGACGAACTCGTTGTAGGCATTCAGCCCACGTCGCTGGTGATGGACTGCAACGACAAGATGTGGACCGTCACCGACGGCGGCTACGAGGGTTCGCCCTACGGTCACGAAGCGCCGTCGCTCTACCGCATCGACGCCAAGACGTTCACCATCGAGCGGCAGTTCAAATTTCAGTTCGGCGACTGGCCGTCGGAGGTGCAGCTCAACGGTACGCGCGACACGCTCTACTTCATCAACAAGTCGATATGGAAATTGCCCGTCGAAGCCGACAATTTTCCGGTAAAACCCTTCATACCCTATCAGAATACGCTCTATTACGGTCTGACCGTCGATCCGGTCACGTCGGAGGTTTACGTTGCCGACGCGATCGACTACGTGCAGAGCGGCGTGGTGCTGCGCTATTCGCCCGAAGGCGAACTGCTCGACCGATTCAATGTGGGAATCATTCCCGGCGCATTCTGCTGGCGATAATAAACAGTAAACAATGAATCTATATAAGATATTTTTCGCGTTTGCGCTCGCCGTATCCGCAACCGTCGGATGCAGCCGGGACGAGATTATTACACAGGAGATTGAGATGCCTCCCGTCATAACATTCGACGCCAATCCGGCTATCTACACGGTCAAAGTCGGACACGAGTTCACCATTTCGCCCGCTTACCGCTATGTCGAGCGGGCGGTTTATTCATGGAAAATGGAATCGACAGGCCGTATCATCTCGACCGAACCGCAGTTGGTCTACCGCTTCGACCGCACGCAGCGCACCGAAGACGGCAAGCTGGGCTATTACCTGAACCTTCAGGTCACCACTCCCGACGGGTCGACCACCGAATCGCTCTTTGTCGAGGTGCTCGAACAGACACCGCCCGTCATTACATTTCCCGGCGGTCAGAACATGGAGGTCACGCGCGGACGAAGATGCACGATCTCACCCGACGTGCAGGGCAGCCGAACGGCGACCTACCGCTGGACGCTGCTCCGCCCGGGAGCGGTCGCACCCGAAACGGTCGGCGACGAGGCGGTTTACGAATTCTGCGAGCAGGAAATCGGACTTTATCGTCTTCGTCTGCAAACCGAGAACGAAGACGGCAGCGACGACAAAACCATCGGAATAAACGTTGTCAAAGCTGTTCCGGTCACGGTCAGCATAGCTCCAGTCGGCCGCAAGTACGACGGTCTGACGCGCACCGTAGCACTCGGCCGCTCGGTCACCATGCGTCCGTACGCATGGAATGCGAATGCCCCGACATATTGCTGGACAATCGACGGGCAGGTCGTCTCGACCGATGCGGCGTTCACCTATACGCCTACCGAGAAGGGTGATACAAAGGTGTTGTTCACCGTAACCGATACAGTCGCCGATGCAGAGGACGGTTCGGCGGAAACGACGTCGGCCGAACTCGAATTTACGGTCGTATGCTGCGACGCGGAGGGTACGCACCGGCGTCCAGCCTCGGCCGCAGATTGTGCGGAGTGGACACGGGTATACGAATATACACCGGCCCCGGGACAGTTCATCAACGAACTCGTGTCGGGCGGTTTCACCGGCAGCGAGACCACATCCGAAGCCGCTGCCGCCTATGCCGAAGACCGGTTGCGCAAGGGAACATGGGTTTCACTCGGCGGCTGGGGCGGATATATCGTCGTGGGATTCGACCACAGTATCGACAATTCGGCGGGCTATCGCGACGGCTACAACTTTTCGATCACCGGCAACGCTTTCGAAGGGGCGTCCGAACCGGGTATCGTGTGGGTTATGCAGGATACCAACGGCAACAGGCTGCCCGACGACGAGTGGTTTCAACTAAAGGGGTCCGAGCATGGCAAGCCCGAGACGATCGAGGATTATGCGGTAACCTATTATCGCCCGACCTATTCCGGCGCTGATGTCCAGTGGAAGGACAATCGCGGCGCAACAGGCAAAATCGACTATCTGAAACAATATCACGACCAGCCGACCTACTACCCCGCATGGATCGACACGGATAGCTATACGCTCTATGGCACATGCCTCAAACACCGCACCTATGACCGTTCGGGCAACGGAACGTATTGGGTAAATGGCGAATATGACTGGGGATATGCCGACAACCTCGGCGCAGACCGTCTTTCGGATGAAGACAATGCGGCAGCCGGGGCGATGAAAACATATTTCAAGATTTCCAATGCGGTGGATGCGAAAGGCAATCCCGCCGAACTGAAATATATCGACTTCATCAAGGTGCAAACCGGCGTAAACATGAAAGCCGGATGGCTGGGCGAGAACTCGACCGAGGTATTCGGATTCACCGACGAAAACATTAATCAGGGACAGTAAACCCGTTGCTTATGAAAAGGATGTTTTATATTATCGGACTATTGTCGGCACTGTCGGGTTGCAGCGAGATGAACGGGAACGGTCCGCAGAGTTCCGAAAACCGCATAGTCTCGTTCTCGCTCGCGAGTGACGGCGTGACCTATGACGCGACGATAACGGATGACCGTATCACGGTGAGCGTGCCGTACAACATCTCTCTCGCGGATGCCTCGGTGCACGTGGTGCTGAGCGATGCCGCCGTCATTCGTCCCGAACCGGCGACGGTTTCCGACTGGGATCAGGAATGGCAGTTTCTTGTCACTTCGGCGGACGGCGGACACGATCGCAGCTACCGATACTCGGTGGAACGTACGGACATTGCCGCTGCGGGCAGTCCGATACTCCGCACACAACACGAAGTGGACGATTTCGGATCGGGCGGTTTCAATGTGGTCGACGGCGATCTCATCCTCGGCAGCAAGACGGAGACTGACGACCCGATTGTAAATCTCGACCCACTCGCGGCCCTGCATACGGTACGCGGAGCACTGGTCGTTACCGATGCCTGCCGGATCAAGGACTTGGGCGGCTTGTCGAATCTTGCATTCTGCGGCTCGCTCGCAATCGGTTGGGCCGATGCTCCGCACACGCAGCTCGAGGCCATCGACCTTCCGGCGCTCGAGAGTGTCGGCGGCGATTTGCAGCTGTGCAGCATCCCGCTGCGGACAGTCTATGTCAATGCCTTGCGGCAGGTGGAAGGGAATGCGATGCTTCGGTCGGGCCGCCTTGTCGAGTTTATGGCCGACTGTCTGACAACCGTCGGGGGCGACCTTACGCTATGCGGGAACATGTCGGGAGCCAACTCCCCCTGCAACCAGTTGTTTCTGCCCTCGCTGACCCGTGTCGGCGGCACGGTCACGCTTTCGCATTTCGTCGGTCTTTCGGGTTTGGCGACTTCATTCGGGGCACTGACTTCGGCCGGAGACGTATGTTACGAGCATCTCGCCATGGTCAACACATTTGAATTTCCCCTGCTCGAGAACTCCGGAGCGATACGGCTCGACAACTGCCCGCTGTTGCGGAGCATCGTAATGCCGAGACTCGTCCGGGCATCGTCGCTCGACGTCGATGGGTGTCCGGCGGTCATGGAGGCGGACTTCGCTGCCTTAGAGCACGTCAACGGCGACATCCGCCTGCGAACGCTGCCCGGAATAACGGATCTCGGGACGTTGTTTCCCCGGCTGGCCGCCGTCGGGGGCGATCTTACGCTCGACGACCTGCCCGCACTCGCAGGCACGGTCGATTTGTCGCGATATGCATTCGCTTCGGGTAGTACGGTTTCGTTCCGCTTCGTTTCGCTCCCGAAGATTACCGAGATACGGGGCGGAGATCTCGGCTGTTCGCTCACGCTGGATGCTTCGCCGCTCGTGAATCAGCCCGAAACAATGCCTTTCGGGATTGTCGGCTTCCGCGAAGCGGGGACCTTGCGCATCGCCGGTTTTACAGCCGTCACGACGCTCACACTTCCGGTGGCCAGCTGTGAAGACCTTATCGTGGAGAATTGCGGCGCGCAGACGTCATTCTCGCTTTTGCTGCCGGAACTCACGGAGGTGCGTAGCACGCTCGTGGTGCGCAACTGCGGGAACCCGGAGGCCGATAACCGCGCATCGTTTCCCGTATTGAAGAGAGTCGGCAGACAACTCTCCCTATATGTACGAGGTTCGGCATTCTCCGCCTTAGAACTGCCCGAACTCGAAACCGTCGGCAACGGAGAACCGCTATCGGAGGATTCGTCGAGCGACTATGCTTTCTACGCCATGCCCTCCGGATGCAACGGGGCTTTCGCATTGCCCCGCCTCCGCCGCGTGGAGGGCAATATGCTGGTATCGACATGGAACACCGCGACCGACCGGACAACCTCGTTCGAATTTCCGGCACTTGAAACCGTTACCGGCAAACTTTTCATCGGACATGACCGTTATCCCAACCGGTCGGTGCAGTCGCTTGACTTCTCGTCGCTTATCGAAGCCGGTGCGATATATATAGGGAATCTTAAATCGGTTGCCGACTTTTCAACTTTCCGCCGCGTGATCTCACAGCTGTCAGCAGATACTTGGAAGATTGAAAATTGCGGAACAAATCCTACATACGGACAGATGACAGATGCCGATACCGGCAGATAGAACGACGATGTTATGAAGAAACTTTTGATTTTCGGCCTTCTGCTTGCGGCCCTCACCGCCTACGGGCAGAATAACGACTCCGCAAAGAAGAACGACTGGTGGAATCGGAATCCATCATACGTCGTCCCTATCGGCGAGGTGTACGTATCGGCACGCCGCCCGATGAAAGAAATCGGCATTCAGCAGACAAAACTCGATTCAATCGCCCTGAAAGAGAACATCGCGCTGTCGATGGCCGATGTGCTGACTTTCAATTCGTCGATTTTTGTCAAGCAATACGGCCGCGCGACGCTCTCGACCGTGGCGTTTCGCGGGACGTCGCCATCGCATACGCAGGTTACATGGAACGGTATGCGTATCAACTCGCCGATGCTCGGCATGACCGACTTTTCGATGATTCCATCTTATTTCATCGACGACGCCACGCTACTGCACGGCACGTCCTCGGTAAACGAAACGGGTGGCGGATTGGGCGGTGCGGTGAAACTCTCCACCAAGCCTGCCGACGCCGACGGTTTCGGGCTGCAATATGTGCAGGGCGTCGGGTCGTTCAAGACATTCGATGAATTTCTGCGCCTGACATACGGCGACGAACATTGGCAGGTATCGACCCGCGCCGTCTGTTCCTCGTCGGACAACGACTTCAGGTATCGCAACTACAACAAGAAGATGAATGTTTACGACGACGGCCACAACATCGTGGATACCTACTATCCGGTCGAACGCAACAAATGCGGAGCGTTCCGTGATCTGCATCTCCTGCAGGAGGTTTATTACAACACCTGTCGCGGCGACCGTTTCGGATTGCAGGCATGGCATCTCGCCTCTAAACGGGGCGTGCCTATGCTATCGGTCGACCACCGTTCAGACAGCGAATATGTAAACGAGCAACGTGAGCAGACATTTCGCGGAATCCTTTCGTGGAATCGTATGCGCGAGGCATACAAGGCCAGCGTGCATGCCGGTTACATACACACATGGCAGGGCTACGACTTTTCGCAGGACAAGGGCAACGGCGTGATGGCGGAAATGATCCGCTCGCGCAGCCGTATAAATACCTTTTACGGACAGGTCGAGGGCGAATACAGCGTAGGCCGCTGGCTCTTTACGGCCGATGTCGCCGTACATCAGCACTTCGTCCGGAGTCAGGACAAGAATGTACTGGAACTCAACTCGCAAACATTGGCGCAAGGCAACAGGAAAAAGGTTGTCGTGGGCTATGACAAAGGGCGTGCCGAGGTGTCGACCTACGCTTCGGCCAAGTGGATGCCCGCCGAGCGGCTCGGACTGGCGCTGGCGCTGCGCAAAGATATGTATGGCGGGGAATGGTCGCCAGTCATTCCGGCGTTTTTCGCCGATTATCTCCTGTCGAAGCGGGGCGGCGTAACGGCCAAAGCCTCACTGTCTCGCAACTACCGGTTCCCGACACTCAACGACCTCTATTTTCTGCCGGGCGGAAATCCCGATCTGAAAAAGGAACACGGCGTAACCTACGACGCAGGCGTTTCGTTTGCAGTCGGGAAGTCGGATTGCTACTCGCTGCGGGGTGAAGCGACATGGTTCGATTCGTATATCGACGACTGGATTGTGTGGCTGCCTACGTTCAAGGGATTCTGGACTCCGAAGAACGTCAAGGAGGTACACGCCTACGGCATCGAACTGAAAGCCGATGCAACGGTGCAACTGGCGAAAGAGTGGCAACTCGGCGGTGATGTCTCCTTCTCGTGGACACCCTCCATCAACAACGGAGATCCTGTCGACTGGGCCGACAAGGCAATCGGCAAACAGTTGGTCTACGTTCCCGAATTTTCCGCAGCGGCTACGGGACGGCTCGCCTGCAAATCGTGGAGATTTGTCTATAAATGGTGCTATTACAGCGAGCGTTTCACCACTTCGGACAATGACATGAAGAGTAAAATTTCACGAGTAAAGCCCTACTACATGAGCGACGTATCGCTCGAAAAGCTGTTTTCGCCACGCCGGGCGGAACTCTCGGTCAAAGTGACGGTAAAAAACCTCTTCAACGAGGAGTACGAATCGGTGCTGTCGCGTCCTATGCCGCGCATGAACTTCGAGGTATTCCTCGACATACGCCCCAAATGGGGAAAGAAAGAATAATATACTGCGGAGGGCTTATTCGATAGTTCAAAACCATAGCATTTTTCTTCCTCGGAGTTCACCGCCTCAATGGTAACGTTCGCGCATGAAACAGCCGATAAGGCAAAAGGCCTCGTAATCCGTCAGTAACTTAAAGACCTATATCGCCAAGACGTATTTCGGAAATAGGAAGAATGATTGTATCAAATAATTAACGGCGCAGCACCCCGATAACCTCGGGGTGTTTTTATTTTATCCTCCAGCGTCGGATAAGCAGGTATGCGAAAACGATTGCAAGCACAATTTCAGTTTCGTCTCGAGCAAATGAAACAAGAGGTGATCCGGACATAAGTCGCAGTGAAATCATTCCCCAAACACATGTCCAGATACAGTTTCTGTCAGAAACAAGCGCATATCGCAAATAAAAAATCAAGCTGGCATATATAATACATGGCAAATGCCCCAACTGTCTATATCCTACAATCAACTGTCATTCAAGCAGTTCGCTGCACGAAATATGCGGTTAATATTTTAGCAGGCAAACCAGACTGATTTTCAAGACATTGCATCAAGTGTGTAACGTTGGATTACGGGCAAAATATTTGTCGGCGACAATCGGCACAAATAACTTTGCCACATCCCAACCACATTGATATATCGCCCGTTCCTCAGTAACAAGTAACGTAAGTTGTCATATATAAACCATCACAAAAACCAATAGTCATGAAACCTCGATTTCTATTATTGGCTCTGCTGAGCCCATTATTCGTTCCCGCGCAGGAGCGCCCGTGGAACAACATCGAATTCTACCCGCCAAGTGCGGCATCACTGATCCGTGCGCTCGACTGTCCGCCCGCACACTACACCGGCAGCCCCGAGATCTCGGTCCCGCTATACACGGTCGAATCGTCGGAGATTGCGGTCCCGCTCTCGCTAAGTTTCGACATCAACTACTATCGCATGGCCAACAGCGCCCCCGCAACCATCGGCGTCGGCTGGTCGCTGAATGCCGAACCTATCATAACGCGTGTCATAAACGGCACCGACGATATGACAAGCAACTACAAAAGCAACCCGAATTTTCTTCGCTCCTATCGCAACGCGGGCAGTACCAATCTGGCCATGTACCAGATAGGCATTCTCGACGGCAGATATGATACGGAACCCGACAAATTCTACTACCGGCTACTGGATAAATCAGGACATTTTTACTTCACCCCCGATGGCGATATAGTGCCCGTACCATACAATGGCATCAAAATCGAGCGTTCGGGAAGCAACTTCACGATCACCGACACCGACGGCACCGCATATACGTTCGATGTTCACGACAAGACGTTCAATCAGCTCAATTATCCGGTCAACACGACATTCACCTCGGCATGGCACTGCTCGAAGATCACGAGCGTTTCAGGAAAGGATTGCATCACATTCAAATACTACACGTTGAGAAAATACAAGCCCATCGGATCGCATCCCTACGTAGAGGTGTACGACAGAACGGCCAACTATCCCACCGAGCAGCAAGGCACGTACTTCGTCACAGCCACCGAATCGCAGATAGCCAAAGGCAATGTCGACTTCGAGCGACTGGCCGGGCCCAAAATACGCAATGTGCAATATTCGAGCAACTATCGGTACTACCTTCGCAAGGACGGTCAATGGCGCAATATCGGCGGCACCGAAGAGAGTAGCACGGCAAGGTCCGACATAGAAATCACACCGGCCATTCTCACAGAGATAGAGTGGAAAGGAGGCAAGGTAAAATTGAATTACGACCAGACGTATGAATACATGACTTCGGTCACCGTGTCGAGCACAGCATCGAAAACAGTATCCGACATACGGTTCACCCAATCGGGCACCAGTGCAAAACGCACGCTGACAAAGGTTAAGATAAACAACGACGAATACGGATTCGCATACCCCAATCAGCCTAATTTCCCATACGGCAAGGGCATCAACGACTACTGGGACAGCGAGGCATACTCGTTACTGACGGAATTGGGCCCCATTCCCTCGCAAAAAATATCGATAGATGTCGGATACCAGTATGCCGCCGAAGGCAGAACCACCGACGATAACAGGATGCGCGATGCCGATATAGGCAATGTATCGGTGGCACACATACTGACTCGATACTCAAATGAAACCCCGACCAACTACTTCACTATAAGCTATCCAAACGGTGGCAAGACCGAATACTACATGGAACATCACAAATACGGTTCATACAGCACTGGCGGAATGCGTCTGGCGATGATACGCTATCTCGACAACCAGACCGTGAAACGCATACGGAAATATGAATACGATAGAGCCCGAGCTGATGTGCTGCCGGCATACGAAGATTCCAACCGGGCCAACAACTATACAGAACAGGAGATAACATACTGCTCGAAAAGCATGATGACCGCCGAGGTGGTGGGTAAGGCACGCAAACGCACATTCTATCCTCACGCCACAGGATTAGCATCCTTCAGCGGATCGAGTCCAGTCGTATACGGTTCGGTAACCGAATACGACATAGATCCGGCCTCGGACGCCAAGCAGAAAATACTTTCAAAGAAAGTGTACAGTTTCGATACCGGCGCGTATAAGCTCTCGGGCAGCACCAGCATCCCCTACCCCATTCAGCCCGTAAGCCTCTCGGAAGGACAGCTGCAGGGGACGAAAGAGTACAGATGCGAGAACGATTCCACCTTCACTCTTGTGCGAAGCGTAGACTACACTTACTCGAAATTCGTCAAGGAGAGCCAGAAAATATACCAGATCAAGTTATGGGCTACGAAATATCCGGTCGAAATATCGGGACTCACACTTGACGATACGTACCGGCACGAGAATACAACGATTACGGAAGATTCGGGTTACATACCCATCGGCTGTTCGCGCATGACCCGCGAAGTGGAGAATGTGTATGCCGATGACGGCTCCGTCCTGAGCCGCGTATCCGACTACTATTACGACAATGCCACGACCTACCACATGCCCACCCGCGTGGAAACCACGGCCAGCAACGGCGACAAAATCGTCAAATACACACTGCGTCCCGGCGACTACACCTCGAACGAGAGCACCTTCGCGACACTGAAGGCCAAGAACATCATCGACATTCCCGTCGAGTGCGTCACGGTGCGCAACGGCAGTATCGCGGACGGCGAACTCTACAAATACGACGACAACGGCTCGGTTATCGAAGCCTACCGCCACGAACCCGAGGTTCAGGACACCCGGTCGCCCATACAGTACCCCTACACCAAGCCGGGATATGCCTATTCAGCCACTCCTCGATACATGCAGTACTGCATGATGGAGTACGACGTCAACAACCGCCTCTGCTACGTCAGGCCCTACAATCTTCCGTTCACCTACTATCTGTGGGGTTACAACGGGCTGTATCTGGTCGCCTCGATCGTGAACGGCAGCGAGAGCATCATCGACCTGAAACTGGGCAAGGGATTCACCAGCGGCATTACCTCGTCCGCGACATTCACCGCCACGCAGAAACAGTCCATCGACAACCTGCGCAACACATACACCGACTGGCAGATAACGACGGCCATATACGAGCCGCTCATCGGCATCAAGACCCTCACCGACCCTTCGGGGCACAGCACCACCTACGAGTATCACACCACCACCGGCAACACCGGCAAGCTGCGCTACATACGCGATTCGAAGGGCAATGCCATGACCGAATACGAGTACTCGAACGAATAATAACCGGCCGGGAAGTTCCGGCCCCAACATATAAAACGACTGAATCATGAAAAGACACATAACGATAGCGGCGGCCCTGTCGGCCGTCATGGCCTCGCAGGCGCTTGCCGCAGGTCCCGACAAGTACAGCATCGGAATAACGACGACCCGCAATTACATCCACACACGCACCTACACTGCCGCGGCATCGGCCGCTGCGGTCGACGACGTGGCCTACTACGACGGGCTGGGACTGCTCTCGCACACCGTGCAGGTCGGAGCCGCACCCGACGGGCGGTCGCTCGTGCAGCCCGTCTACCATAATCCGCTGTTCAACGACAAGGAGCGCGAATACCTGCCCTATGCGGCTGCGGGAAGCAACGCCGCAGTCCAGAGCGCGCCGCTGGCGACGGCCAACTTCTCGGTATACGGCACGTCCGACAATGCCTACGCATTTACGCTGAACGAATACGAGCGCTCGCCGCTCGACCGCGTCCGGCGGTCGTACCGCCCCGGTGCGACATACCGCAACAGCGACAAATACACGGCCTACACCTACGGCACCAACGCGGCCAACGAGGTGCTCAAGCTGTCGTTCGCATCGGGAGCCGTCGCGGCCGGCGGCTACTACGGCGCAGCGACGCTGTTCCGGAACACCGCCACCGACGAGGACGGCGGCCAGACCGTGACATTCACCGACAAGCAGGACAACGTCATACTCGAACGACGCAAGATAGCTGAAGGCGACTATGCCGATACCTATTATATATATGACAACTCCTCGCGTCTCGTGTGCGTCGTGCCGCCCGAGGCTGCGAAGGGGCTGAACTCGGCAAACGCATATATTGCCGCAGCCACGGTAAACAGTCTGTGCTACTCTTACTCCTACGTCGGCGACCGTGTGGTGACCAAACGTCTGCCCGGAAAGGAACCCGAGCGATACGGATACGACCTGAACGGGCGGGTCGTGCTGTTTCAGGACGGAAACATGCGCGCCGCCGGAAAGGCCGTGATGTACAAGTACGACAAGCTGAACCGGATGATATATCAGAAGATCGGGACATTCTCCGGAAACGTGGACTCGTCGGCATATCCCGATTCGGCGCTCGACAATCTCGACGGACAGCTGAACACCGTTCTCGTGGCATACACATACGATCTCACAAGCACAGCACAGTTCTCGGCCGTAACCGGAATCGCGACGGCGGCCGATCGCGACGACAACACACGGTCGCTAAAGACTTACGAGAAAGTGGCTGTGCTGGGCGACAACTACTCCGTTTCCGGACACGTCGAACGATGGTTCTTCTACGACTATCGTGGTCGTGTGATTCAGACCGTTTCCAAATATCCTGACGGGTCGACGCACCGGCTGTCGACAAAATACGACTTCGTGGGAAACGTCACAGCGTCAAAGGAGACATACACGCACGGGGCGACGACCGAGACACTCGACCGAACGTTCGCATACGACAACCGGGGCAGACTGCTGACCGAGACGGCCACCATAGGCGGAGTAGCGTCGTCGGTGAACTACTCTTACGACGAGGTGGGACGGCTCACAGGAAAGTCATACGGTGGAACCACGCTGACCGAGACGCTGGCATACAACACGCAGGGGTGGCAGACAGCACAGACCGTAAAGAAGGGTACCGAAACTCTGTTCGACAACTCACTGAAATACTACGACGGCACTACCCCGCTGTTCTCGGGAAACATATCCGAATGGGCATGGACGCAGAAAGGACAATCGGCCAACTCATATCGGTTCAGCTACGACAAGATGTCTCGTCTTTTGGGAGCAGACCACTATGTCGGAACAGCCAAAGCCGACAAGTTCACCGAAAAAGCGATTACTTACGACAAAAACTCAAACATTAAGTCGATGACCCGTTACGTGAACGGAACGGCCAACACTTTGTCATTCACGTATTCAGGTAATAAAAGAACCGGTTATAATTATGACAATAACGGAAATATTTCAAAAGATGCGACTAATAATTTGGATATTTCATATAATATGCTTAACTTGCCGTCAACAATAAAACAGAACAACGCAGTGAAAGCAACATACACATACTTGGCTGACGGCACTAAATACAAAGCTGTCAACGCATCAGGCGGAGGGTTCGATTATGTGGGTTCTTTCAGATACAACCGAAATGGCTCCAACATTACATTGGAAAGCATAGCTTCCGCGGGCGGTCGCACATACAAGACGAGCGGCGGATATGAAGCACGATACTTTGTAGCAGATCATCTCGGCAGCACAAGAATGGTAGCATACGCCAACGGAACAGTTATCGAGCAAAACGATTACATGCCCTACGGTGAACGGCACTCAAACTCAACATTGGCGACATCCGGAAACCCATATCTCTACAATGGTAAAGAGTCTCAAAAGGATTTCGGAATAAATTATATTGATTCGCATGCAAGAATGCAGACTACAAATGCAATATTTACGACATTGGATCCGCTATGCGAAATCAGTTATCACACATCCCCATACACATACGCTTCCGCAAATCCCGTGAATAACACAGACCCGTTCGGATTGTGGACAAAAAACGATTATGGATATACAACCACTGACAAATTTGAAATATGGGATTTCCTCTCGGCATACAAAAACAATTTCAATGGAAACACCGCATATGGATACGTAGAAAATTATTACGAATGGGATGAATATACGAAAAATAATTTCCACATATATACATCACACGCAAGCTCAAATATTGCCTATTCTACCGCAATACCTACTGCAATGGTAATGACGCATAACTTCATGGGGCAATGGGCGCCGGAAAACTTCAGAGAAATCAGAAACTGGCAAGCTAATTTCGCTAGAAATATCGACTTCAGGGAGAACATGGAAAACCCTATAGTTAAGGCCGTACACAGAAGCCAGCAACAGTTCGTTTGGGGAGCAATGGCTATTGCTGGTAAAGATATGGAATATTTTGGTTATGGAGTTAAATATTTGGGTATGGCATTATCTTTGACCGGAGTTGGGACAGGAGCAGGTTTGGCTGGAATTGAATTAGGCTCTAGAATCTCAAATATAGGAACATGGACGCAAATAATATATGACTACAAAATGGGGAAACAAATTTGCGGATACAATGCAATACTAAATTCTGCAGGAAATGGATTTGGCATATTAAGCAAACAAGCAAAATTAACATACAAAGAATTATTGATAGCACAGAGTATATTGGGATTACCTTTTGATGTATTAAGTATATTAAACAACGCAATACCAGAATAAATAATGAAAATAACAACATTTTTAATAATCATATTTTCTATAATATGGCTTTACATATACATTAGGATATATATATATATGGAAAAATACCCCGAAAGATATAGCAAATCTGCCCTTTCATCACAAGCATACGCAACTTTTGGCATATTTCTTATATCTATAATTCTTATTCTCGCTAGTTTAGACTGAAACGAGTAAAAAACTCAATAAAATTAAGACCGTCTAACAAATTTAGACGGTCTTTTTGTCTTTTAATATAATTTTCGTAACTTGCCGTCAACAATAAAACAGAACACCGCTGTGAAAGCAACCTATACACACTTAGCTGACGGATCGAAGTACAAGACGATCAACGCATCAGGCGGCGGATTCGATTATGTGGGTTCTTTCAGATACAACCGAAATGGTTCCAATATTACATTGGAAAGTGTCATAGGAGCAGGTGGCAGAATATATAAAACATCGTCGGGGTATGAAACACGATATTTTGTTTCTGACCACTTAGGCAGTACTCGCATTGTTGCATACGCCAACGGAACTGTCATAGAACAGAACGACTATATGCCCTACGGTGAACGGCACTCAAACTCAACATTGGCGACATCCGGAAACCCATATCTCTACAATGGTAAAGAGTCTCAAAAGGATTTCGGAATAAACTACATTGACTCTGAAGCTCGATTCCAACGTTTGGACGGAGCGTTTAACTCGATCGACCCGCTATGCGAGGAATACTACCATATTTCACCGTATGCATACTGCGGCGCAAACCCGATTGCCCAAATAGACCCAAACGGATTGGATTGGTATTCATATGTCGTAAATGATTATGATCTTGAAGGTAATATTGTCGGCACACACACCGAATATGCTTATACAAAATACAAATCTCAAAAGGAGTTGGATGAAGCCGGTATAATTGGAACATATCAAGGTGAAATCGTTGTAGTATTTGACGGGGCATATTCTGAGAAGCTGGGCGCAGGCGACAATCTACACGGAGAGGGAGCCATTTTAGCAGATGTTATAGTATATGGAGCAAATGGCATGGATGACATTGCATATTATAGTGGATTTACAATGAGTTCCAATTTTGATAAATTTGGAGCAATTGCAGATGGTGAATACTATGTTTCGCATATTGACGCATCAAGGTCATCTGGCCGAATTCCCAAAACTCATATAATCAATAATGGCAATCCGATCAATTGCATAAATGATATAAATCCAAGTCCCGCTGAATACAAGCCATATAGCAAAACTCAGAAAAACGGAATATTCGTTCATCGCTCTAATTATAATGGATGGGCAGGAGATAACGCAACTAAATTTTCAGCGGTGTCAACGGGATGTTTATTAATCCCGGGAAAGCAATGGGATACTTATGACAAACAAATTGGAGGGCGAAATTACAAATTAATACTTAAAAGAAGTAAATGAAAACATATTTAATATCATTATTAGCCATTCTATTGTTTTATCAAGCAGTTTCGCAATCTCGTCATTTTGTTGTACTAATGGATGATAATATAGAGATTCCTATATATGATAAACCCATCGGGAACAATATTAAATATCGCATTATGCAGGACACGATTAATGAACTGTTTTTTGCTGTGGAAATCCTTGATAACTCTCAATTGAGATATAAAGTAAACATAACCTCTGTCATAAGTTCAACACCCGGACCGGAGATTATTGGCTGGATTGATAAAAGTAGGTGTGGTGTTTTCAAACGCTGGTATTATGACGAACACAATAACAGATACATGAAATTGCATTCTGCACCAGATGAAAAATCATCTTATAAAATAATTTATGAAGATCCCAATGTGTTTGATCAATCCATAATGACTGCTGTCGATTATGCAGATGGGGACTGGAAGAAAGTATTATTCTTTCATGACGGAACACTGCATGAAGGCTGGATAAACAAATATTGCGATTCGGTATATAATTCATCTACATAGCAATGCTATACTAAAAGACTGTCTAAGACTGAACTGCACTCCAAAAGTTTTTGGGCCAACTTTTGGGGTGCAGTTCACAAATTTAGATATCCCCTTTAAATTTTGACATAGTTTTTCTTAATGCATTACCGTAATCAAGCAGTAGACAACTCCTCGCGTCTCGTGTGCGTCGTGCCGCCCGAGGCTGCGAAGGGGCTGAACTCGGCAAACGCATATATTGCCGCAGCCACGGTAAACAGTCTGTGCTACTCTTACTCCTACGTCGGCGACCGTGTGGTGACCAAACGTCTGCCCGGAAAGGAACCCGAGCGATACGGATACGACCTGAACGGGCGGGTCGTGCTGTTTCAGGACGGAAACATGCGCGCCGCCGGAAAGGTCATGATGTACAAGTACGACAAGTTGAACCGGATATTACTGAATAACAAAAAGGCAGACCAATCACAATATGTAAGTCTGCCTTTTTACAATCCGTTATTTTTCGCCTGACTGATATTGGCTCCTATACTTCGGCGGGTTCCTTTTTCTCCGCATAGGTCCTCCCTTTGCCAACACAAACATCTGTTGCTGATCGTTTGTTTGCACACATCTGTTTTCCATACAAGCGGTCAGATGCTTTCGCACGATTTTTCGCCGAGGTCGTTTCGCCGGTCGGTTCAGCCTTTTCGTCAGACAACAATCCAAGTTTCTTTCTGATGCGATGGTGCTTCACATACAGGCTGTTTATGTTGTTCAGAGAGAAGATAATGCATAGCTCTCTCGGAGAAAATCCCTCTTGCAGCAATTGATACAGCAATCTGTCGTCCTCGCTGATCTTTAGTTCCGGATCACATGCTTCAGTTTGCCTGCGCTTTATAATGCCGTACAGCAACAGTTTTTTCACCGACATCTCCTTTTTCAGTTGAGTCAACAACAATTCGCTGTTATTTCCGAAAGAGTATACCGTATCTATCAGTATATGAATGTAATTAAGTCTCGCCCGCATTTCAGTTTCCAATCTGTCGACATACTGTTTACGTTCCCGCAGCAAGACGAATATTATCATGGATATCAACAATATGTCTACTATGAATATTACCATTTGGTGTAGCTTTTTAGAGTTATGAGTATCATAAAGATTATTGCCCGACTTTTTTCAGTCGGGCATTGAAATATCGTACTACGGGGCTCGGGGATATGGAACCATAGGTGAATTCTTTACTGTAAGTTAATGATTATTAACCGCATCAACCAACTGGCCCCGATACGTATACAATTGATTTACAACAAGTTGTTATTTTGTAATTTCAAGGTAAGATTTTTCTCGATTATCCATACTGTGAATCAGCACGTTATCATCACTGTGTAAGATTGCATTTCCATGAAACCATGCGATCAAACAGTTTTCCAACGCATACATTTGTCCCGACTAACACTTTTATAAAATGAATATCTCGATCATCGTTTTTCGCTCCCGGACGCTTCGTGCGTTTTCGCTTTCGGAACTGCTGGTGGTATTGGTCATCATCGGCATACTGGTACTTATCGCACTGCCAAATCTGATGCCGCTCATCTCGCGCGCAAAGGCCACCGAAGCACAACAGCAGCTCACCTATCTGCACACGTTGCAGAAATCGAACTTCTACACCTACTCACGCTATTCGCCGTCGCTGGACGAACTCGGGTTCGAACAGTCGACACTGGTCACTGACGGCGGCGGCGCCAATTACCTCATCGAGATCGTAGAGGCTTCGGATCACGGATTCCGCGCCACCGCAACATCTGTTGTCGATTTCGATGGCGACGGGGTCTACAACGTGTGGGAGATCGACGAACAGAAACATCTTCGTGAAACCGTAAAAGACTGACCCATGCCACTGTCCGCCGTCATTATCTGGTTCG
The DNA here is from genome assembly GCA_964519525.1 of uncultured Alistipes sp. GTDB lineage: Bacteria > Bacteroidota > Bacteroidia > Bacteroidales > Rikenellaceae > Alistipes. The sequence continues at coordinate 42,872 of CAZFIN010000002.1, read as the reverse complement.
CATCCGCCGCCATCTCACTACCTGTCGTCGTATCCGACTTCCGGCGACGACGGGTAGCAGTGACTTGGCTTGCGGCAGTCTTCGCCGCAGCAAGCGTCTCAGCCGTATATGCCGGGACGTGGCAATCGGCGCTGTCGCATCTCATTTCAGGATGTATACTCATCCTGCTGCTCATGCTGTGTCTTCGCATCTATCTCATGCTTCGCCACGGCGGTATGCGCCTATGCCATGCATTCGGGGCCGGCGACTGGTGCTACATCGCCGCCGTCAGTCCGCTGTTTCCGCCGTCCGACCTGCTGAAGCTACTCGTAGCATCGTCATTGCTCTCGCTGGTGTGGCACTCGGTGCTCAACCGTCGGCGCACCATACCGTTCGCCGGGATGACAGGCACGACACTCATACTCATCACCATAATACGCTTTTGTGCTCTATGGCTGTAACGGAACACATCCCTACCGAAATCGTGCAGCTTCTCACCGCGGCCGACGCTGCGGCCTACCGTCTTGTACCGTTCGGACACGACGGCGACCGTGTGCAGCTCTACGGGTCCGGCACTAAAGATTACGCCGGCATCCGGGAAGAACTGGAGGTATTGTACGGCTGGCAGACGACGATCGAACCGGTCGCCGACGAAGATCTCCAACGTCTGCTGCTGAAATATTACCGATCCGAAAGGAGTGATTCGGCCGCACGCCGCACGGCCGCAATCGACTCGGGACAGAGTTTTTTGTACTCGCTCATCGGCGAGGCGCTACGCGACTGTGCCAGCGACATACACATCGAATGCTACGAGGAACGATGCCGCATACGACTGCGCATCGACGGCAAGCTGACGGAACGTTACGTAGTCGAAAGGCATCGTTACGCGCCTCTCGTCAATCAGATCAAGATATTGTCCGACCTCGACATATCCGAGAAGCGTCTGCCGCAGGACGGCCGCATAGGTTACGACCGCAACGGCATGAAGTTCGACGTGCGCGTATCGGTCATGCCGACCATCTACGGCGAGAAAGTCGTAATGCGGCTCCTCACCCGTCAGGCCGAACTGCTCGACCTGCGCAACCTCGGGTTCACGCCGCGTCAGTACGACGACTATTGTCGCGCCATACAGCGTCCATTCGGGATGATACTCATCTGCGGACCCACGGGCTCGGGCAAAAGCACGACGCTCTACGCCACGCTGCGCAGGCTCAATGCTTCGACCGACAACATACTTACCATCGAGGACCCCGTCGAATACACGCTCGAAGGTGTGAATCAGGTACAGCTCAAGGAGGAGATCGGTCTCACGTTCGGCAGCGCGCTGCGCACGTTCCTGCGTCAGGATCCCGACATAATAATGCTCGGCGAAGTACGCGATCCCGACACGGCCCAGATGGCCGTGCGCTCGGCACTTACCGGTCATCTGCTCTTCTCGACCATACACACCAACACTGCATGGGGAGCCGTGGCGCGCCTTGCCGATATGGGTGTACATCCGTATCTGGTCGCCGACACACTCGTCGTGACCGTTGCACAGCGGCTCGTGCGCCTGTTATGCCCGCACTGCAAACGTCCGGTCACCGCAGGTGCCGCCACCCTGCCCATAGATGCCGGTAAGTATTTCGAGGCCACAGGCTGCGAGCGGTGCTACTATACAGGCTATGCCGGACGCCGGGCCGTTTACGAGGTTATCCCAGTCGACGGGACTCTGGCTGCCGCAGCCCGTGCCGGAACGGCCGACGTCGCCCCGCTGCTGGCCGAGCGCGGCATAACATCGCTGCGCGATGCCGTAATCGACATTTTCCGCCGCGGCGAAACATCGCCCGACGAACTGATACCACTGCTTAACTACTGACCGTATGAAACGATTCGCAATCACAACCTCAATCCTGTTTCTGTCGTGCATAATGTCATTCGCACAACAACCCGCATCCGACTCGCTGCGTGTTGCGGCACTGGATGCCAAACTGTCGGCGCTTGCCGAACGTTCCCCGCAGTTCACGCACGAGGTCGACGTCACCTCGGGACGGCTGCCGCTAGGCGAGCTGCTGCGCAACATAGCCCGGGCCAGCGGAGTCAATCTCAGTGTCCGCAGCATCGGGCAGACCCCCGTGGCATGCAACTTCACCCGAGCCCGAGTGGACGATCTGCTGCGGTTTCTGTGCCGCGAATACAGACTCGACCTCGATGTGACGGGCAACATCGTCTCGGTGTTTCCCGCCACCGTACCCGAAGCTCCGGCACCCGACCCCGACATTGTCTTCGAGAGCCGCGACACGATGCTGTCATTCGATCTTAAGGGCGAGCGGCTAATCGACGTTGCCAAAAAGATAACCGAACTTACCGGCCGCAACATCATCGTTCCGCAGACACTGTACGACCACAAAATTTACGGCTACCTACGCCGCATGCCTCTGCATCCGGCACTGCGTACATTGGGCGAAGTGAACGGGCTATTCGCCGATCGCGGCGCCGACGACACATGGAGCGTCCGCGCCGCGCAGAGCGACAGCAGCGATCCGTTTGCCGCAGCACCGTCATACACCGGCCGCCGTCAGTTCGGTGAAAACGAACTGCGCGTCGATTCACTCGGCCGCATAACGGCGCACATAGTCCGCGGCAACGTACAGGACGTACTGCTCGATCTGTGCGGGCAGATGAACCTCAGCTACTACTTCCGTACTCCGGTGAATCTCACGGCCGGAATATGGGTCGACGGCACCGATTTCGAAACCCTGCTCGCGGTGCTGCTCAAAGGATCAGCCTACTCGTTCTGCAAACAGAGCGGAATCTGGATCTTCGGCGGCGCCGAGAGCGACAGCCTCGGTTCGGCCGCCATAGTCGAACTCGAATACAGATCGGTATCCAAAGCCGAGGAGCTGATACCGTCGGCGCTTAAGGAGGGTGTCGAGATCAAGCCGTTTCCCGACCTGAACGCACTGATTCTCGGCGGCGACAGCCGTGACGTGGCGCGCACGGAGACATTCCTGCGCTCAATAGACCGCCCCGTGCCGCTCATAACCATGGAGATCATCATCGCCGAGGTTCAGCGCAGCGACATACGCGAGACAGGCATAGGCGGCGGAGTGGGATCATCGCCCGCCACCACCTCGGGCACGCTCGGCGCCGGAGTCGACATGACCTTCGGCGCCAGTGCCGTGAACAGACTGCTGAGGCACATACGCGGTACGGTGAACCTCGGTCGCGTAACCCCCAACTTCTACCTCAGCTTGCAGGCACTGGAGGAGAACGGCACCATACGGTTGCAGTCAACACCCAAGCTGTCGACGCTCAACGGCCACGAGGCCATGCTTACGAGCGGCGAGACGCAGTATTACAGAGAGGTGCAGAACAACTACTACGGCACACAGAATCCAATACAGTCCGAATCCTACACATGGAAATCGGTCGATGCCGCCCTTTCGGTCAAGGTAACGCCCTACGTATCGCGCGACAGGCACATAACGCTGGAGATCGAATTCGAACAAACCGAGTTCACCGACCGCAACGAGAAGGACGCGCCGCCGGGCACCTCCACCCGCAGTTTCAAATCCATCGTGAAAGTGCAGAACGAGGAGATGGTCCTGCTCGGAGGTCTCGACCGCAACAGCTTCGAACGTTCCTCGCGCGGCATACCGTTTCTCGCTCGCGTACCCGTCATAAAGTGGTTCTTCGGCAAGGAGAAGCGCAACAAGATCGAACGTTCGCTCAACATATTCATCAAACCGGCGGTGATAGATTAACCGGCCCGCATGATCCGCAACATAACGACAACGCACTGTCATGAAAATCTTTCCACCAATACTATTCCTTGCAGCCGAATACAACGCCTCGGGCGGATACACGCTGTATGCGCTCCGGCAAAACGGCGATGATGCCGGCGCCGTCGACGCCGCACCGATACGCAACCATGCGGTCGCCGTGATCATATGCGGCCGGGGCGTCATATCCAAACCTGCCGACAGCGACACGGCCCGGCGCGTCGAGACCGACACAGACACGTTTTTAAGCACACGCTCGGGCGACACCGTAGCATTCTTCCGCCGCGACCGAATGTCGGCGCTCGAATCCGATCTCGCCGAACGCGGAACAGTCCCCGTCGGCATGTTCTGCACCACGAAAGCCGCCGACCTGCCGACCGTAACCGCAATCTGCGCCGAACGCATACGCGGCTCGATAAACGCACGACATCTACTGTCGCCCACCGACACAGGATCGGCCGTGTTGCAGGCTATCGTACAACGCACATATCGTCCGTTTCTCGGCGGATTGCTGCTCCTGCTTGCGGCCAATGCACTTATCTCCCCGAGACTGAACTCCGAGACTGAGCGACTGCGCGGCGAACTTGCGGCACGCGAACGAAGCGAGAGTCGCCGAACGGCTGACAACGAGAGCGAACAGGCGTTGGTCCGCGCCCTTTCATCACGCCCCGACACACCTTATGCCGTCATCTGCGACCGCATAGCCGCTTCGGTACCCGAAGCCGTGCGCCTGCTGTCGGTCGAGGTGGAACCTCCTGCCGGACGCTTCGAAGCCGGCAAACCGCTGCGACGGCGCAAGAATACCGCCACCATAACCGGATCGGCCCCCTCATCGTCCACAGTGTCGGAGTTCATGTCCGGACTCTCGGCAAGCGGACTGTTCCGCTCGGTGAATCTCATCTCCATAGAACACGAACGCAAAGCCGCGATGCTCAGCTTCAGAATAGACCTCGAACTATGAATCTGCCCTACCGATACCGCGGCCTCGCCATGACAACGGCCCTGCTCGTGCTGCTGCCAGCCGTCGCTTGGCGCCATGCCTTAAGCGACACCCTCCGCACCGCCTGCGAATGCCGCCGGCTGCGCACCCGGATATCCACCGTGCCGGAGACGTACAGCGACAGCAACGACACATTCTCCGACCGTCGCGAACTGATACTTTCGGGGATGATACTCGGCCTTGTACCGGACAACGTTAGCGTCACCGGATGCACGCCATCCATTACCGAACGGCAAGGGACGCTGGAGGTGCATACGGCGGAACTCACCATGACCGGGACGTTCGCCGACCTGCTCCGCGCCATGCACTTCATCGAACGCGAAGTACCCGAATGCGCCGTGCATTCCGCCGTATGGCGCATAACGGCCGACCATACCGCACGGAGCCGGCAGCTCACACTTACGCTATACATACAGCAACTCGTCAAAACAGACCGTTAGAATGACATCACGTCTTACCACATACATGCTACTCGCTGCCGTTGCAACCATATGGGGCACCATAGCGTGGAAACTGCTCAGTCCCGGCACCGGCATTCCGCCCGCCGTCGCACATTCCGCACCCGACGGCACCGGCAGCCGACCGACAGCAGACACGCTCGCCGGCAACTACCCCGACCCTTTTCTGAAAGGAACGACATCGCAGAATGCTCCTGCCGGACATACGGCCGCCACTCCGCCGCCCCGGCATACGACACTACGGCATGCACAGCGCAAACAGGTAGACTGCGAACATCTGGGATCGGTACGCAGCGGCGGCCGGACGATACATATCATCGACATCGGCGGCATACAATACGAAGCGGAGCGCGGTGACAGCGCAGCGGGATTCATTGTAGCCGGATCGGATCGCGATTCGCTATACCTCGTCAGCAACGGCGTGAAATACGGAGTGAAACTATGCGAATGACAGCGAAACATATCCGCGGCAGCGTCCTGCCCACGGCCGTCACCGCGACGGTCGTAATGACTGTCGCCATGACGGGACTCATCGCGCTATGGGAGCAAGAACGCATGGCCGTGCTGCACGACACGCGGCTGCGTCAGGCACAGGCCGATGCCATATCGGCCTGCATGCTCTACTGCCTGCATCCCGACGACAGCCGTCTGACCGCCAGCGGCGGCTACCGGCTGTACGACTCGCTACCGCGATCGAGGGTGTACGTGCGTCCGGAGCCGTGGGGACTGTACGAGCTGGTAAAAATCGCGACGTCCGACTCACTGGTGTGTCAGTGCCACATCATCGGTGCCGCACCTCCGGCCGATATGACGCTATACTACGCCGACAACGGCACGGCGCTGACCATTGCGGGTGACACCCGTCTGCACGGCACGGTGCATCTGCCTAAGAACGGACTCGTATACGGCCGTATGGAATCGGAGTTCTACAATGGCGGGCCTGTTCCGGCCTCTACGGTCCGGCGGTCGCAAGCCTCACTGCCGCCTCCCGATCCCAAGGCCGTAGAGATACTGCGCAATCTGTTCGTCCGCCCATGCTGTCAGGCGGAAACCGTCCCCTATACGGCCGAAATACCGCTATCGGCCGATTCGACGCTTTTCATCGCCGCAGGCACAGCCGATATTACCCGATGCTCGCTCACTGGACGGATCGTGGTGACCGGAGATGAGATACGCATAGACTCCACATGCCGGCTGCACAACATCATAGTGTGCGCCCGCAAGGTGACAGTGGACGCCGGAGCGCGCATCACGATTCAGATCGTCGCCCGCGACACTGCGGTAGTAAAGCCCCGGGCAGCATTGCAGTATCCGTCGGGCATATATGCCGGCCGTTACGCCGAACTCGGATGCAACGCGACACTGGACGGCTATGCCATAGTGTGCGACACCGTACAGCATCCGCACCCCTCGGCATGTTACCGTCAGGCCCCGACAGCACGGTTGCGCGGGCTACTGTACGTCGATGGCACGGCCGAGGTGCGGGGCCGTGTGACAGGATCGGCATACCTGCGCTCGGCAGCCAGTTTCTCGCAGCATGGTTACTACACGGACATGCTGTACGATGCCCGGCTGCGCGACAATCACGTCACGGCACACCCGATATGGATTGCGGACTCCGCCGTCCGCAGAAAGGAGGTCGCATGCATAAACTGAGGGCGGCATCGCTGCTGGAAGCTATCGTGGCCTCGGCGCTGTTCATGACCGTATTCGCACTGTCGCTCGAACTGCTGCCGAAGCTGACCGTAAGCGGCGACGGACTTGCCGCTGCCGGGTTACGACGCACTGTGGAGTCGGCCCGCCGCAAATATGCCACCGGACTATGGCCGGCGGGTGAATATACCGAGCTGTACGACTGCGGACGGGCGACGATCGTGATCGTTCCGTACCGTGATTTCGATGATGTCGCGACGCTGAGGATAACGGCCGAATGCGGCACGGAGACAACCGTTTATACCGAACTTGTAAGATGCGAAGAGTAACCTTGCGACTGCGTGCCTCGACACTCGCCGAGACGCTCGTGATGATGATCGTCGCGGGAATCGTATTTCTGGCGGTGACCGATGGACTCGGTATGTTCATGCGACTGCAAACACGGCGGATAGCGGCAATGGAACTCAACGGCCGTCTGCGGACCGGAATGCAACGGCTCGAAACGCTCGCCTCGACAGCCGACAGCGCAGTGCGGTCGGGGATGAATACCGTAATATGCCGGCACGGACGCGAAGCCCTGCTCATGCTGTCGGATTCGGCCGTGATATACCGGCTGGACAATTTCACCGACACGCTGCTGACCGGCGTCGGGCATCTGCGGCTGATCAGTTACGGATATGCGCACGACACACTGGAAGTTACTGTTCGTGTGTCGGACCGGATTCTCACCGCACGCTTCGGCATACAGCATGATCCGCAGGCCGAATACTACGAAACGATAGAGCGGCTGGAGAATGAACCTTGAACGCAATATGAACGCCTCATGAAATCAGAACACCACAAACTGACCGATTCCCGCCGCGAAACGTTCTACGGAGAACTGAACGCCCTGCTCGGGGCAGGCGTCGACTTCTCGAACGCATTCGCACTGCTGATAGACGCCGAGGAGCACGGCGCGGCAAAGTCTCTGCTCGAAGAACTGTATGCGCGTGTCGTCGACGGCAGTTCGCTGCATCGCGCGATGAGTGGGAGCGGAGCGTTTCCCGCACTCGACTGCGGTGTGGTCGACATCGGCGAACAGACCGGACGACTGCCCGAAGCACTGGAATTTCTCGCCGAATACTATCGCAAACGCGCGGCACAGCGGCGCATGGTGTCGTCGGCCGTAAGCTACCCCATAGTGGTATTGTGCACGGCCGCAGCAGTCACGGCATTCATGCTTACGGTGGTGGTACCTATGTTTGAGCAGGTGTATGCCCGCATGGGAGGCGAGCTGCCGTCGCTGACCCACAACATGATAGCTTTCGCCGGAGCGTTCCCGCAATATGCGGCCGCAACGGCCGCAGCGTCATGTGCTGCGGCCTTGATTTACCGGCGCCACCGCCGGAACGAACGCGTACGGCGCATCGTATGCACGATGTTGCTGCGGCTGCCAGTCATAGGCGGCATAATACGCAAAAACAACGAGGTCCGGATATGCCGACTGCTTGATCTGCTGTGTTCTTCGGGCATTCCGCTGCTGACGGGCGTGACAATGATCGCCCGGACAACGGAGTTCCACCCCTACCGTCAGTCGCTGTCGCATATAGCCCGGCTGCTGGAGCAGGGAGTGCCCTTCGCCGAGGCGATGGCGCAATACCCCGAACTGTACGAGCGGCGGCTCACGGCTATGGTGCGCATGGGCGAACAGACGAACCGTCTGCGTCATATGCTCCGACGGCTGGGCGACACGCTGACCAACGAGCTCGAGCACGCGATAAGGCACATGGGAACCGTCGCCGAACCGGCACTGATACTGCTCGTCGGAGCGCTCGTGGCCGTGATACTCATAGCGATGTACCTGCCCATGTTCAGACTCGGGGGAATAATCGGATAACATCTCCGGCCCGGCCGGAACAAAGGCATGTAAGCCCGGAGATGCGGAATACCCAAAAACGATTACCGGGACGGCGCATGCGGACTCTAAAAATACCCAATTTTAAGGATTGACCGGCCGGCGCGCAACCGGTAATTTTGCATCGTGATTTATCAAAGTAAAACCCGATGAAAAGATTATCATTAATATTGGCAACAGCCATGATTGCGTTGTCGGCATCATCCTTCGCACAGGACACGGCAGACCGACTGGCGGAGATTCAGCAACAGCTCGATTCGCTCAAGAAAGAGGTGAACGCCGTAAGAAAGCCGTCGCGGCTGACCATAGGCGGTTACGGCGAGGCTGTCTATACCCGGAATTTTTTCAGTGACAAGTACCTCCGCTACACCGATGCCGACACCTACCGTAACGACAAAAGCCACGGCCGGTTCGATCTGCCGCATGTGGTCATCTGGCTGGGCTACGACTTCGGACGCGGATGGAGTATGGGTACGGAGATCGAGTTCGAGCACGGAGGCACCGAGAGCGCTGTCGAGATCGAGGAAGAGGAGGCCGGAGAGTACGAATCGGAGGTCGAACGCGGCGGCGAGGTGGCACTTGAACAGTTCTGGCTCAACAAAGCGTTCTGGAACGGAAGGATGAATCTCAAGGTGGGACATATGATCGTTCCCGTCGGTGCGACCAACATGCACCATATTCCCACCGAGTTCTTCACCAATTATCGTCCCGAAGGCGAGAACACCATCATGCCCTGCACATGGCACGAGAACGGCATAAGCCTGTGGGGCGAGGCCGGAGACTGGCGATACGAACTGATGTTCCTGCCCGGACTCGACTCCGACCGTTTCGGACGTCAGGGCTGGGTACACGACGGTGCGGGAAGTCCCTACGAGTTCAAAATCGCCAATGCCTACGCCGGTGCGTTCCGCGTGGACAACCATTCGGTGAAAGGTTTGCGGCTGTCGTTGAGCGGATACGTAGGCAATTCCTTCAGGAACACGTTAAGCGCCACCGACAGCGAACGCTACCGCAACGTCCGGGGCACGGTGGCGATAGGAGCCTTCGATTTCAGCTATGACGCACACGATCTTATTATCCGCGGAAATTTCGACTACGGACATTTGGCCGACTCCGAACTGATCACCCGCTACAACATGGCCATGCGCAAGGATTCGCCCTCGCCAAAACAGGCCGTGGCGTCGGATGCGCTGGCAGGTGGGTTCGAGGCCGGCTACAATCTGTTCGGGCTGTCGGACAGGGAGAACATGCGGCGTCAGCAGCTGTGGCTGTTCGGCCGCTACGAGTATTACGATTCGATGTTCCGCACGCAAGGCACCGTACAGGATTACAGATGGTGCGGACGCCACCGCATGGCCGTCGGCATCAACTACCGCCCGATGAAAGACATCGTAATCAAGGGCGAATACAGCATCGGCATGCTCGACAAACGCTACAACAACGAGCCGGCCGTATCCTTGGGCATTGCTTATTCGGGACTTTTCAAGAAGTAACAAATCAATTTCAATACAATCTCATATGAAACGTAATTTTTTCAGATCATTTATCATCGCGGCCTGCGCTGCAACGCTCCTCGGCAGCTGCGAGAGCAACAGTAACGACGAGGATGCGGCAGCCGGCGCGAAAGAGGAGGCATTGCATGCCGCAATCGTTCCCTATGTGAACAACACCATCATCCCGACCTACAAGGGCATGGCCGACAATGCCATACTTATGTCCGAGGCGTGCGACGCCATATTCGCGGCATTCGAGGCCGGCACGCTTACCGGCGAAATGGTGAAACGCGCCGGCGAATACTGGAACCTGAGCCGCGACTACTGGGAGCGCAGCGAGGCATTCCTCTACGGTGCCGCCGCCGACTACAACATCGACCCGCACATCGACTCGTGGCCGCTCGACAAGAATGCCATGGACGATCTGCTTATCGACCTGCGCAGCGGCAAGAGCTGGAGCATCGACAACAATGCCGGTTACGGTCTGCTCGGTTTCCACGCGGTGGAATACATGCTGTTCGAGCTGAGCGATGACGGCAACACCTCGTTAACCCACAATACGGATTACACCCGCGAGGAGCTCGTCTATCTGTGCGCCGTGGCCGAAGACCTCCGCAACCAATGCGTGCTGCTCGAAGCATCGTGGGCCGGCATCGACGGCATCACCGCAGCCAAACGCGACATTCTGGAGGAGGCCGAGCTGGAACCGTCGATCGACTACGGTTACAGCATGCTGCACGCCGGACAGGGCGGAAGCCTCTACAAGACCTATCAGGCTGCCGCCGAGGATCTGATTCAGGGTTGCATCGACATAGCCGACGAGGTGGGCAACACCAAGATCGGACGTCCGGTACTGGGTTCGTCGAGCGAGGACAAGAACTACATAGAATCGCCATACAGCCTCAATTCGATTGCCGATTTCGTCGGAAACATCATCAGCATCCGCAACGCCTACTGCGGCAGCAACGCCGGCGACGCATCCCTGAGCGATTACATACGCAGCGTGAATCCGGACCTCGATACCGAACTGCGCAGTCAGATCGACACATCCATAGCCGCCATCAACAGGATTCCCGAACCGTTCGCCAAAACGGCATCGACGAACGCAGCCGCCCACGATGCGGTTTCGGTGGTCGGCAGCGATCTGGTAGACGTACTCGAACGTGTCATGACCGAACTCTCAAAGAACTGATGCGTATGAAACGAACCGAATTACTCTTTCTGTGTATGTGCATCGCTTTCGCCGTCGGATGTTCCGACAGCGAAAGCGATACGCCTGCGCCGGAAACGGCCGAACTTCCCGAATGGTATTACGCCGGAGGCGAACTCGGCACGACCTGTCTGGCGACCTACAACGCATACGAACAGCCGACGGCCGCCGTACAGAATGCCGGCATGTACCGGTCGTTCAAGAACGGCGAGGCGCTATTCGAGAAACCCTTCATGACCAACAACTCGGGCGTGCGCCACGGACTCGGCCCCGCCTACATACGTTCCTCGTGCATCCACTGCCATCCGGGATACGGACACGGCAAACGTCAGGACGACGGAGCATTCGCCACCAACGACATAGGCAACGGCTATCTGCTGGTTGTCTACGACAAGGCGACCGAAGCCTATGTGCCGTGGCTCGCCGGCATGCCTCAAGGCCATGCGGTGGCTCCGTTCAAGAGTCCGGTCGATGAGACCAAGATCACCCTCGAATGGAAGAGCTACACCGACGAATGGGGCAATACGTTCGCAGACGGCGAAAAGTACGAGCTGATCTATCCCGAGGTCACCATCCCGCAGGATGCCGTTTATGTCTACAACCGCGGTTTCGACGGGCTGGGCGACTACGGCGTGCGGCTCGAATCGACCATCGGCATCTACGGCACCGGACTGCTCGACGCCATAACCGACGAAGATATAACGGCCGAATGGACAAAGCAGGAGAACGACGGCTACATGCAGAACGGACTCAATACGGCCTACTTCGAGAACGGACAGTGGAAAAGCTACTACGCCAACACTGCGCAGGGCGGCGACGGCACACCCTACGTGCGCCGCTACACCTACGCCATGAGCCGCGGTCCGTTGCAGGACGGCCCCGGAGCCAATGCCTTCTGGAACATCACCAACGTGACACGCAGCGACCGCCGTTTCCACTATCTGGATGCCGCCGGAACATACGCCGCCTGCTCGTCGAAGGATCCCGAGGTGCAAGCCGGGTTCGAGAAGTATATCGAAGGTGTCGACCCCGACCGCGAACATCCCGAATTCTGGGAGGGCACGATGGAGGAACGTATCTACAACTACCTGACGTCAAAGAATCTGCCCGTTGAAATCACCGACAGCGAGTACGCCGATCTCATGGTATGGCACCGCGGTCTGGCCGTACCCGCCGTCCGCAACGTCGACGACAGCGGCGTACGGCGCGGCAAGGAGCTGTTCGAGGAGATCGGATGCGCCTACTGCCACCGTCCGTCGTGGACCACGGGTCCCGACGAGGTGCGCGATCCCGCCCGGTTCTTCGACGGCACCGAACTGCCGCGGTATCCCTACCAGAAGATATGGCCCTACACCGACATGGTGCAGCACAAGCTGAAGATGGAGAACGACATCCGCACGGGCTGGTGCCGCACTACCCCGCTCTGGGGACGCGGCCTGCATCAGAAGTGCACGGGCGCGGCAACGGCCGACCGTCTGCACGACTGTCGCGCCCGCAACGTGATCGAGGCCATCATGTGGCACGGCAATGCGCAGAGCGATGCCCGCAGTACGGTCGAGAGTTTCCGCAGTCTGTCGAAGGAGGAGCGCGACGCCATTGTCAAATTCATCGACGCCATTTAGACCGACAGCCGTATGCTACGCAGAAACGACAGACTGCTCAAATGGCTTTCATTCGGTTGCGCCGCCGGTATCGTTCCGATACTGGCGGCTGCCACCGTTATGGAGAAGCTCCGCGGAGGCGATTTCGTCCGCGAGCACATCTACACCTCGTTGCCGCTGCTCACGCTTTGGGGCGTGACAGCCTTTTCGTCGCTGCTCTATCTGATGAAGCGGCATCCGTGGCGGCGGCCCGCCGTCGTCGGTTTGCATCTCTCTTTCGCCGTGATCCTCGCCGGAGCTCTGACGACCCATCTGTCGGGCCGGCATGGCAAACTCCATCTGCGCACCGGAGCACCCGCAGTCAACGAATTCCTCCTGTCCGACAACAGTCCGGTCGAATTTCCATTCGCCGTATCGCTCGGCGATTTTCATCCCGAATATCACGAAGGCACCTTCGCTCCGTCGGATTTCGTCAGCACGGTCGTCATCGAGGACGGCGGTGAGCACATCGAAGGCACGGTGTCGATGAACAGCATATTCACATACCGTCACTACCGCTTCTATCAGTCGGGGTATGACGCCGACGGCAAGGGCGCCGTGCTGTCGGTATCGCACGACCCATGCGGCATAGCCGTCACCTACACGGGTTATCTGTGGCTGCTGCTGTCCATGCTCGGCTTCTTCTTCGAACGCGACAGCGCGTTCCGCCGTTTGCTGAAACATCCGTCGCTGCGGCATACGCTGCCGCTGCTTGCCCTTGCGCTCCTGCCGGCGGGCAGACTTGCCGCAGCTCCGCGCACCCTTCCGCGCGATGTCGCCGCCCGGTTCTGCGATCTGCACGTCTATTACGACGACCGCATATGTCCGCTGCAGACGCTGGCCAAGGATTTTACGCTTAAACTCTGCGGACGGTCGAGCTACGAGGGGCTCACCGGCGAACAGGTGCTTGCCGGCTGGTTCTTCTTCTACGACGACTGGAAGGACGAACCGTGCATCGTGATCAAAGGCGAGGAAACCGCCCGCATCCTCGGCATCGAAGGCAATCGCGCGCGACTGACCGATTTCACCGGCGTGCACGGATACAAACTCGACGCTGCGCTGCGCACCGACGGCGCCGGACGCCGGAATGCAAGCGCGGCCAACGAGAAGTTCAACCTCATCAGCTCGCTGTGCACCGGGTCGCTGCTGCGCATTTATCCCTACGCCGATCCCGGAACGGGCGATATCGTATGGTACTCGCTCGCCGACCGTCCGTCGGACGACATGCCCTACGATCAGTGGATGTTCATTCGCGGAAGCATGGATCTTGTCGCCGAACGGGTCGCGATGCGCGATCACGACGGCACGATGTCGCTTATCGACAAAATAGGGAAATACCAGACCAAAGAATGCGGTTCCGCCCTGCCGTCGCGGCTACGTTTCAATGCCGAGAAGTGCTACAACAAGTCCAATGCCGACAAACCTCTGGCAATGGGCTGTCTTGGCATAGGCATCATCTGTTTCGTGCTGTCCTGCCTCGGTTCGCCCGCGGGCCGCGGCATAGCCGGCCGGCTGCCGCTGAACATCATGCTGCTCGCGCTGTTCATATACCTCACCGCACAGATCGGCCTGCGGTGGTTCGCAAGCCGGCATATCCCTCTTACCAGCGGATTCGAAACCATGCACTTCATGGCATGGTGTAGCATACTGCTCACTCTGGCACTGCGGCAACGCTTCGGCATGATGCAGCCGTTCGGGTTCCTGCTTTGCGGCCTCACGCTTCTGACAGCCATGATGGGCGAATCCTCGCCGCGAATCACCAATCTCATACCCGTACTGCATTCGCCGCTGTTAAGCATTCATGTCGTGCTCGTCATGGTAGCCTACACCCTGCTTGCATTCGCCATGCTCAACGGCCTCACGGCCGTCATCCGCCGCGCGACGCACAACGATTCCGTCGGCGAAACCGAATATCTGTGCACGGTGAGCCGCATCATACTCTATCCGGCCATGTTCTGCCTCGCGGCAGGCATATTTACGGGAGCCGTATGGGCCAACGTGTCGTGGGGACGCTACTGGGGCTGGGATCCCAAGGAGGTGTGGGCGCTGATCACACTGATGGTCTACTCGGCGGCTCTCCACACCGACTCACTCGCATGGTTCCGCCGGCCGATGTTCTTCCATGCGTTCTGCATCGCGGCATTCCTTACGGTGCTGATCACCTACTTCGGCGTGAATTTCCTGCTCGGCGGCATGCACAGCTACGCATGATCAGCCGTTTTGCCTCCAGTCCGTAAAAACGACGATGCGCGGTTACAGAGAACCGCGCATCGTCGATACGTACCGCCCCGTGCTACTCGGCCTCGCGCACGATACCGCGCTTCGACCGGCCGTCCACATATATGTAGAGCGGTTTGGCGAACTCGACGCACCGCAGATATTCGCCGTCGAACAAGGCCGGCATGGCATCCAGACGCGCCGTATCCAGCACGCCGTCGCCCTGCGACGGATTGAGCGACATGTACCCCACGCCCAGCGAGGTGACGTTCTGGAAGAAGTGCGTGCCCTGACTCGACTCGATATTGAAATCGGGCAGCGCCGCCTCGACTATCACACGCGCCTCCGAGATATGCGCCCACTTGACCGGCACGCCCAGATTGGGGTCCGAAGATCCCCAGCGCCCCGTACCTATAAGCACATATTCGCAGCCCTCGTCGCGCATGCGTTTGTTCAGTTCGAACAGTTCGTCGGCTATCGGCTGCGTGTGCAATGACGAGAATTTGTCGAACTTAACGTAAACCACCCTGCGTATGTCGCGCATAAGACCAATGCCCAGCGCACATTCCGAGTAGACGATGGCGCCCGACGTGTCGACCGTCGACCAGTCGAGTTTGGCCCCCTCCTCGTTACGGATGATGGGCCGAATCTGCAACAGATTGAATATCTGCATCTCGCCCGCGGGCACATCCATATTCACGGCGAACTCGATCTCCACGGGGCAGCGCATCTCGTCCTCGCCCATCTTCAGCATGTCGCGGATTATGTCGGCCAGCGGGAACGAACCGTATTTCAGTATACGGTTGAACGTAATCACCCGGAAATAGCGCGACAGCGTAGGGCTCTCGCTGATGCGGTTGTTCAGATAATCGTAATACGAGCATGCGTACTTCGCATTGCGGAAATCGTTCATCCGCGAAACGGGAATGCGCTCGATGTTCACGGCGTCGTCCGTCGACGAGCGGAATCTGTCGGGATTGAGGCTCAGCGCCATCACTTCGGTCTGCGCGTCGTGCACGGCCAGTTCGGGAGTCGAGGTCTGCAGCGCCTTGTCGGGATAAGCCGGCGAAAACCGCAGGCTCTTGCCGCCGTCCACCACAGCCTTGCCCAGTCCCATCACTATGTTGCACACGCCGTCCTCGGCCTTCTCGTATCCCAGCGGATAGAGGTTCTGCGAACGCGCCACGCCCGACAGCGTCGGGAAGAAATAACCGTTCTGCTCGGTTCCGCACACCTCCTGAATCAGCACCGCCATCTTCTCCTCCGACAGCAGGTTCTGCGACGACTGTATGTAGGCGCGCGACGAGGTGAAGTACACCGATGCGTAGACGCTCTTTATGGCGCGCACCAGCATGCGCAGCATCTGGTCGTCGTTCTCGCAGCGCGGGATCATGTATGTCGAGTATATTCCGGCGAAAGGCTGGTAATGCGAGTCCTCCAGCTTCGACGACGAGCGTATGGCCAGCGGCTTGCGGCACGTGGACACGAACACCTTGAGTTTCGAGTACAGTTCGGCCGGCAGGATCGAGTTCAGGAACTCGGAGAGTATTCCGTCGTCGTCCACCTCACGCGCGATGACATACTTCAGGCCGTTCATGCGTATGAACTGGTCGAAATAGTCGGTAGCGATCACCAGACTGCGCGGGATCATTATTCGCACGTTGGGATATTTGTAATAGTGGTTGTACTTCGCCAGCATGCTGTTCATGAAAGCCAGTCCGCGCGCCTTGCCGCCTATCGAGCCCTCGCCCAGACGCGCGAAACCTATTGCGTCGCTGTAAGTGCCCTCGTCGAACTGCGCCACGAGGCCCTGCCCCAGCATCGTGCGGTAATCCTTGAACATCGACACCAGCGCGGCGCGGTGTTCGGCCGTCGAGCTGAAATGGCTGCTGTTGATGCCGCGCAGCAGCTTGGCCAGCGGGAAGAGTCCGCGCGAATAGAGCCACTTCGAGAGGTGCATGTGCGAGAGATGATACTCCAGCACATCGTCGGGCACCGTGGCTATCAGGTCCTGCATCTGCATCAGATCGCGGGCGCGCCCCACCACCGCGCCGGTCGTCAGGTCGCGGAAAACGAATTCGCCGAAACCGAACTCGCGCAGAATCACGTCCTGCAACTCCGACAGCAGGGTCTTCGACGTCTTGGCAATGAATCCCACGCCC
Organism: uncultured Alistipes sp.; assembly: GCA_964519525.1. Classification (GTDB taxonomy): domain Bacteria; phylum Bacteroidota; class Bacteroidia; order Bacteroidales; family Rikenellaceae; genus Alistipes. The sequence continues at coordinate 25,402 of CAZFIN010000002.1, read as the reverse complement.
AGCGTATCGGCAACCGACCGGTAGTTCACCTGCGACGACTGCATGATGATGGGCATCCACGGCGTCTCGGCCTTTATCATCTTGCAGATGTCGATTCCGGCGTCGCACTTCTCGTCCTCGGGCCTGTCGCCCGACTTCAGCACCAGCCCCACGTCGGAAATCACACCCAGCAGATTGTTCTTGTAACGCGAATAGATCTCCACGGCATCGGCATAGCATGTGGCCAGCAGCACCTTGGGACGCGAACGCTTGCGGTTGATCTGCTGCTGTTCGTTGTAGGCATCCCTCAGGAACTCGCTGTTCTGCACCAGCAGTATCTTGTACAGCTCGGGCAGATATGTCGAATAGAAGCGCACCGAGTCCTCCACCAGCAGGATGGCCTGCACTCCGCCCTCCATGATGTCCGATTCGGCGTTCAGCTTGTCCTCCATCAGCTTGATGATGGCTATTATCAGATCGGTGTTTCCGTGCCAGCAGAATATGTTGTCGATCGCCCGGCAGTCCTGCTCCTCGATCTGTCGGTATATCTCTTTCGAGAAGCTGGTGAGCAGCACCACCGGCAGGTCGGGCGACAGCTCCTTCACCCGGCGGGCGAAATCGAACACGTTCGGTTCGCCCACGTTGTACATCGTGAGCACGAAGTCGAATCCGTCGCCGCGTGCGAGCAGCTCCAGCGCCTCGGCCGTCGACTCCACCCGCGTGAGCGACGGCGGATTGCTCATGTTCAGCTCCATGTATTCGCGGTTGATCTGCGACTCGATTCGGCCGTCCTCCTCGAGTATGTAACCGTCGTAGGGGCAGCACACGAGCATGATCTTGTGAATGCGGTGCTGCATGAAACGGTGCTGTTTCTGGTTCTCTACGGCCAGATATGCGTGATCGTGCATCTCCATAATCATCATTGTTTTACAGTGACCATTTATCCTTCCATGACAGCGAGAATCCGTCGCCGGTCAGCTCCACAGGCAGCCACACGTAACGTCCGTCGATGGCGTTTTCCGGATTCCACCGGTCGCCCATATAAATAAAGGTGTCGCGACGGCCCTCCACCGGCAGTATGTATGTGCTCTGCGAACGGAACGTCACATCGGCCTCGTCACCCTCACACGGATTTCCCAGCTCGGTCCACTCGCCCGTCACGCTGTCGGCCACGGCCGAGCGCGCGGCGTTGGGATCCCATCCCGTGCATCCCGACATCATCAGATAATAGCGGCCGCCGTGTTTGAACATCGCCGGCGCCTCCATCGAACGGCCGACGAACGCACGGACGTAACGCCCCGTATGTGCCGTGTAGTCATCGGTAAGCTCGGCTATCTGCAGGGTCTGATTCTCCTCCGACGCATATATGTGGTAGGCCTTGCCGTCGTCGTCCACGAACAGCGTCATGTCGCGCGCCATCTGGCCGCCGGCCAAATCGCGGACGAGGAAACGCTCGTTCTTCAGCTCCTCGGGCCACGTCCCGAGCCCGGCACCGGCCGCCGCCTTCACCTCGTCCGACACATTCATCGGCCACACGCCGGCATTCACGCGTCCGGCGTGCAGGAACTCGTAAGGGCCTGTAATCCGGTCGCTCACGGCCACACCGCTCTGCGCCGCCCCGTATCCCTGATCCTTCAGCTCCAGATGAAACCACATCACGAACTTGCCGGTCTTGGCGTTATAGATCACCTTCGGCCGCTCCAGAATGCAGCCCTTCTCGATCGGACTTCCCGAACCGTCAGGCTCCACAGCCAGCGCTATGCCCTCGTCGTGCCAGTCGTAAAGGTTTTTCGACGAATAGCAATGCACCCCCACGTTGGCGCGGTTGCCTCCCCCGCCCTCGGTCTTGTGTTCGCCGAACCAGTAATAGCGGCCGCCGTGATAAAGGATGCCGCCTCCGTGGGCATTGATGGCCGTACCGTTGTCGTCCAGCCACACCTCGGCCGGCGAGAAACACCTGTCGCCGCCGCATGACACGCATGCCAGCGCCAGCAATGCCACGCACGATGTAAATAATCTCCTCATAAATTATGTCTGTTTTGCATTACAACTACGTTTACATAACAACAAAGGTAGCTAAAACTTGCCGAAAATTCGCGCGAAACAGCTATTTTTGCACTGCGCGCGCCGCAGACGGCACGCCGCAAGAGATATTTCCTGATTATGAAAGTAGACATAGAACAACGTGTGGCAACGGCGCGCGGACTGTTTCTCGCAGGGTACAACTGCGCCCAGTCGGTATTCATGACCTACCGCGACGTGGCGGGATTCGACGAGCGGACGGCCGCCACGGTATCGGCTCCGTTCGGGGGCGGCATGGGCCGTCTGCGCGAAGTGTGCGGCGCTGTGAGCGGCATGACAATGACCGCCGGCTTCCTCGTACCCAACCACATGCCGGACGACACCGAAACGAAAAAACGCAACTACGCCGCCGTTCAGGAGCTGGCCGAGGCGTTCCGCGCCGAAAACGGCTCGATCGTATGCCGCGAACTGCTTGGACTTACGCAACGCAAGGACCCGCCAGCTCCGTCGGAACGCACCGCCGAATACTACCGCAAGCGTCCATGCGTGGAGTATGTCGCTGCCGCAGCGCGAATTATAGGCGAGAAGATCAACTCGATGCAATAGCCCGCGACTTAACGGCGAACTTTTATTTCGATATTTAGCGTTTTATTTTGTAAGCCGAAATGCTGAAATTCGAAATATATTCTTATCTTTGTAACACCGCACCTCCCCGAACGGGACAGCCTTTCGCCGGCACCGGCAATGCGGCTGCGCCACGGAGAAGCAGCGGGATACGATTGCAGTTAAACAAAAACACAACCTGATAAATTAAGAACATTATGTCGCACAACAAATTCATTCTCATGGCCGGCCTCGCTCTTCTGGCCGTGTCATGCTCCGAGAAGGTCAACAAGGTCGACGACAACGACCGAAGCCATCCCTCGACCACCGAAACCAAGGTCATAGCGCACCGCGGATACTGGACCGCAGCCGAAGCCGGCGGAGCGCAGAACTCGATAGCATCGCTCAAGGCGGCTCAGGATTTCGGAGCCTACGGAGCCGAGTTCGACGTGAACATGACCGCCGACGACAAGCTCGTCGTGCTGCACGGTCCCTCGCACAAGGGAATATCGAACGTCCAGAAGGTCACGTTCGAGGAGGTAAGGGCCAAGAAGCTTGAGAATGGCGAGCCCACCCCCACCCTCGCCGAATATCTCGAGCAGGGCGCCAAGAACACCGCCACCAAACTCATCCTCGAGATCAAGTCGCACGATACGCCGGCCCGCGAGACCGAAGTCGTCGAGGCCTGCATAGCCGAAGTGGCCGCAGCCGGCATGACCGACCACGTGGAGTACATCGCATTCAGCCAGCACGTATGCAAGGAGCTGGTGCGTCTTGTCCCAGGCGTGAAAGTGGCCTATCTCAATGGCGATCTGTCGCCCGAACAGCTGAAGGAGATGGGGCTCACGGGACTCGACTATCAGAAATCGAAGATGACCTCCAACGCATCGTGGATGCGCGACGCCCGGCGTCTGGGCCTTACGGTCAACGTGTGGACGATCGACAGCACCGCCGACATGGAGTGGGCCGTCAACAAGGGAGTCGACTACATCACCACCAACTACCCCGATCAGGTGCAGGCGATAATCGACGCCAAGAACGCCGGCCAGAAAAAGTAGCGGCACGGCACGCAACTATAACGAACGCGGCGGGACTATCCGGATAGTCCCGCCGCGTTGTCGTAAACAGTGTCGGCCTACTTTCCCTCACCGCGCTCCTTCAGCAGGTCGCGTATCTCGGCAAGCAGCTTCTCCTCGGCCGTCGGCTCCGGCACGGCAGGTGCGGGAGCGGGTTCCTCGACCCTCTTGCGGATGAGACGGTTCATCACCTTCACCATCATGAACACGCACAGCGCCAGAATGGTGAAGTCGATGCACTGCTGGATGAAAGCGCCGTAATTCCAGTAAATCGGCTCGGTGGCCGCCACCGTACGGCCACCGGTAATCATCTCGGCACCCGACGACACCACATCCCTCACCCGCGACAGGTCGATACGCAAGTCGGAAAAGTTGGTATTGCCCATAACGGCCGCGATAGGCGGCATGAGGATGTCGTTAACCAGCGAGGTCACGATCTTGCCGAACGCGCCGCCGATAATCACACCGACCGCCATGTCCATCACATTGCCCTTGACGGCAAACTCCTTGAACTCCTTGAAAAATCCCATAGTCGAAAAATATTTGGTTTGGTTTGAATCAGCACCACGGTAACCGACGCGAAGATAACGATTAAAAACCGAATCGGCAAACGGTCGGCCGGACCTGTGAAACGATTAAAAAAAACGACTTTCTTTGTCCGTTCGCATTAATTTTCTACCTTTGCGGCGCATTGCCGCTTTAATGTGTTAGGTATAGCATTGAAACTATCTATTGAAATGTCGTTAAAGGTCCGATATAAAAACCGTGCCGCTTTTCATGCCGACGGGTGCAATACGGTTTATCGGGGGGGGGTAAGTAAGCATAAGGGAGCATGTCCGCACGACGCTCTCGTTCTCTGTCCATGCACACCGGAAAACTCTTTTTTCAAAATAATCTTTATTAATTAAACCCAATTGACAATGAAAAAACTTTTCTCATTGATCGTCTCGGTAGTAATGGTCTGCTCGCTCAGCGCACAGGTCACCACTTCGAGCATTAACGGTAAGGTTACCGACGAGAAGGGTGAAGCGATGGTGGGCGCCACCGTCATCGCCGTACACACACCTTCGGGAACACAGTACGGCACAATCACCAATGCCGACGGACGCTACAACCTGCAGGGTATGCGTACCGGCGGTCCCTACACGATCTCATTCTCTTTCGTGGGTTATCAGGCTGTCGATCTGACCGACATCACCCTCAATCTGGGTGAGCCCCGTACTTTCGACATGCAGTTGAAGGAGACTCAGGAGATCGACGCCGTAGTCGTCGTAAGCACGGCCAACGGACGTTTCAACGCCAACAAGACCGGCGCGGGATCGAACTTCACGCGCGGCGTGATCGACAACCTGCCGACAATCGACCGCAGCATAGCCGACGTAGCCCGTCTGTCGCCTCTGGCCATGTCTACCAAGAGCTCTTCGGGCGGCATATCGTTCGCCGGCACCAACAACCGCTACAACTCGTTCCAGATCGACGGCGCCGTGTCGAACGACGTATTCGGTCTGACCTCTACCGGCACCAACGGCGGACAGACCGGCACCAACCCCATCTCGATGGAGACCATCGAGGAGGTACAGGTCGTCATCGCCCCCTACGACGTGCGTCAGAGCGGATTCACCGGCGGCGGCATCAACGCCGTGACCAAGTCGGGTACCAACGAGTTCCGCGGTTCGGCCTACACCTATTATAAGGACAACGCGCTCGTGGGCAAGGGTGCCAACGGTGTGAAGTATGCCGATCAGACCACCCAGACCTACGGCGCCACCTTCGGCGGTCCCATCGTGAAGGACAAGCTCTTCTTCTTCGTCAGCGGCGAGTACTACAAGGACGAGACCCCCGCGACGGTTTACGATTCGAAAAACATCACGGGCTTCGCCACGCAGGAGCAACTCAACCAGATCCGCAGCCAGTACAAGACCCTCACGGGCTACGACACCGCCGACTTCGGCCAGCACACGCCCAAGACATGGTCGGCCAACATACTGGCCCGTCTGGACTGGAACATTAACAACAATAATAAGATGATGCTCCGCTACACCTACGGCGGCGCATCGCTCGACCGTTACACCACCTCGAACAGCGCCTACTATTTCAACGACGCCGCTTTCGATCAGCGTGACGAGACCCATTCGCTCGTATTCGAGCTTCAGTCGCGCTTCAGCAACAACGTGTCGAACGAGCTGCGTGCCGGCTGGACCCGCGTGCGCGACTGGCGCGAGGCCGCCGCACCCGACGGCGCGCCCAACGTGTCGGTAACGGTAAGCAACTCTTACGTCGATGCCAAAGGACAGACCAACAACCGCAACACCACCGTATATCTCGGCACCGAATACTGCTCGTACGCCAACCAGCTCGATCAGGACATCTTCACGCTGACCGACAACGTAACATGGTACAAGGGCAACCACACCCTGACGTTCGGTACCCACAACGAGTTCTACCGCATGTACAACGTCTATGCGCAGAACGCCACCGGCGGCTGGGCCTTCAACTCGATCGAGGATTTCATGAACAACGACGCCAACACGTTCCGCTACACCTACTACAACAACACCGATCTGGACGAGAAGGGTAACTGGGGTGCCAAGTTCGGTGCCGCGCAGTTCGGATTCTACCTTCAGGACGAGTGGCGTCCCAACGACAAGTTCACGTGGACCTACGGTCTGCGCATGGACATTCCCGTAATGTTCAAGAAGCCTTCGGTGAACAGGGAGTTCAACGAATCGCCGCAGGCGATCAAGTACGGCGTGGCCACCGGCGACATAGCCTCGGGCCGCGTGCTCATGTCGCCCCGCATGGGCTTCCGCTGGTATGTCGACGAGGATCACAACATCCTGCTGCGCGGCGGTCTGGGTCTGTTCACGGGCCGCGTGCCTTTCGTGTGGATGGCCAACCAGTACTCGAACTCGGGTGTCGATCAGGTGTCGGTCACCGCTTACCGTGCTGACAAGCCCGAGGACAACAAGGTTCCCGCACTCGGTAGCCACATCAACGCCGAGAGCGTGAAGGCCATGGGCTTCAAGGCCGGCTCGGCCACCATCAACGTGGTCGACAAGAAGTTCAAGTATCCGCAGGTGTTCCGCATCAACGCAGCCGCCGACTTCAACCTCGGCAGCGGCTGGCAGGCCACGCTGGAGGCTCTCTACTCGAAGACGCTGAACAACATGTATGTCCAGAACATCGACTACGAGGACAGCGGTCTGAAGTATTATGCCGCCGGCAGCAACATGGCTCACGCCAACAACACCAACACCGTATACGAGAACACGACCTCTTACAGCGACATAATCTATCTGAAGAACACCAACAAGGGTTACTCTTACTCGCTGACCGCTCAGCTCAAGAAGAGCTTCGCATTCGGTCTTTCGCTCGACGCGGCCTACACCTTCGGCCACTCGTACAGCGTCTACGACGGTACCTCGTCGGTGGCCCTGTCGAACTGGAAGTACAACTACGCCCGCGAGACCAATGATCCCGTGCTCGCCGTATCGAGCTTCGACACTCCCCACCGCATCCTCGTTTCGGCCAACTACAACGTCCGCTACGGCAAGAAGAGCCGCTGGGGCAGCAACCTCGGCCTCATCTACGAGGGTCACTCGGGCCAGCCCTACTCGCTCAACTACTATTTCAACAAGAGCCTGCCCAACGGCAGCTACTCGATGAACGGCGACGGTTACAACGGCAACGACCTGATCTACATCCCCTCGGCTGTCGAGGTCATGAACATGAACTGGAAGTCGGATGCCGACAAGAACAACTTCGAGCACTTCATCCTCAGCAACAAGTATCTGCGCGACAACCGCGGCAAGTGGTCGGAGCGCAACGCGCTGCGCATGCCGTTCGAGAGCCAGTTCGACTTCAACTTCTCGCAGGACTTCTACTACAACCTCAAGCGCGGCGGCAAGATCACCCTCATGTGGACCGTGATGAACGTAGCCAACCTGCTGAACAAGGACTGGGGCAAATATTACGGCAACGTATACTCGTTCGCTCCGCTGACCGTCACCGGCGTAACCGAGGTCAAGCAGACGGTAAACGACAAGGAGAAAGTCGTAGGTTACGATCCCACCTATTCGTACTACGAGACCACCAAGTCGCTCAACGACTACCTCTCGCGCTGGAGAATGCAGTTCGGCATCCGAATCACATTCTAACCGCCGACCGGCAGTAAAACAAAAATGTCGCTTCACAGTGAAGCGACATTTTTGTTTTCGTAACACTCTCAGCGCCGTCGGGCGCCGCCCGACGCCCGACGGTCACAGCAGCATGGCACGCAGACGGGCGCAGCTGCCGTCGTAATCGCGACGGTCGAAATGAAATCCGGCTATTCCCTTCGCTACGGCGGCATCCACATTCTCCCGCCTGTCGTCGATGAACAGCGTCTGCGCAGGATCGAGCGCGAAGCGCCGCAGCAGAATGTCGTATATCTCGGGCATAGGCTTGGCCACACCCTCCTCGCACGAGATCACATCGCCGTCGAAACACGAATAGACATCCGTACGCCTGAGGAAATCTATAAACTCGCGCGACATGTTCGACAGAACGTAGAGCCGATAACCGGCAGTCTTCAGATCGTGTATAAGCCGCTCGGTGGGCGCTATCGTCTCCTGCCTGTCGATCGACAGCTGCACCATCACGCGGGCATACTCCTCGTCCACCCCGCGGTAAGCGCTCAGATCGGCTATCATCCGCCCGAAATCCGACACTCCCTTGTCGTAATCTATCCAGAACTGCGGCATTGGCGATTCGGCCACATAGGAGAAGAATCGCAGAAACTCGTCGCTGCACTTCCGGGGATCGCGCGCAAACACCACCTGCCCCAGATCGAAAACTATATTTCTCATATATAACATGTCTTTTGCTGCATAACATCCGCCCGCCTACGGTCCCGCGGCTCTCCGTCATACGAACCCGAAATCGGGCCGACAAATATAGCAATAAGCCGAAAAAACTCCAAAAACAGCCCGCCGCCCCGCCGTCCGAGGAGCCTAAGAAGAAAAAACGCATCTTTCATCTAAATTTTTAGCTGAAAAATTTGTTGCCTAAAAATTTAGTCCTAAATTTGTCATATGAAAACCATCGGAATGACAAGATACGCACTTACGCTGCTTGCGGCGCTCGTCGCGACAGCCGCCGGCGCCCAGACGCAGAAGCTGACCATGAAGCTCGACTTCGACAACGCCGTAAGCCGCCGGCTGGCCGACAGCCCCTCCGACAGCAACGTAGCGGAAGAGCCGCGGCCCGAAACCGGCTACGTGTACATAGTCAACGGCCGCACGGTGGACGAGAATACGGCCGACATACAGGTCCGCCACTGGAACATCCGCCGCATACGCGCCCAGCGCACCGATTCGGCCGTGATAATACGCGTCAGGGCCGCCGGTCTGGACAAGAAGTTCCTGAAAGGCAACGTCGGCGGAATAAAATGGGGCTCGCGGTTCGAGAACGGCACCGACTTCAAGTACATAAGCGGATATGTGCTGCGCAGCGACTACGACAGCATCCGCCGCGCCGAGAACGTACCCGAAGGGCGTCTGCTCGTACTGCGCGACGAGCACTACCGCCCGCTGTCGCCCGAGGCCGTATACCGTCTCAACGGCCGCCCCGTCGACGGCAGCTCGCTGATCTACATGGAAGGCTCGATCCTGCAAAGCATGGACATACGCTTCGGCCGTCGCGTCACGCGGCGCTACGGGCAGGCGGCCGACAACGGAACGGTGCTGTGCCGCACCTACCGCAAACGGCTGCCGCTGATCCTGCTCGACGGACGGCGTATAAACCTCCGGAAGTGGATATCGCTCTGCGATCCGCGGCTGATAAACATGGACACCGGATTCAACTACCGGTTCATGTCGCCTATCGACGGCTACAAACTCTACGGCCGCCGCGCCCGATACGGCGTGATAATAGTCAGGTCGAACTGACCGGCACCACGAACGAAAACATTAATGCAAAACTATACCGGTATTAAAAAATGAGAAAGAAACAAGGACTTACCAAAGGCGAGGAGGAGATAATGCATCTTCTGTGGCGTCTCGGCAAGGGCACCGTCAACGAGATCATCGCGCTCATGCCCGACCCAAAACCGAAGTACACCACCGTGGCCACATTCATCAAGCTGCTCGAGAACAAGGAATTCGTCCGCCACGAACCGCAGGGAAAAGGCTTCGTCTACTACCCTGCCATCGAGAAGGAGGAGTACGCCCGCACGGTGATGCGGAGCATGCTGACCACATATTTCAACGGATCGTTTTCGAATCTGGTGTCGTTCTTCTCCCAGCACGAGAACATCTCCACCAGCGAGATGGACGAAATACTCGACATAATCGACCGCGCGAAAAAGATGTAACCCCAAACCCGAACCGACATGAAAGAGCTTATCGCCTTCACGACAGGAGTAGTGACGTGCAGCGGCATACTTCTGCTGGCTTACAGGCTGCTGCTCGAACGGCGCGTACCGTTCCGCATCTGCCGCATGCACCTGCTGGCGTCGATGGCCGCCTCGATGACAATCCCCCTGCTCGAAATCCCCGTATGGGCCGGCCGTACCGTATACGTGACGCCTACCGCCACCGTCGGTGCGATTGCAGCGGAGATCATGGCCGACGACGCACCGGCTGCCGGTGCTATGCCCCGCGCCGTGATGATCCTGTACTTCATCGGCGCAGCGCTCTCGCTCGCACTCATGGCATGTCAGTTCCTGCGCATACGCCGTCTGCGTGCGGGAGGCACCCCCGTAGGCAACGGACGGCCGCGCATAATACGTACCGCTGCAAACATATCGTCATTCTCGTTTTTCGACACCATATACATCGGGCACGACACCGGCGAAAGCGAGCTGCCGGCCATCTTGGCTCACGAAAACAGCCACATCGTCCACCGTCACTCGGCGGAGAGGCTGGCCATGGAACTGATGAAGGCCGCCATGTGGTGGAACCCGTTCGTGTGGTTAGCGCAACGGCGTCTGATCGAGGTTCATGAATACGAAGCCGATGCCGACGTACTGCGGCAGGGCTGCGACATAAACCACTATACAGCAACCATATTCAGGAGTCTGTTAGGATATAGTCCGGACATAGCCAACGGTCTCAAGAATTCATTAACCAAGAAACGATTCGAAATGATGACTACGAAACGAACCTGCCGGCACACCCTGCTGCGCACTCTTGCCGTCGTCCCCGTCGTCGCGGGACTGCTGTGCACATTCTCCTTCACGGCCAAAGCCACCGACTACCGAACCCTCGGCACGCAGACGGAATCGTCCGGCGCACCGGACGAACCGCAATCCGCCACGATCCGCCTTGCGGTAACCGACGAGAACGGCGCGCCGCTCGGCGACGTGAAGGTCGTTGCGGCCGGCCGGGAGTACACCACCGGCTCCGACGGCCGGCTCTCACTGCCTGCCGCACACGATTACGCTATCGAACTGATCCGCGCGGGATATAAAACGGCATCATACCGCTTCTCGCTGGTCGGGACGGATACCGACAGCGATATCGACTTCAAGGTGAAGATGACGCCCGACAAATCCGACCTCAAGAACGAGATGAGCATGACAATGGTTTCCACCTCTCCGGGCCAGAGCAGCGTGTCGGTGCGGACCGTCGCCAAGAACGACGACGCTCCGCTACTGCATGTCGACAAGATACCTACGTTCCGCGGCGGCGACATGAACGCATTCCGCACCTATGTCATGTCCAAGGTCAAATACCCCGACGAGGCGCTGGAAAAGGGCATAACGGGACGTGTCGTCGCCACTTTCGAGATCGACCGGCAGGGCAATGTCGCCGACATCGAGATCCTGCAATCCCCCGACAGAATCCTGTCGGAACAGGTGATCGAGGTACTGTCGCAGTCGCCCGCATGGACCATCGGCGAGCAGGACGGCAAGCCCGTGAAAGTGAAGTTCACCATTCCGGTTGAATTCAGCCTCACCAGCGTGGCGGCAGCCGATAAAGAAACCGACGGAGAGGCCGCGGCCGACAATGCGAACACGATAAACAAGGTCTCGGTCGTAAGTTTCGGCCCCGATAAGAATGACGGCAAGGACAAGGGCACGGACGACGCCCGCACGGAGAATCCCGTGAAGTAACCGCCCGCGCACGGTCAAGCCACAACCCTACCATAAGCATAAGCAAGGCTCCCGGCTTCGCACGAAGCCGGGAGCCGTCCGTTCCCGCTGCCGTCCATCACGCAACCGTACCGGCGGCAGAACGCACTCCGGCAACTGCGTGACGCAGGCCTGCCGGCCGATATGCACAGAAAGATAACGAAAAAGCATACCGTAACATAATTTTTTGTTTATATTTGCGTTGTTAATAACAGAAAATAACCATAAAGAACATTTACCGCAATGAAAAAACTATTTACGATCGCAATGATACTGACGGCGGCAGCGTTCGTCTTCACGTCGTGCAACAAGAAAAAGTCGGACACATTCTACATGAGCCTCGTCACTCTCGTGGAGGGAACGTGGTCGAGCGGCAACTTCTACGTAAAATTCGACTCCGGAGAAACGGCATACGTCACCAACGCCTCATCCTACACGTTCAAGCCCACACTCGACAACGAAACTCGCGCGATAATCTATTATGCTTTCGAAGATCAGGCTGCCAGCGGCTTCGATAAGGTGGTAACGCTTTCGGCCGCATACGGAATACCCACCGATCCCGTCCGCGACATCTACGACCACACGTTCGGCGAACCGTCGAACTACCCCGACAGAGTCAATATCGAGGAGGCCTACTTCGCGCAGAACTATCTGACCATGCAGATCTCGTTCAAATGGGGCAATTCCACCAGCTCGAACCACTCGGTGGCCCTTGTCCGCAACTCGAAGGAGGATCACGAGGGCGCTTTCCAGTCGCTGTATCTGGACGACGACTATCTCTATCTCGAGCTTTACCACAACGCGAACAACGATTCCGAGTCGTATGACTACGGCAGCTACGTATGCTACAAGGTGAAGCCCGAAACGCTCAACATATCGCTCGACGACTACGTGGGCATAAAGATTCTCTACAAGCCCGTGGGAGGAAGCGATCCTAAGGTCTACACTGTCGACTTCAAGAAATAATCCGGACAGCAACGTATTGCGACAAAAGGGGATGCGCCGAAAGACGCATCCCCTTCCTCTTTGCGGCAAACGGTCCCGGCCACGGCCGTCGTCACAGGCTCGCGCGACAGCTGCTATTTACGGCCGCAACCGCTCCATGCACCGGCCCTACCGGCACGCTTTCAGGCCGCGGATCACCGCCGACGTGAAACCTGCATGCTCCATCTCGTTCAGACCGCGGATGGTTATGCCGCCGGCCGTAGTCACCCGATCTATCTCCTGCTCGGGGTGCGAGCCGTTGCCGAGCAGCAGTTCGGCAGCCCCCGCCATGGTGCGGGCCACGATCTCGGTAGCCTGAACGGCCGAAAAGCCCATCTCCACACCGCCCTCCGCCGCCGCACGCACATAACGCAGTGCGAACGCTATGCCGCACGAGGCGAGTATCATACCCGTTTCGAGCATCTTCTCGTCGACGATCATGGCTGTGCCCATCATGTCGAACAGCTCCTTGACCGCAGCCGTTTTACCCGAGTCGGCATTCGCAGCCGCGATGAACGTCATACTGCGTCCCACGCTTATCGCCGTATTGGGTATGACCCTGAACATCGCCGGAGCTGGTCCGCCGCTGCCGGCCACCCATTCACCGAGATCCGCGAACGGCACTCCGGCCACCACCGAGATCAGCATCTGCCTCGCCGAGTCGAACACCGCGCTTATCTCCCGTATGACCCGCTCGGCATACCACGGTTTCACGGCGATCACCACAGCGTCGGCATCCGCTGCCGCCGCCACGTTGTCGGTCGTCGTACTTATGATGCCGTACCGCCCGCGCAGAATGTCGAGCTTGGCGGTCGACGGATTCGCACACACTATGTCACCCGCACCGAACCGTCCGCTCGACGCAAGTCCGCAGGCTATGGCTCCGCCCATATTGCCCGCACCTATTATGGCTATTTTCATATTCGATTAATTTTTGCATCGTCAAATATATGACAAATTATCGGAATACGACAACCGAGCCGGCCCCCGCTACCGGAATCATGTAAAATTGCATGCCGCAGCAAAAAAACATCGGCCTCCTTGCGGGAGGCCGATGAGTCATCCGACATTGCGGAGCGATTATGCGCCGAAGTTGTCGTAGAGAATATTCTCGGGAGGTACGCCGAGGCTGTCGAGCATGTTGACAACCGACGACGACATCATCGGAGGTCCGCACATGAGGTAGATGCAGCCTTCCGGCTCCTCGTGGTTCTTCAGATAGTTTTCATACAGCACGTTGTGAACGAATCCCACCTTGTAGTCCACGCCAGCCGCATCGGCCGCGGGATCGGGACGGTCCAGCGCCAGATGGAACTTGAAGTTGGGGAAATCCTTCTCGATCTGGTGATAGTCCTCCAGATAGAAGGCCTCCTTCAGCGAACGGGCTCCATACCAGAAAGTAACCGGACGCTTGGTCTTCTCGGTCTTGAACAGGTGCATCAGATGGCTTCGCATGGGGGCCATGCCGGCACCGCCGCCGATGAACACCAGCTCCTGATCGTCGGGCAGGTTGTCGGGCAGGAAGAACTCGCCGTAAGGACCCGAGATGGTGATCTTGTCACCCGGCTTGAGCGAGTAGATGTACGACGAACATACGCCCGGATTCACTTTCATGAAGCCGCCTGCCGCACGGTCGAACGGCGGAGTGGCTATACGCACGTTCAGCTTGATCACATTGCCCTCGGCCGGATAGGTAGCGCACGAGTAGGCGCGCACCTGCGGTTCGGGGTTCACCATCCGAAGGTCGAACATGTGCATCTTCTCCCAGTCCTCGCGGTACTCGGGATCGACATCTATATCCTTGTAGTCGACAGTGACGGCCGGCACGTCGATCTGAATGTAACCGCCGCTGCGGAAATTCAGATCCTCGCCCTCGGGCAGCTTGACCACGAACTCCTTGATGAAGGTGGCCACATTGTGGTTCGACACCACCTCGCACTCCCACTTCTTGATGCTGAGTACCGATGCGGGCACGGCGATCTTCATGTTCTCCTTCACCTTCACCTGACAGCCCAGACGCCAGTGCGCCTGAATCTGCTTGCGGTTGAAGAATCCCGTCTCGGTGGGCAGTATGTCGCCGCCGCCTTCGAGCACCTGACACTTGCACTGTCCGCACGCGCCCTTGCCGCCGCACGCCGAAGGCAGGAATATACCCTGCGAGGTGAGCGTGTTGAGCAGCGTCGAGCCGCCGGCTACGGTCAGCACCTTATTGCCGTCGTTAATGTCGATAGTGACATCTCCCGATGTCGTGAGTTTCGCCTTTGCAAAGAGAAGCAGCGCCACCAGAATGAGCGTCACCGCAAGAAAGGCGACTATCGCAACTATAATAGTTATTAAATCCATTTCCTAAAATCTCTTGTTAAAGGTTACAACTTGATTCCCGAGAAGATCATGAACGCGATACCCATCAGACCGGTGATGATGAACGCGATACCGGGTCCTTTCAGCGCCGCGGGAACATGCGAGTACTGCATGCGCTCGCGTATGGCCGCCATCATCACGATGGCCAGCCACCAGCCTATGCCCGAACCCAGACCGTAGACGATGCTCTGGCCCAGTCCCGATATGGCGCCTGCCTCCACCTTCTGCTGCATGAACAGCGAACCGCCCATGATGGCGCAGTTGACGGCGATAAGCGGCAGGAATATACCCAGCTGGTTGTAGAGCGCAGGCGAGAACTTCTCGACGATCATCTCCACCAGCTGCGTGAACGAAGCGATCACGGCGATGAAGACGATGAACGTGAGGAAGCTCAGATCCACACCCTCGATCAGGGCGTCGGCCTTGAGCACATACTCGTTCAGAAGGTAGTTCAGGGGCACGGTCATCGTCATGACGAAAGTCACGGCGGCACCCAGTCCCAGCGCGGTCTTTACGCTCTTCGAAACGGCGATGTAGGAACACATGCCGAAGAAGAATGCGAAAACCATGTTGTCGATAAATATCGAACGTATAAAAAGATTCAGTGTTTCCATATTCTACCTCCTATTTTTCCTGCAGATCCTTGTTGAACGAACGGTGAATCCATATTATGCAACCCACGATGATAAGCGCCATGGGAGGGAAGAGCATAAGGCCCACGTTGGAATAGAATCCGCCGTTTGCCACATACCAGCTCTGCGGTATCACCTGCATGCCGAACAGCGTACCCGAGCCGAACAGCTCGCGGAAGAATGCCACGATAAGCAGTATGGCCGCATATCCCAGTCCGTTGCCCACACCGTCGAGGAACGAATCCCAAGGTTTGTTACCCAGAGCATAGGCCTCCACGCGGCCCATGATTATACAGTTAGTGATGATAAGACCCACATACACCGACAGCTGTTTCGACACGTCGTACACGTAGGCCTTCAGGAACTGATCGACCAGAATAACCAGCATGGCGATAACGACCAGCTGCACGATGATGCGGATACGCGAAGGGATACCCTTGCGCAGGCACGACATCACCAGATTGGCGAACGCCGTAACGACTATAACCGAGAGGCCCATCACCAGCGCGGGCTTCATCTTCACGGTTACGGCCAAAGCCGAACAAATACCCAGAATCTGTACAATGACGGGGTTATTTGCACTCAGCGGGCCTGTCACATTTTTCAAATTACTCATTTTGTTCCGCTTTTTTTAATTGTTAGAATTACGATTGGCCTTCAGGTAGGGCAGATAGTTGCCCAAACCGTTACGAATCATATCCGTAACGCCGTCGCTGGTCTTGGTGCCGCCGGTGATGGCATCCACCTCGTGAGCGTAGTTGGCATCGTTCGGATTGGCTCCACCCTTCTTCAGCGTGATCGACACGAAGTTGTCGCCGTCGAAGATGGTCTTGCCCACATATTTTGCCTGATGGGCCGGAGTGGCTATCTCGGCACCCAGACCCGGAGTCTCGCCCTTGTGGTCGAGCACCACGCCCTTCACTGTGTTCATGTCCGGCTCCAGAGCCACATAGCCCCAGATGGCATCCCACAGACCTGCGCCGTAAACCGGAATCACCACGCAGCCGTTCTTGGCCTTGAACACGGGGAACTCGCCTTTCGCGATCGAACCCTTCAAGTCCTGCAGCGCGGTGAACACATCGCCCGCTACGGCCTTGCCCGAGGCGTCGACCATGGTTGCCTCCGCGATTATATTGTCGTAATTCGTCGTCGCGGGATCCTCGCCCAAAGCCATCACGATCTGCTGCTTCTTTTCGTTGAGCGCATTATCGTTCTGGCGGCCCTGCAGCGAGAGCGACACCGTTGCCAGCAGTGCGGCTACGACGACAACCATCACTACCGAGTAGAGGATGATGTAAGCGTTGCTGTCTACATTGAATTTCTTTGCCATACTCCTGTTTATTTAACTGTCTTAATACGTTTCTTGCGTCGGTTGATGTTGGCCTCCACCACGAAGTAGTCCACCGTGGGAGCCAGTGCGTTCATGAACAGAATGGCGAGCATCATACCCTCGGGATAGGCCGGATTGACCACGCGGATCAGCACGGCCAGCGCACCGGTCATCAAACCTACTATATATTTACCGGTATTGGTCTGCGCCGAGGTAACGGGGTCGGTAGCCATGAACACGGCACCGAACGCGAAACCGCCCACCAGCAGATGATAGTACGCGGGATAGTCGGTAACGCCCAGCGCCTGGAACAGATACCCGATAGCCAGTCCGCCTGCGAATACGCTCGCCATGGTGCGCCATGCGGCCACACCGGTGAAGAGCAGGATCGCCGCGCCGATGAGGATGCAGAGCGTCGAGGTCTCGCCGAACGATCCCGGGATGAATCCAAGGAAAGCGTCCAGCGCGCTCCACTGCATCTCGCCCTTGGTGGCGAGCTGCTCAAGCGCCGTGGCACCCGACACGCCGTCGACCTGCGCGCCCATCATCGTCCATTTCGAGTACCACACCTCCTCGCCCGACATCTGCGGGGTGAACGAGAAGAACACGAACGCACGTGCGGTAAGCGCGGGGTTGAATATGTTCATTCCGGTTCCGCCGAACACCTCCTTGCCGAAGATCACGGCGAAGGCCACGCCGAGAGCCACCATCCACAGCGGCGTGCTCACGGGCATGATCATAGGTATAAGCAGACCTGTGACCAGATAACCCTCGTTCACCTCCTCGCGGCGTATCTGGGCGTACACGAACTCGATGCCCAGACCTACGATGTACGACCCGCACACCATAGGCAGCACACGCACCAGACCGTAGAGCAGGGCGCTGAAACCCTCCAGTCCCACCATATGGCCGGTGTTGTAGCAGCCGAACAGGAACGCGGGCAGAAGAGCCAGCACCACCACGATCATCGTGCGCTTCATATCGTTGCAGTCGCGGATATGCGCACCCTTCGAGGTGGTCGTGTTAGGCACGAAAAGGAATGTTTCGAATGCATCGAACGTCGATGCGAGGAAACTCAGCTTGCCGCCTTCCGAGAAGGTCGGCTTCATATTGTCTACAATTTTTCTCAGTCCCATAGCTTAACACTCCTTAATCATTAAGTTAATACCATCGCGCACGAGCTGCTGCAGCTCGGTCTTCGAGGGATCGACGAACTCGCACAGTGCGATATCCTCCTCCACGATCTCGTAGATGCCCAGATTCTCCATCTTGTCGATATCGCCCGCCATGATGGCCTTGAAAAGGTACATCGGATAGATGTCCATAGGCAGATACTGCTCGAACAGACCCGTGACCACGAATGCACGCCCGCCGCCGTTGAGATTGGTATCCAGACGGTACTGCTTGCGCGGACACAGCCACGAGAAATATGAGCGCGACACCGAGAACTTGCCGAAGCGGGGTGCGGCCCAGCCCAGCAGTTCGTACTTGTCGCCCTCGGGAATGACCGTTATCTGATTGGCCCCGAAGGTGATGAAGCCGTCCTCGGCCACCTTCTTGCCGGTAAGCACGTTACCCGAGATTATGCGCACCTTGTCGCCCTCGGCCTGAGGCTTGATCCGTCCTGCGGTGACCGACGCCACGGGAGCGCCGCTCACTATGCGGTAATACTTCGGCTCGGTCACCTCGCTGCCGGTCAGAGCCACCGTCCTGTGAAGATCGACCTTGCCGGTGAGCAGCAGACGGCCTATGGCGGCCACATTCTGAATGTCCACCGTCCACACCTTCTCGCCCTTGGCGATGGGGTCGATGTGGTGGATCTGCACTCCCACGTTACCCACAGGGTGCCTGCCCTCGAACGAGTGCTGCTCGACGCCCTTCAGCGCCGCGAACTCGCCCTCGGCGCCCACGCGCATCGACAGATGCACCTTGCCGCCGGCCAGTTTGGCCAGTGTCTCGAAGCCTTTCTGCAGATTGGCCTTCTCGCCCTTGAGCACGAAATTCATGTCGGGAGCCAGAGGCGCCGAATCGAACGCCGACACGAAGATCGCCTTCGGCATGTCATCGGGATTGGCAACGATACCGTAGGGACGCTGCATAATCATTGTCCACAAACCGGATTTGAGCAACAGCTCGACAACCTCCGAACGATCGGCCTTCTGCAGATCGACGGCCGCGAACTCCTCATACTCCTGCTTGGCATCGGCCGTCACGGTAACATTGAGAACCTTGCGCTTCTCACCGCGATTCACCGCCGATACGGTACCGCTGACGGGAGAGGTGAACAGCACGCGCGGATTGTTCTTATCGAAGAACAGCGGCGTACCGGCCTTCACCCTGTCGCCCACCTTCACCAACAGCTTGGGAGTCACGCCTTCGAAATCCAGAGGCGAAACGGCGTACTCCGCAGCCATCGGCACTTCGACCAACGACTCGGCAGCCTTCCCCTGAAGATTGATGTCGAGACCTTTCCGTAGTTTAATGATTTTCGACATAGATTTGTAATTAAATGAAAAAATATATGTTTAACTTTTTTGTATAAAAAACATTACTGTTCCACTGCAACGGCAGCCGGGCACAACGGCCCTTAAAACGCGCACGAAGGTACGACTTTTTTCGCACTTTACGGCACCGGACATGGCATTATTTTTATTTGCAAACAATTTTTATTATTTTTCCGTATTTTTGCATCGCGACACGACCATGACTGACGGCTTCATCGACATACACACCCACAATTTCACCGGACGCCACACCGAACTGCGCGCAGCCGGCATACACCCGTGGCTGGCCGCCGACAGTGCCGCATACGCGTCGCTCACGCCCGCTCTGCTCGCCGGCGCGCAGGCCGTGGGCGAAACCGGACTCGACTACGCATGTCCGGTCGACCGCGAGGCGCAGCGGCGTCTGTTCCTGCGTCACCTCGATCTGGCGCAGGAGCTGCGCATGCCGGTAGTGCTGCACTGCGTGAGGGCGTTCGAACCGGTGATGGACACGCTTGCCGGCTACATCCTGCCCGCCGTGATATTCCACGGATTCATCGGCTCGCCGCAGCAGGCCGAAAGAGCCGTGAAACGCGGATACTGCCTGTCGTTCGGCCCGCCGGCCCGCCGGTCGCCCAAGACGGCGGCGGCGCTCGCGGCCGTGCCGGCCGACAGCATATTCGCCGAAACCGACGACTCGGGGGCGGCCATCGAGGATGTTTACGCCATGATAGCGGAGATGAGGCACATGGACCTCGGAACGCTGAAAACCGCAATCGGACACAACTATAACCGCATTTTCACACATGAACGCACACACTGAAGACAACTGGTCGGAACGGACCGCCCTGCTGCTCGGGGAGGAGAAGCTGCAGATGCTGCGCGACGCGCACGTACTGGTGGTAGGACTCGGCGGCGTGGGGGCATACGCGGCCGAGATGATCGCCCGCGCCGGAGTGGGACACATGACCATAGCCGACGCCGACACCGTGTCGCCCTCCAACATCAACCGGCAGCTGATAGCCCTCCACTCCACCATAGGCCGTCCCAAGGCGGAGCTCATGGCCGAACGTCTGCGCGACATAAACCCCGGCATAGAGCTGTCGGCGGTCGACCGGTTCATAAAGGACGACCAGACATACGTGCTGCTCGACTCGGCGCGGTTCGACTACGTGGTCGACGCCATCGACACGCTCTCGCCCAAACTCGCGCTCATAAAGGGCGCGCTCGACCGCGGCATACCCGTGGTAAGCTCGATGGGCGCCGGCGCCAAGACCGACCCCACGCGCATGGAGATAGCCGACATATCGAAGACCCACCACTGCCCGCTGGCCCACATGCTGCGCAAGCGGCTGCACAAACTGGGGATAAGGTCGGGATTCCGCGCCGTCTTCTCGCCGGAGCCGGTGCGCGAGGGTGCCGTGATCCTGTGCGAGGAGCAGAACAAGAAGTCGAACATGGGAACCATCTCCTACATTCCGGCCATGTTCGGAATAGGATGCGCCTCGGTGGTGATACGCGACATCGCAGGCGAACTGTAACAGATCCGGCGGAGCGACAAACAAAATTGAAGCGGAACTTAATAAAATTAAGTCCGGAATAAACAATATTAAACGAGGACTAAACAATATTAAACTCCGAATCAATATTGTTAAACATCCGTTCAATATTATTCAACCCTCATATACGTCATTACCGATAAAACGATACGTTACTTATGAAGATAGTCTTTCTCGATGAATATTCGGTCTGCGGCCGCGACATGTCGGCCGTCAAGGCATTCGGCCGCTACACGGGTTACGACACCACCCCGCCAGAGCTGGTGGCAGAACGCTGCGCCGGCGCCGAGGTGGTAATCACCAACAAAGTGGTGCTCGACGAGCGGATCATCGGCTCGCTGCCCGAACTGCGCCTGATATGCGTGGCGGCGACCGGCATGAACAACGTCGATCTGGCGGCTGCGGCCGACCGCAGCATAGAGGTGCGCAACGCCGTTGGCTACTCCACCTACGCCGTGGCCGAAACGACCATAGGGGCGGCGCTCGCCCTTCTGCGCGAAACGGTCTATTACGACGAATACTTCAAATCGGGCCGCTACGCCTCGGCCGACCGCATATTCAATTTCGACCGCCCTACCGCCCAGCTGCGGGGCAAGCGCTGGGGCGTGATAGGCATGGGCAATATCGGGCGCGAGGTGGCGCGGCTGGCCACGGCGTTCGGATGCGAGGTGGCATATACCTCCACCTCGGGTGTGAACCGCGAGGAGGCATACCCCGCCCTGCCGCTGGCCGAACTGCTGGCCGCGTCGGACGTGGTGTCGGTGCACTGCCCGCTCGGCGACCGCACGCGCGGCATGATAGGCTCGGCCGAACTGTCGATGATGAAGCCCTCGGCGATTCTGATCAATGTGGCGCGTGGAGGGATAGTGGACGAAACGGCTCTGGCCGCCACGCTCGACGGGGGAACGATACGCGGTGCGGCGCTCGACGTATTCACCACGGAGCCGCTGCGGTCGTCGCCGCTGTATTCGCTCAAGGATCCGTGCAGGCTGCTGGCCTCGCCGCACAACGCATGGTCGCCAGTGGAGGCAATCGACCGGCTGATAGAGTGCATAGCGCGCAACATAGGCGATTACGCCGCAGGAAAATAGACGCACGGCATGCCGGCTCCGCATGCCGGCGAGTGTCGCTGCGACCCTATCGAAACGGGCCTTCATACCGGAAGGCCCGCTTTTTTTGTCAGCACGATATCCGCAAGTCAGAAAAAAACTAAAAAATTAGATACTTTTCCCCGAAAAAATTTGCGGAGGTGGGAATTTGTTTATATTTGCAGTCAGATACTAATATTTTAGATAAGCCGAAGGCAGAGCCGGGCCGCGTTCCGGACCATGCCGAGGCGGGAAAACGACTGTTGTAAATAACCCTTAAACCCAACCGCTATGAAATTACGATCCATTCTCGCATCGCTGCTCGCCGCGGCAGCGTCACTGACGGCGCATGCCGACGGTACGGCATGGCAATGGCCGCTGGCCGGCGAGCAGGCCGGCACCGGCATCATCTACAAACCGCAGACCTACATAGACAGGGAACTGAACTTCTCCGGCCTGTTCATCACCGCACCGCTCGGCGCCGAAGTGGTCGCACCGGCCGACGGACGCGTGACGAGCGTACACGTCGAATATTTGGAATCGCTGACCAGAAGCCGCAGCGGAACGGTCGATTTCGACAAGGATTTCGATGAGGAGGCAAACGAGTTCGCCCAAAATTCGGGCGGACGGTGCAAAGCCAAATACGTCACCCACTCCATAAGCCTGCGCACCGACGACGGACGGACCATACACATCGCCGGAATAAGGCTCGCACGGCCGTTCAAGACCGGCGAGAGCGTAAGCCGCGGCGAGAAGATAGGAACCGTCCACTACTCATACAAGGCCATCGAAGAGCCGTCGATACACATTTCGGTATCGTCGAGGCAAGGCAAGGTGGCGGACCCCATGTCGCCGTTCGGCATCGCCAGCTCGTTCATCCCGTCCGAGGAGCTGAAGCCGGTGACGGAGCTTACGGCCGAGCAGGCGCGCGAAGACATAAACGTCCTTGTCGACGCGTTCATCGACTGCTATCCGTCGCTCGACGATCTCGTTTCGCGCGAGGAGCTGGAGGCATGGCGCCGCACGGAGACCGAGGCGCTGGACGGCACGGTGACGATCGGCGATTTCATGTCCACGATGTCGCGCGCATGCGCCTTGCTGCACGACTCGCACGTCGCATACTGGACGGAAAGTTCGGCGACGGCACCCGAATACTGGGACCTCGACATGAGCCGCTTCGGCGACGAGATAAGGATAATGCGCGCAACAGCGGGTTTCGAACAGTATCTGAACCGCCGGGTGACCGCAATCGACGGCATACCGGCCGACTCGGTGCTGCGTCACACGGCACGGAGCGTGTCGGGTTACGACGCACGGATCGAGGATTACGTGAAATTCATGCAGTTAGCACGTCTGAACAGCATGTATCTCGACGACTTCCGCCACGCACAGGCCGACAGAGGCTATACCGTGACGTTCGACGACGGGCAGACACTGAAGGTCGCCGGCCACGTGTGGAAGGGCGAGAGAGTGCAGTTCACCCCCACGACCATCGAGTTCAGCTACATAAACCACTACGATAAACGCAACTTCGACATGAAGATGCTCGACGACTCGACGGCATACATCGGGCTTTCGACATTTCATCTCGACGAGGTGGAAACGGAGCAGATACGCGACTTCATAATCGAGCACCACGACGCGCCGCATCTGATATTCGACCTGCGCAACAACAGCGGAGGTCACGACGAGGTGACGAAAAAACTGCTGTCGTACTGCACCGACCGACCCTACGCGGCGGTGAGGGGGTACAGCAAGGTGTGCCGCAGAGGATCGTTCCCGTCGTTCGCGCACAGCCGCAACTACACACCGGAAATGGACGACATATTCGGCGAGGAGTATGCAGCCGATACGGAGCACGGAGGTTTCCGCACACAGGAGGAACCGCTGATCATCCGGCCCGACTCGGCGGCGCATTACGGCGGCAGGCTATACGTGCTGACCAACGAGATGTCGAGTTCGGCCGCGACGCTCTTCCCGGCCATGGTGATGCGCTCGCACCGAGGCCTGATAATAGGCCGCGAGACACGCACGGCCTACCATTACATGACGGCCCTGAAGTTCGCCGACATAAGTCTGCCCAATTCGCGCGTGATGTGGCGCATACCGCTCGTGAAGTGCGTATTCGACCAGACGCAGTCGCCACGCATACCCTACGGCCGCGGAGTGGTGCCCGACATACATGTGCCCCTCACATACGACGAGGTGGCCTTCACCGACGGCGACGCCGTGCTGAACCGTGCGCTGAAGGCGATTGCCGACGGGGAGTATCTCGGCGAGGATCCGTTCGCCGGCATGGATGATCAGGCAACCGGCGGGGTGCCGGCATGGATGTGGTGGGCGGTCGGCGCCGCAGCGGCGACAGGCATGCTGCTCGCGGCGGCCCGGCGCAGACGCTGACACGGATAGGCAGACCGGTACGTCCGGAACGGCCCGGCGTACAAGCAACGACAAAGCGGTACCGCACATTGGTGCGGTACCGCTTTGTCATTTGCATGCCTTGCGGCAGGATGGCGCCTATTTCATCTCCACGAGAGCCTCGCCGGTCATCTCGGCAGGCTGCTCAAGACCCATGAGTTTCAGGACCGTAGGAGCCACATCGGCCAGTATGCCGTTGCGGACGCTCCTGACGCGGTCCGACACCACGACGATGGGCACGGGATTGAGCGAATGGGCCGTATTGGGCGTGCCGTCGGCATTGACCGCGAAATCGGCATTGCCGTGGTCGGCGATCATGACCACCTCGTAGCCGTTGGCCTTGGCAGCCTCGACAACGGCCGACACGCATTCGTCGACAGCCTTGACGGCCTTCTCGATAGCCTCGTAGACACCCGTGTGGCCCACCATGTCGCCGTTGGCGAAATTGAGGCAGATGAAGTCGAACTTCTGCGTGCCGAGCGCCTCAACCAGCTTGTCCTTGACCTCGTAGGCGCTCATCTCGGGCTGCAGGTCGTAGGTGGCCACCTTGGGCGACGCGACAAGAATGCGGTCCTCACCCTCGAACTTGTCCTCGCGGCCGCCATTGAGGAAGAAGGTCACATGGGCGTACTTCTCGGTCTCGGCGATGCGCAGCTGCGAAAGGCCCAGCGACGACACGTACTCGCCGATGGTGTTGGTCACGTTCTCCTTGTCGAAAAGGATGTGCAGCCCCGTGAACTTGGCGTCGTAGGGG
>CAZFIN010000001.1:706-75469 GCA_964519525.1 uncultured Alistipes sp. | reverse complement strand
GTGCTGCGTGATGCCGCCGGCCTCGCCCTCGATCACATTGGTCTTGCGGATGTTGTCAAGCAGCGACGTCTTACCGTGGTCGACATGGCCCATGACGGTCACGATAGGCGGACGCGGAAGGAGATCCTCCTCGCTGTCGGTCTCGGTCTCGATGGCCTCCTGAATGTCGACCGACACGAACTCGGTCTTGAAGCCGAACTCCTCGGCCACGACCACGAGTGCCTCGGCGTCGAGACGCTGGTTGATGGACACCATGAGTCCGAGGTTCATGCAGGCCGAAATGACCTCCATGGGCGACACGTTCATCATGGTGGCCAGCTCGCTCACGGTGACGAATTCGGTGACCTTGAGCACCGAACGCTCCATCTGCTCGCGCTCCATCTCCTCGCTCATCTTCTCGCGTATCTCCTCGCGCTTCTCCTTGCGGTATTTGGCGCCCTTGTTCTTGGCACCCTTCGAGGTAAGACGCGCCAGAGTGTCCTTTATCTGCTTCGATACCTCCTCGTCGCTCACTTCGGGGCGAACGACCGGTTTCGACTGGTGTTTGTTGGCCTTGTTCTTGCTGCGGCGTCCCTCGCCTGCGGCGGGACGGTTGCCGTTGCCGCCTGCATTGTTGTTGCCGCCGTTCTGGCCGGGCTTGTTTTTCTGGCCGCCCTGCGACTGTTTGTTGCGGTCGCCGCCGCCTTTGTTGGCCTTGTTGACGTCGACTTTCTCCTTGTCCAGACGCTTGCGCTTGTGCTTGCCGCCCGGGATTATGCCCGACACGTCCATCGTGCCGAGTATCTGCGGGCCGGCCAGCTGCATGTGGTTGGGGCGGAAGATGTTGTCCTCCTTCTTCGGAGCCTCGGCCTCCTTGGTGGTCTCGGGTTTGTCGCTCTTGGCCTCGACTGCGGCGGGAGCCGGTGCCGTGGCCGGTTTCTCCTGCATCTCGGGAGCCTTGGGCTTTTCAGCCGCCGGGGCCTGTGCCGGAGCTGGAGCGGGAGCGGGTTTCTCCTCGCTCTTGCGCGGCTGCTCCTGCTTCTTCTCGGGAGCGGGCTGCGGCTTGGGAGCCTCGGTCCGCTGCGGCTCCTGCTTTTTCTTGGGACTGAGATCTATCTTGCCCAGTATCTTGGGCTGGGGCACCTCGTCCTTGACGCTTATCACGTTGCTTTTGATGATGACCTCCTGCTCGTCGGCATCCTTTTCGCCCTTCTTGGCCTCGTCGAGCGTTACGCTGGCCTGCTTGAGCGAAATGCGTTCGCGAATGTTGTCGCGCTCGTTTCCTGTAATGGTGCGGTTCGCGCCGAACTCCTTTTCAAGAATGGCATACACCTCGGGGCTGACCGGCGAATTCGGCGAACCGTCGATATTCACGCCCTTCTTGAGCAGATAGTCCATGATGGTGTTAAGTCCCACCTTGAACTCCTTTGCCACCTGAATGAGCCTTACTTTTCTGTTATTGGTCATATTGTCACTGTTTACTTAAATCCTGATTAAACACTCTATTCGAACTCCGCTTTCAGTATCT
Organism: uncultured Alistipes sp.; assembly: GCA_964519525.1. Classification (GTDB taxonomy): domain Bacteria; phylum Bacteroidota; class Bacteroidia; order Bacteroidales; family Rikenellaceae; genus Alistipes. Next base: position 73,962 of record CAZFIN010000001.1, on the reverse strand, counting down.
CGATCACCTTCTGCGCCTGCTCCGTCTCGAGGTCGGCGCGTGTGGCGATCTCCTCCACCGTCAGCTCCAGTACGCTCTTGGCGGTGTCGCATCCGGCCGTCTTGAGCGCCTCGATGATCCACGGTTCGATTTCGTCGGCGAATTCGGTAAGAGCCACATCCTCCTCCTCGATCTCGCGGTAGACGTCGATGTCGTAGCCGGTGAGCATCTTCGAAAGACGGATGTTCAGACCGCCCTTGCCGATGGCCAGCGACACCTGATCGGGCTTGAGATAGACGGCGGCCGTCTTGCGCTCCTCGTCGATGGTGATGCTCGATATCTTGGCGGGGTTGAGCGAGCGCTGGATCATAAGCTGCGGGTTCGAGGTGTAGTTTACTACGTCGATGTTCTCGTTGCGCAGCTCCTTCACGATGGTGTATATTCGCGAACCCTTCATGCCCACGCATGCGCCTACGGGGTCGATGCGGTCGTCGTAGGACTCCACCGCCACCTTGGCCCTCTCGCCGGGGATGCGCACGATGCTCTTGATGGTGATCAGACCGTCGAAGATCTCGGGAACCTCCTGCTCGAACAGGCGCTCAAGGAACTGACTTGCCGTGCGCGAAAGGATGATGCGCGGCTGGTTGTTGTTCATCTCCACGCTCTTCACGATGGCCTTGATAGTGTCGCCCTTGCGGTAGAAGTCGTTGGGTATCTGCTCGCTCTTGGGCAGGATCAGCTCGTTCTCCTCGTCGTCGAGAATCAGCACCTCGCGCTTCCACACCTGATACACCTCGCCGGTGATTATCTCACCCACCTTCTCCGAGTATTTCTCGTAGAGGTTGGCCTTCTCCAGATCGAGCAGACGCGAGGCCAGATTCTGGCGCAGCGACAGTACCGCGCGGCGGCCGAACTGGTTCATCTTGATCTGGTCGGTGTACTCGTCGCCCACCTCGTAGGTGTCGTCGATGGCCTTCACCTCCGATACGGCTATCTGCGTGTTGGGATTCTCGACGGCATCGTCCTCCACCACCTCGCGGTTGCGCCAGATCTCCAGGTCGCCCTTCTCGGGGTTGATGATGACGTCGAAATTCTCGTCGCTTTCGAACTGTTTCTGCAACGCGTGACGGAACACATCCTCCAAAACGCCGATCATTGTTGCCTTGTCGATGTTTTTAAGCTCTTTGAACTCAGCGAAGTTGCTGATAAGATTTAAGTTTTCCATTTTATTTCCGTTTTTTATCTTACTTTTATCTTTTGTCTATTTGAAATCGAGATACTCCTTGGTGTATTTTATCTCGTCGAATCGGTAGGAGCGGACCACGTTCACCGCCACCTTGCGCTTCTTGCCTTCGACGGTCTGCTTCTCCTCGTAGGATACGGTGATGCCATCGTCGGCGACTCCGTCCAGACGGGCCAGTATCTTCATGCCGTTGAGGAGCAGGACCTCCACCGACGAGCCGATGAGCTTGCGGTACTGGCGTATGTCGCACAGTTCCGACCCTATGCCGGCCGAGGCCACGGTGAGCGAGAAGTCCTCCTCGTCGCGGTCGAGCTGCGCCTCTATGGCACGGCTCAACTCGGCGCAGGCCTCTATCGTAACCGACGTGTCGCTGTCGATGAGCAGTTCCACTTCGTTCGTGGGCGAGCATTTGCAGCTTACGGTGAACATGTCGGTGCCGGCCAGTTCGCGGTCGGCCAATTCTTTTATTTTGGTGCAGTCTATCATGATTTCGTCGGTTATAACTACGAAATAAGGGGACTTCCCGTCCCCTTATTCCTTGGATTCACGATGCAAAAATAGTGAAAAAAAACTATTATGCCTAATAATCGGAGAAAAAATCGTTCGATTTTTCTCATTTTGCGAATTTTATGCCCCTTTTACTGCCCGGCGCGGGCTGTTTCCGCCGCTTGTCGCATCGCGTCCGTCCGTTATCCGGCCGCCGCATCCGCCGTTTCCGCATGCCGGTATTCCGGATGGTGGGGCAGCGCAGTCCGGACGTCAGTCGGTCACGCTGGTGTACTGCTTGATGCAGCCGCGCTTCGACGAGCGGATGAACTCCAGCAGGTAGTCGCGGTCGGGGGACTGCGGCAGTTCGGCCTCGACCCTGTCGCAGGCGTCCATGTAGTTCATGCCACTCTGGAACAGAATGCGGCATGCCTCGTGGATGGCCGATATGCGCTCCTGCGAGAATCCGCGGCGAGACATTCCTATCTTGTTTATGCCGGCATAGTGGTCGTCGTTGGAGGTGGTGATGAACGGCGGAATGTCTTTCGACACGCCCGACATGCCCTGTATCATGGCATGGCTGCCTATGTGCACCCACTGGTGGACGGCCGTGTGGCCTCCGATCACCACCCAGTCGCCTATCTCGACTTCGCCCGCGAGCGACACGCGGTTGACTATGACGTTGCGGTCGCCTACCACGCAGTCGTGCGCTATGTGGGCGTAAGCCATTATGAGGTTGTGCGAGCCCACCACCGTCTTGCCGCGCGATGCGGTGCCGCGGCTGATGGTGACGTATTCGCGGATCTCGTTGTAGTCGCCGATCTCGGCAGTCGAATACTCGCCCTTGAATTTCAGATCCTGAGGCGTGCACGCTATCGAGGCGCACGGATGTATGCGGCATCCCTTGCCTATGCGCGCGCCGTCGTGGATGACGGCCGAGGGGCCTATCCAGCAGTCGTCGCCTATCACCACGTCGCCCGCGATGCAGGCGAACGGCTCGACGACGACGTTCGCGCCCAGTTTCGCGTCGGGATGAACGTATGCCAACTTGCTAATCATGATTACGGTCTATTCGGGTTTCTTGTTTCTCACAATCTGTGCCATAAGGGTGGCCTCGCATGCCAGCACGCCGCCGACGAACACTTTTCCCAGAGCCGTGGCTATGCCTCGGCGGACAGGTTCGGTGATGTGGGCCTCAAGCTGTACCGTGTCGCCGGGGACCACCTTGCGCTTGAAACGCACGTTGTCGATGCGCAGGAAGTAGGTCGAATACTCCTCGGGATGCTCCACGCCGCTGAGCAGGATGATGCCGCTGGCCTGAGCCAGAGCCTCGACCAGCAGGACGCCCGGCATTACCGGCTCGGTGGGGAAGTGGCCCGTGAACTGAGGTTCGTTGGCCGTGATGTTCTTTATGGCGCCGATCGACTTGTCGTCCAGATAGAACACCTTGTCCACCAGCAGGAACGGATAGCGGTGGGGCAGCAGCTTGCGCACGTCGTTCACGTCGAGCAGGGCCGGTTTGGCCGGATTGTATTTGAACGCCGGCTTCTCGCCGTCGCGGCGTATGGCGCGGATGAGCTGCTTCATGAACTCGGTGTTGGCATAGTGGCCCGGGCGCGAGGCCCATACGCGGCCCTTTATTCGCATTCCGAGCAACGCGAAGTCGCCCAGCAGATCGAGCAGCTTGTGACATGCCAGCTCGTTGCTCGAACGCAGCTGGAGATTGTTCAGATAGCCTCCGGTCACGCGGATGTCCTCCTTGTGGAACACCTGCTTGAGGTGCGACAGCTGCTCCTCCGACACGGGATTCTCGACCACCACGATGGCGTTGTCCAGATCGCCGCCCTTGATGAGGTTCATCTTGAGCAGCGGTTCCAGCTCGTGCAGGAACACGAACGTGCGGCTGGGCGCTATCTTCTCGGCATAGTCGTTGAACATGTCGAGCGTGGCGTACTGGTTGCCGATCACCTTCGAATTGTAGTCGACATGCACCGATACCGAGAATTCGTCGTCGGGGTAGATGATGATAGCCACGCCCTTGTCGGGAATGGTGTATACCTGCTTCTCGGTCACCTCGTAGTACTTGCGGTCGGCCTTCTGCTCGACGAGTCCCGTTTCGCCGATGCGCTCCACGTATTCGCGGGCCGAGCCGTCCATGATGGGGGCCTCGGGCGCGTCGATGTCGATCAGGGCATTATCAACGCCCATGCTCCAGAGCGCCGACAGAATGTGTTCTATCGTGCTGACCTTGGCGGCGCCCTTCTCTATGGTGGTTCCGCGCGAGGTGTCGTTGACGTATTCGCAGAGCGCCGGTACCGTAGGCATGTCTTCGAGGTCGGTGCGGCGAAATACTATTCCGCTGTTGTCAGGAGCCGGATTTACCGTCATCGTAACGCTGACTCCGGTATGCAATCCCTTGCCCGAGAATGATATCGGTGCGGCGAGGGTCTGTTGTTTGGTCTGCATGTTTCGTTATAGTTTGTATTTGTGTTTCAGTGCCGAAGTGTTAATAATGCGGACAAAGATACTAATATTTCGCAAAAAAAACGTACTTTTGCGATAGTTTTGTAACAAGCCGAGCACGGATATGTCAAATACCGAGATACATAACGCATCGTCCGACGGGGACGGCAAGCGGACGCCGCAACGCGCGCGCAGGCAACGTCTGCGTCTGCCGTTCGACAACCGCCGGCAGGATGCCGGCGAATGGGCCTACGACCATCGGCTGGGACTCAGCGTGATGATAATCGTGTATCTCGTGCTGGGCATAGTCTTCGTAGGATCGAAGATAGTGATCGGATCCAAACCCCACGAGCAGGGCATGTACATCGACCTTCAGGTGCTCGATCAGCTTGATGCCGAAAAGGAGCGTCTGGAGCGCGAGATCGAGCAGAAACTGGCTTCCGACATCGACTGGTCGGCGGTGCGCAACCGCACCTCGAACGATGCCATGCTGAACGAGGATCTCAAGGACGACCGCGGTACGAAGACTTCGGAACTGAATGCCTCGGCGAAAGAGATCGAGGCGGGAATGGCCGCCAACCGTGCCGCCTACGAGGCGGGTCTGGCCGAGGCGCAGTCGATCCTCGACGCCGACCGCGGCGGAAAGGAGGCCGAGACGGTGACCGAGGGCCGCGATGCCAAGGTCAAGGGCGGAGTGACGGTGAGGTTCGAGTTCAAGGATCCCGTGCGCACCAAGCGGCGTCTGGTGGTGCCGGCCTACAAGTGCGATGCCGGAGGGCAGGTGGTCGTGGCTGTCACGATCAACCGCGGCGGCGAGGTGCTTTCGGCCAAGGTGACGTCGGGCGGTGACGAGATAATGCGGGAGGAGGCGCTGAAGGCGGCGCGGGAGTCGCTGTTCAATATCGACATGTCGGCTCCGGAGAAGCACAGCGGAACGATAACCTATACGTTCATTCCTCAGTAGCGGGCGCCGGTGTCGGGGGATGCTTCCGTTTGGCGCGGACGGCTGTTGCGGTGATTCGTGCCGGAATCCGGTCGCTGTTTTTCGGTTGTGCCGGCCGTTGCGGAGCGTGAGTCAAGCGGAGCTTGTTTTCACGGAATGCGCTGGTAAGGTGTGTTTGGTAGATTTTTTGAAAAAGGAAATGCCGGCTCCGGCGGAGCGGGTCGTATGAGATGACCGGGAGCTTGTATGTGCGGCGGCCGAGGAGGCGTAAATCAAAAAGGTGTCGCCGGTGTGGCGGATGCGCCGCAATCACTGAAGGACCGGGTTTAGTGTGTAACGGACAAAGTTGGGTTTATGAGTGAGAATATATTATTGGTATGGGCGCTGCTGCTCTTCGTGGCCGTGCTGGCCGGCAAGGTGGCCTATCGTTTCGGGGCGCCTGCCCTGTTGCTGTTCCTCGGAGTGGGAATGATCTTCGGATTTAATTTCATAAATTTTCATTCTTTCGAGATCACGCAGTTCATCGGTATGCTTGCCTTGTGTATAATTCTGTTCTCGGGAGGCATGGATACCAAGTTCGCGGAGATAAAGCCCATTATAGGTCCGGGAGTGGTGCTTGCCACGGCGGGTGTGGCGATAACGGCATGTGTCACGGGCGGGTTCATCTACTTCTTCTCGTCGTGGGTGGGGCTGGCGATGTCGTTTCCGGTGGCCTTGCTGCTGGCTTCGACGATGGCCTCGACCGATTCGGCCTCGGTGTTCTCGATCCTGCGAACAAAGAAGCAGGGCCTGACCCAGAATCTGCGTCCGCTGCTCGAGCTGGAGAGCGGAAGTAACGACCCGATGGCCTACATGCTTACGATAGTCATGGTATCGGTGGTTACACTGTCGGGCGAAGGTGTGAGCATGGGAAACACCATAATAAAGTTCGTGGTGCAGATGCTGGTCGGTTCGGCCTTGGGTTACAGCATCGGACGGCTGGCTGTTTTTACGATCAACCGTATCAACATAAAGAACAATGCGTCGCTGTATTCGGTGCTGTTGCTGGCTTTCGTCTTCTTCTCGTTCTCGTTCACCGCACTGGTGTGGGGTAACGGCTATCTGGCGGTGTATATTACGGGACTGGTCGTAGGCAACCACAAACTGTCGCACAGAGGTAATCTGGCGACTTTCTTCGACGGATTCACATGGCTGGCCCAGATAGTGATGTTCCTGACGATAGGTCTGCTTGTCAACTCCGACGAGCTGATGTATCCCGAGGTGCTGATGCTGGGCGGCGCCGTCGGCGTGTTTCTGATATTCGTGGCGCGTCCGCTGGCCGTGTTCCTCTGTCTGCTGCCGTTCCGTAAGTTTACGGCACGGGCGCGGCTGTTCGTATCGTGGGTGGGACTTCGCGGTGCCGTCCCGATCATCTTCGCCACCTATCCCATAGTGGCCGGAGTGGAGAACGGGCAGCTCATATTCAATGTGGTGTTCATGGTGACGCTGCTGTCGCTGTTCATTCAGGGTACGACGGTGAGCGGTATGGCCAACTGGCTGCGTCTGGCATTCGAGGAGAAGGAGCCTCTATTCAAGGTGGGTATTCCGGACAGCATAAAGAGCAATTTCTCGGAGATAGAGGTGACCGAGTCGATGCTGAGCAAGGGCAATACGCTGCGAGATATCGATATAGCCGACAATACGCTGGTCGTGATGATATTCCGTGCTGGCGAATATTTTGTTCCGCGCGGAAACACCGAACTGGCCGTCGGCGACCGTCTGCTTGTGGTTTCCGACCGCAATGAAACGGAGTTGCAGCAGATGTACGACGAGCTTGGCATCAAGGAGGTCATGAGACTTCAGTAGCGGCAACATATATTGCGGGTGTAAGACCCAGATAGCAGTAAAGTTTTGCATCATTATCAAAAATTTTAAGTGTAACAAAAACAGATTATATATACATGGCAATGATTCGAAATAGCATTTCTTTAACAATAACGACTAGAAAAACTTCTCCGTATAATCTTACTTAAATTTATATCATGATTAGTGTTTGTATTGCAACATAACGGAGAAGCGTGTATTAAGTCACAAGTTGAATGTATTTCAGATCAACTTAAAAATGATGACGAAATTATCGTATCAGGTGATATTTCAAACGATCACACAGTTGATATTCTAAACAATTTTAAGGATAGTAGAATAAAATTCTATCGTAATTTCATTAACCATGAATCCTGTCGGAAATTTTGAGAATGCTCTTAGATATGCTAAAGGAGATTATATATTTCCTGCTGATCAAGATATATATGGCTACGATAGAGTTGAGAAGATAAGTATTCTTGATTCAGATAACACGGAGTGCGTAATATGTAACAGGATAATTATTGACGGAGAAAGAAATATAGAGGGGAGATATGTAGTAAAAGAAAATTTTACTCGATATCCATTTAAGAAGTTATACTACACAATCCCTACATCGGCTGTTACATGGTTTTTACAAAAGCACACATGGAATTAATCTTACCATTTCCTAGCATCCCCGTATGATTTATGTATTGGACTAATATCTTACAAACTACATTATGTAAAATTCATTTCAGAATCGCTGATTGGATACAGAAGACATGGAGCAAATGCGACCACTGGGAAAAATCCATATTCGCTATTATTTATAGCCTATTACCGTCGTCTCCGGTTTATATTTCAGATTATTAAACGACTGTATTCACGTAGACATCTACTTCAGCAATGAACGTATTACTTATATCAGTATTCGGTCTATCCCAGTCAGGTCGTCTTGGTAAGATTGCCCGTAATACATTTGCGTCGGATAATGTCTTTGCAGTTACTACAGATTTTAACCATGGTAAAAAACAGTATTGCTCCGAATCCGATATAGCTTTTCTAACTAATCGTATACGATTACACGTCCCTGCTTATAAAAAAAATTTATCTTTCGGTAGAATATATAGTCATTTAAAATTTGCACTTTCCTTAAAAAAGTACCTAAAAAATCTTGAGAACCATCCAGATTTGGTTTATTGCGCAATGCCTACTTCAAGTGCGGCATACATCGCCGGGAAATATTGTAAAAAGTATAAGATCCCTTTTGTAATAGATGTAATAGATCTATGGCCTGATTCACTGATACCTATAGTACCATTCAAAAAAATGATTGATATTATGGTATCTCCTTGGAGATTTATGACTCATAAGGCTTATAAAATGGCCGATTACATTTCAGGGGAATCAAAAAAGTATTCAGAAATTGCTCATGTGCATAATCCATTAGTTCCACATTCTTACACTTATCTTGGAGTAGATAATAGTACTATTATACAGCTTATTGCTGAATCTAATGTAATGATAAAGAAACCGGACAATGAAATATGGATAGCGTATGGCGGTTCTCTCGGTCAGAGTTATGATTTTGATGTCATTCTTAAAGGGCTCAAAATGCTTCAAGAAAAAAAGTTTCCATACAAAATGTGGTTTGTCGGGGATGGAGAGAAAGCTGGATATATTAATGAGTATGCGCAAAAATACAACCTTAATGCTGAGATTACAGGCAGGCTTGCTTATAAAGATTTGTTGAAATATCTTTCTTATTGTGATATTGCTATAAATTCATTTAAAGAGGGTACTTTGGTTGTGCACAGCTATAAATTTAATGATTATGTTGCTACCGGATGCTTTGTGTTAAATAATCTACCTGGTGAAACTGCTCAAATGATCGATAATTATAAAATTGGTTATAATTTCAATTCAAAAACATTTAATAAAATGTTATACAAAGCTATTGTCAACTGGTCTACGATAAAATTAGATTTATCAAGAAACATAATTAAATTGATAAATAGTGAATTAGATACGGCATCCATTTATAAGCGCCTAAAGCAAGATATAGACAATAGATTGCTGAATAAATAGTTGTTTCCTTGATAATTATTAATATATATGAACTTTATAGATCTTTATTCAAACGGCCAGTTGATATCGTTGTTTCTGGTGGAGTGTTGTTATTTCTATCAGTACCTTTGATAGCAATGATATTTTTGCTTCACTTTGCCAATAAGGATGCGGGAGTTTTCTTCTTTCAGGAACGGCCTGGAAGAGATGGAGAGATTTTCAAGGTAGTTAAGTTCAAATCAATGACTAACGAGTGCGATGCGAGTGGAGTGTTGCTGCCGAATGAGCAAAGGATAACAAAAATAGGCAATATTATCAGAAGACATCTCTTGATGAACTGCTGCGGCTATGGAGCGTGCTGAAAGGCGACATGTCGCTGATTGGGCCTCGTCCGTTATTGCCTCGTTATCTTGACCTTTGATATTCCAGAATAGGCTCGACGCCACGAAGTGCGTCTCGGCATTATCGGTTGGACGCAGGTCAATGGAAGAAATAACATTACATGGACATAAAATTTGTATTCGATACGTGGTATGTAGATAACTGCTCATTATCACTTGACATGAGGATTATCTTCAAGATCTTGCAGTAAAAGGTATCAATATATCTACTGGTAGATTCGTTGGAAATAATTAATAATGAATAGAATAATGATATTGGTAGGAGGACCGGATCAAGCAACCCTAAAATTAGATATCCTGAGAGTTTTACCATTCTTATAGGCATGAACAAAGATGTGGGGGCCTCTAAAATTGCAGACAAGCATCTTGTCATCAGTACTATGATTTTGATAAGGTCGAGCGTGCGCTCTCGTATAAACTCCTGCCATCGTTCCGGCCACACATGCAGTTCCGCCGTAAATTCCTATTTGTACATATGCGTAATACGTTTGGTTAGAGTTTCAGTGGGGGAGGCAACTCCGGATGGTTAGTCTGATGCCGACATATAATCATTATTTAATGGAGCTGATACGTTTCACAGGATAAGGCCGTAAGGCGTCAATAACCATCGTAGACTATACCGTAGATGCGAAATCCGTGTTCCCGAAGCCACGCAATGCCTTCTTGATAGCCTACAATGGTTTCGTTGCGAACGAACTTATTCCATAGAATTTTGTTGCAAAAAGAATCTTTGATAACCATTAACCCGAAGCTATGGCCGCAATAGGGTCGTATCCATGTTGACGACTACTTCTTTATGTTTGGATATTACACGAACATGATGCATGGTTTTCAAGTGACGTCATATCATTCTTTTGTCGACTTGGCATTTTTACGACCGCTACGCAAGGGGCTGTTTGCCCTCGATATATTCAGTCTTCAATCGCTCTCCTAGAGGCATTTGCCACCGGCAAATTGTCGCCCGCATGATTTACATTGATAACTCTGTCTTCCTGACTTATGCCGGCTTTTACCGCCTTATTGTTCCCGCAATAAAAGCAATTTTTTTTCATTTTATCCCATATGGTTCTAAGCTAATCTATTTCAGTGCGTTGCCCCCCCCCTCGCCTCCATTTTGCATATTAGGCCTGAATTTATCGTACCAAATTTGTGCGTTCCAATAATTATTCTTAATTTCGCGTCCGAAAGAGAGTATCTCTTACATAGAGATACCTAATTTTAACACTTAATAGGCCTTACAAGTTACCAGAGTGGGAGGAGGAACAAATCGAGGTAAGTTGATTATCGTCAAAACCTCATCCTTTTTTGAAGTTTGTTATAACTACCTAAGTTTCATGAATATGTAAGCTTAGGCGGGATTTGAAGATTTGCCCTAAGGTCACAGAATACATCTTTATGCACCCCTCCGAAAAGCGATGGTTTGTGATGCGTGATCTCAAGCGCAGAACTGCAAATACTCTTGCAATCCACGATCTGGCAAAAGCAGGATTGGAGGTATTCACCCCGATGACTCAAATGGTAATGAAAATAGGGGGACGGTTGCAACGCAGAGATGTGCCAGTGATACAGGATTTGTTATTTGTCCACGAGGCTAAAGAGATACTCGATCCTGTTGTAGATCAGTATCCAACACTCCAGTATCGCTACCAGCGTGGAAAGACCAAGAATGAACCTATAACGGTTCGGGATGAGGAAATGGATCGGTTTATATTTGCTGTCGGCAACATTGAGACACCGTTATATTATAAACCGGGAGAACTCACAGAGGCAATGTGTGGTAAGTCGGTTCACATTCATGGCGGTCGTCTGGATGGTTATCAGGGACGTTTGTTATCGGTGAAAGGCATGAGAAAACGACGTCTTATTGTTGAACTTCCGGGGCTTCTGTCTGCCGCTATCGAGGTTGACCCTGAATTCATACATTTTGTCTGACAATTCGATTCCTGCCATTCTAAAGATGAGTTATGGACTATCGGTCAAAATGGGCTGAAACAAAATATGGATGAAAAGACGCAATCAGATTTATTGAGGCAGAAGTATTTAGCATAATCATGAAACGAAAATCCTGATATGCTGACAACTGCGAGAAGTTCCAATCCTGAAATGATCAAATTGGGTGATTCCAAGTTTATTATGCCGTATTGTCATTATCTCATGATGAATGGTCTCTTACCGACAATTTCTGTTTCTCTAGGCATAGACCATCTGATGAAGAAAATCGTGTAGCTGAGCAATGACATAGAATGTGTGGCAAAAAATTGAAGAGAGTTTAGAGTCTGAAATGATTTTTCCAAAAGTAGCAATCATTTATACTGCTTACCTCACGATAAAAGGAACTTGATAACAACACTGAAGAAAGATGGCTACTTCCCTGAAGTAATTACATGCGAGAACTATCAAAGGCTTGCACTGATCATGCGAGAGAATATTGCTCAATAATTCGGAGATAATTCCGAAAGAGCAAAACTCCGGTAGTATGAACGCAACAAGATTGAGGATTTCTCAAACATTGGTTAAAGTATCCTCCGTAGTTACCGTAGTTTCGCATACTCACTCTTTCCCGGGATTCTAGACAACGAAACTCAAGTAACACTCGATAGCCGCATCCTATCCGAACTCTCGTCTCGATCTCAACCACTACGATCTAGAAGCTTTCGTCATGCTCTGGAATACAATAAACAATAGCGGAATACTGAGACAACTAATATTGAGCATATGGAAGAAACAATACATCACAATATTGCTGTAGCCGGAACAGGATATGTAGGACTTTCAATTGCCACATTGCTTGCCCAGCATAATAAAGTGACGGCTGTAGATGTAGTACCCGAGAAAGTCGAGCTGATCAACCAGCGAAGATCACCTATTCAGGACGAATATATCGAGCGCTACCTTGCCGAAAAAGGCCTTGATCTCACAGCAACCATTAACGGATTCGAGGCTTACGGAAAGGCGGACTTTGTCGTGATCGCCGCTCCGACAAACTATGATCCTGCAAAGAACTACTTTGATACCCACTGCATCGAGGACGTCATCGACCTTGTTCTTTCAGTCAACCCCGACGCTGTGATGGTCATAAAGTCGACTATACCTGTCGGCTACTGTCGTAGCCTTTACGTCAAGTACGCCGCCAAGGGTGTCAGTCGCTTCAATCTGCTCTTCTTCCCCGAGTTCCTCCGCGAGTCAAAGGCGCTGTATGACAACCTCTACCCCTCACGTATCATCGCCGGCGTGCCCAAGGTGATTGACAAGCCCGAATTTGTTGACGAGAACGAAGCAATTCTTCGTCTTACCGATCCTGCCATGCTTGAGGAAAAAGCCCGCGTGTTTGCCGATCTCCTCAAGCAGGGTGCTATCAAGCAGGACATTCCCACGCTCTACATGGGCATGAAGGAGGCCGAAGCTGTGAAACTGTTCGCCAATACATATCTGGCCCTGCGGGTGAGCTACTTCAACGAGCTCGACACCTATGCCGAGGTTAAGGGTCTCGACTCTCGGGCTATCATCGAAGGGATCGGTCTCGATCCTCGCATAGGTACTCACTACAACAACCCATCGTTCGGTTACGGCGGCTACTGCCTGCCTAAAGACTCTAAGCAGTTACTCGCCAACTATGCCGACGTGCCTCAGAATATGATGTCGGCCATCGTTGAGAGCAACCGCACCCGCAAGGACTTCATCGCCGATCAAGTGCTTCGCATGGCAGGATGGACGCCCGATGAACCTATCACAATCGGAGTCTACCGTTTGACCATGAAGTCAAATTCCGACAACTTCCGTCAGTCATCCATTCAGGGTGTTATGAAGCGCATAAAGGCCAAAGGTGCTACAGTCATCATCTACGAACCCACACTTGAAGACGGCTCAACTTTCTTTGGCTCGCGTGTGGCCAACGACCTGGCCGAGTTTAAACGCCTCTCCCACGTCATCCTAGCCAATCGCACAAGCGCCGACCTCATTGATGTCTCTGAAAAGGTCTACACGCGCGACATATTTAACCAAGACTAATAATTTAATTATGAGTATATTCAAAAATAAAACCTTATTAATTACAGGCGGTACTGGTTCTTTTGGTAATGCGGTACTGAAAAGATTCCTTGATAGTGACATCAAGGAAATACGAATTTTCAGTCGTGATGAAAAGAAACAAGATGAAATGCGACATCGCCTACAGTCACCAAAGGTCAACTTTATCATAGGCGATGTTCGAGACTTCGATAGTATTAATAATGCCATGGCAGGTGTAGACTATGTTTTCAGTGCAGCGGCTTTGAAACAAGTTCCTGCTTGCGAGTTTTTCCCATTTCAAGCCGTAAGAACTAATGTTCTCGGATCAGAGAACGTGTTGGAGGCAGCTGTACGCAATGGGGTAAAGCGAGTTGTAGTACTTTCTACCGATAAAGCGGCCTATCCTGTAAACACAATGGGCATGACAAAAGCATTGATGGAAAAACTAGCTATTGCCAAGTCCCGCGACCCGCGTGCTAAAGCAAACAGTACCGTCATTTGTGCCACTCGCTATGGAAACGTTCTGTGCTCCCGAGGATCAATAATCCCGCTGTTTATTGACCAGATTAAAAAAAAGAAACCGATGACAGTGACAGTCCCGGAAATGACCCGGTTTATGATGTCGCTGGATGAAGCAGTCGATCTTGTTCTCTTCGCATTTGAAAATGCCAATCCCGGAGATCTTTTCGTTCAGAAAGCTCCTGCTGCTACGATTGAGACACTTGCAACGGCAGTCAAAGAATTGTTCGATTACAAAGAGCCAATACGCATCATTGGAGCCCGTCACGGCGAAAAAATGTACGAAACCCTTTGCACATCAGAAGAGATGGTAAAAGCTGAAGACTTAGGCAATTTCTACCGAATTCCAGCCGATTTCCGAGACCTCAATTATGATCAGGCCATTGCAGATTACGGGCATAGAGTTGATAGAATGCAATACAACTCAGACAATACCCAACAGCTTAATGTTAAGCAGATGAAGGAGCGCCTTCTTACCCTCGATTACGTCAAGGACGAACTGAAAAAATATAAAGAAGAAAAATGATACCATTAGTCAAACCCTTCATGCCTCCACGAGATGTGTTAATGCCTGCTTTAGAGAAAATCCTTTACAGCGGCTATATTGCAACGGGCCAGGCAGTAGACGACTTTGAAAATGAGTTTCGCAATTATATAGGTACTCAAAATAGTTTATCTCTACATTCCGGTACCGATGCCCTTCATCTCGCTTTTATATTGGCCGGTGTTAAGTCTGGAGATGAAGTGATTTCAACACCTATGACAGCAGAACCAACCAATACAGCAATTGCTATGATTGGTGCGAAAGTCGTTTGGGGTGATGTCGATTCTCGGAACGGGTTACTAGACCCCGTTAGTGTAAAATCACTAATTACGGATAAAACAAAAGCTATCGTATTTGTTGATTACGCTGGCATGGTATGTGATATAGACGCATATCGAAAAATTTATGAAGAAACAGGCATCCCGTTTATTGAAGACGCGGCTCATGCGCTGGGTTCGAGGTTCTGTGGAAAGATGACGGGTTGCAACGCACCCTATACTATTTTTTCGCTTCAGGCCATCAAACATATGACTACTGTTGACGGTGGTTTCTTAGCAATGGAGAATACTGATCAAATAGATCGCGCTCGCTGCCTCCGTTGGTTCGGCCTCGACAAGAAAAAATCACGTCTTGAGAATGATATTACAGAAGTCGGCTACAAATATGCCATGAACAATGTCAATGCCACCATCGGTCTCATTCAGATGCAATATATCAAAGAAATTATCGGAAAATATATTTCTAATGGTAAGTTCTACGACAGAGCCTTAGCCGGAACAGATGGAGTAACCTTACCATACTATTATCCCGGAACGGATGCCTCATATTGGTTATACACCATGAAAGTAGATCGCAGAGAAGATTTCATAAAGATGATGGAATCCAATGGTATCACAGCGTCACCTCTACACCATCGCAGTGATACACACAGTATTTTCAAAAATTCAAGACGTGAGCTTCCCGGAATGGAGGAGTGGTATAATGCATTTGTGCATATTCCTTGCGGATGGTGGCTTACAGAAGAGGACAGAGAAAAAATAGTGTCTCTTATCAAGAAAGGGTGGTAGGATGTATTTTGATTTTATCAAGCATCAAAATACTAATTCCAGCACTCTGGAATCAATTATTAGATTGAAAAATCAAGTATGGGATTATCCCTATGATGCTCATAAAGAATGGTTAAAAAGCAATATTACAGATGATGACGTTCACCTTTTACTTTGGTCAGAAAATGAGCTTATAGGTTATTTAAATTTAGTGAAAATATCCGGTTCGTTAAAAGGTTGGGGGATCGGGAATGTAGTGGTTTCCCCGAAAAGACAAGATGAAAATATTGGACTTCTTTTAATGAACTTATGTGATTATTATTTGGCTGCAACCCACTTACCAGGAATGCTGATATGTAAAGATAAAGTATTAGGTTTCTACATTCGGTGCGGTTGGAGTATATATAATAAAGAAGTTTATATAAAAAATGAAAAGCTTCCATATAATTTCTTGACACGTCGATTAGATAATAATATGTTCGAATACATTAAAATCGATCGTATATTTTGATACCTCTTTTTAAACCCTACATCCCAGAAGTATTGCCTGAATTGGATAATATATTCCATTCGGAGCAATTAGCTTATGGCAAATATGCTCTCGAATTTGAGAAAAATTTAGCCAAATATATTGGTATTGATAAAGTCTTATGTACTAATTCATTTAATTCGGCTTATTTAGTCCTAATTAGAGTGTTAGGCTTGCAGCCAGGTGATGAAGTCATTGCGTCACCTATGTGTTGTTTAGCATCATCGCAGCCCTTTGCTGTCAGTGGTATAAAACTGAAATGGGCTGATATAGATCCAACGACCGGAACATTGGATCCAGATTCAGTCAGGCGAGCAATAGGTTCTGCTACAAAAGCGATAGTTCACAATCATTTTTGCGGGTATGTTGGATACGTTGATGAGATCCGTTATATTGCTCATAAAAGAGGAATATTATTAATTGACGACGTAAGCGAATCTTTCGGTTCTCTGTACAAGGGCCTCAAGGCTGGTAATTGGGGGGCGGACGCCACCGTATACTCATTTCAAACAATTAGACTTCCCAACGCAATTGAAGGGGGAGCTGTTTCTTTTTCGAAAGAAGAACACTATAAAAAGGCTATGTTAATACGAGATTATGGCATAGATAGACCACGTTTTCGCGATGATCTTGGCGAGATTTCTCCTTTGTGTAACATTGAGTTAGCGGCATACGGTTGTATGACGTCTGACGTCAATGCGTACCTCGGCACACTATCCCTAAAAGCTACTCCGGACCTGATTGCACGCCAACGTGAAAATGCCATTTCAATCGCAAACTCTCTACCAGCAGGTGTTTCGCCCTTAAGACCTGTGGATGATACTGTACCCAACTATTGGGTATTTGGAGCAATGGCTGATGACAAACAAGCTTTTCTCAAACGAACAAAAACGGAAAAGAAAATCGGAATTTCTAGCGTGCATTTACCTAATACTTTTTATAGTCTTTTTGGCACTCAAGCACCCTGTCTCGGAGTCAATGATTTCTTCAAACACTTTGTAGCACTCCCCTCTGGATGGTGGATCTAGAAAGTTGATCTGAAACAAAAATAACTATGGCTGATCACTCGGCATATAGAAATACTTTCAAAAGTACTTTCATATTTGGATTCGTACAGCTATTTAACATAGCTGTAAAAGTAGGATTGAATAAGGCAGTTGCTCTATTATTAGGTCCCTCGGGAATGGGTATAATAAGTCTGTATAACACTTCCATCCATCTTTTAAGTGTAGGAGCCGGGCTTGGAATTAACCAAAGTGCAGTAAGGGATATCGCAGACGCTCGTGGATCAGGAAATGAAAAACGTGTAGATATCACCATATCTTTTGTAAAAAAAATAATCCGTTATACCAGCATATTCGGAATCCTGCTGATGGCTGCCATGTCCCCGCTCCTCAGCGAATGGACATTTGGTTCAAAGAAATATACAATAGGCTATTTATTCCTGTCATTGGCTGTTGGAGCAACAATTCAGACGAATGGTTACCGCGCGATTAATACCGGAATGCGTGAACTTCGAAATGTAGCCTGCTCTACAATGTGGGGTGCTTTAGCCGGGCTTTTAGCCGGATTGCCATTGTATTTTTTCTTTGGTGACAATGGTATCGTCCCCTCACTCATTATCTCCGCTGCGGCTACACTATTAATCGCAAGATACTACGCCGATAAGGTTAAATATCATAGGATTGACATGACGCTCCGCGAGGCTTTGTTGAGGTCATCAGGCATGGTTAAGATGGGGTTCTCGCTGATGTTAATGTCGTTCATGCTCTCTGCGGTTCAACTTGTCATATCTTCTTATGTCAGTAGTCATGGAGGACTGAATATTGTTGGATTGTATCAGGCCGGAGCAACCATTGTAACCAGCTACTTTGGCATTATTATCACAGCAATGTCAACCGAGTACTACCCGCGTATCGCAAGTTTCAACGATGATAATACCAAACTCCATGAAGCAGTAAATGCTCAATCCGAAATAGGCCTACTGATAGCGATGCCTATGATGGTTTTTTTCGTTTTTCTCGCTCCGTATTTTATACGGTTTCTTTATTCCGATAGCTTTCTTGCAGCCACCGGTTATCTGGATTTCGCCATTTTAGGTGTCATAACCATTATATGCTCCAACTCAATGGGTATGATTCTCCTGGCAAAGCAGGCCAGTAAGTTGTTTCTTATATCTTCTGTTATTGGTAATGCCGTAGTTCTATTATTCACACTCTTTCTATACAACAAATTAGGGTTATCGGGACTTGGAATTGCCTACGCATTGAACGGCTTCATGCAGTTCCTGATATACGATTTCATAATGTGGTATAATTATAGGATACACTTTAATCGCATTGTGATATTCACACTTGCAGGAATCCTGATATGTTGTGGAATCACCATATTTGTCAGGAATGTCAATCTTGATTGGCTAAAATGGTTGGCGGGATTCGTACTATTCGCGCTTACTTCCATTTATTCAATAAGGATACTGAATAAGCGGTTGAACATCAATCTAATCAACAAAACCTTACAACTGTTAAGATTGAAATAATATGCCAGGAATCCGCTTTTTACTTCACAATGTAAAAAAAAATAATAAATTGGATTAAAACAGGTTACATAAATTTCAGACTTCTTCCGTTTAGTCAAGCTAAATACTTCCCTTTTGTTGTTAGGGGTAAGTTATGTATCCAGTCGCTTAAGGGGAACGTGGAATTGAAATGCAAGCCGAGATTAGGTCTTTTCACAATTGGCTATGACGTTGACGCTATGCCAATAGCCTCGACACAATCAAAGTTGATGATAAAAGGGAAACTGATTGTTAACGGAGATGTGATACTCAATCAAGGGGCAAATCTTGTGATATGGCCCCACGGCACAATGACTCTCGGGAACGACGTAATGATTTGCAGCGGAGTGCTTCTTAAGGCTGTCAATAAGGTAACAATAGGCAATCATGTCATGATTTCATCCGGATGCTTTATTATGGACAGCTCCATACACGCGCTTTATAATACAGAGACACCTGAAACTTCTCCGACTGAAGGCGAGATAACGATAGGAGATAATGTGTGGTTGAACATGTATACATCGATAATTAAATGGTGGGGAGGGAAGTGGTTGTGTAACAACGCAATACACTTATATTAGTAAGCCAATGAACTTATCGGATACCAATTGTCTGCTCTCAGGGCAGCCAACAAAAATTATAAAGTGCAACATATCTCAAGTTCATAATTTTCAAACAGAAAGATTTATCAAAGATTATTTCATCTCTCATCAAAGTTCAGAATATTGCAAGTTGACCCAAAAACAGATTAATAACGAAAACTTATGTCGAAAGATACTCAAATAAAGAAAATGCACCCGTTATTAAGTATAGTAATACCTACGAAGGATAGATATTTTTATCTCAAACAATTAATTGAATTATTGGTAGGATTTAAATCAAATGAGTTTGAGATAGTAGTTCAGGACAATACTTACGATAACCGAGAAATTGTTGAGTATTTAAATAATATTGACAATAAACAAGTAAAATATTTTCATGAAAGAAGACAATTGCCTATATCAGAAAATTCAGATAGAGCTATACTTAATTCAACCGGCAAATACGTGTGTTTTCTTGGGGATGACGATGGTACAACACGGGAAATTATTGACGTTGTAAAGTGGATGGATAAAAATGATATTTCCGCTGCTATATGTTCTCCTGTTTATTATAGGTGGCCCGATGCTTATGGTGTGAGAGGAGCGGAATTACGACTGAGAAATGGGACTGGGAAATATTATATCAAGGATAGTAAGGCCGTTTTGAAGCATTGTATGAAAGATGGATTTACTTGGCGCGATGGGTTGCCTGGTGTTTATCATGGGATTGTGAGCCGCCAAACCCTCGACAAAATTTTCAAACAATCAGGCTCATTTTTCCCAGGAGCTTCTCCAGATATTGCAAATTGTGTAGCGGTATGTCTTGCAGAGGATAAATATTTGGAGATAGATTATCCTATTATTATAAATGGAGCTGGTAAAAATCACGGTGGAGGCAATTATCGTGCCGATATTACCCTCAGAAAATTACCATTCTTACCGGATGACATAATTGAAAACTGGGAAGATAGAATTCCAAAAGCTTGGACTGCAACAACAATTTGGTGCGAATCGTCCATAAAGGCCTTAAAGCGGATGGGACGGCCTGATTTAGTGAATCAGGTTAATTTTAACTATATGTATAGTGTTTTTATTACCCTCTATCCGAAATATCACAAATTAATAACTCAGGTTACTAGTTATAATCTTTTACTTCTTTGGAATCTTTTAAAAAGATATTTTAGATCTGGGAAACGTAAACTTAACCGTTTTATTACTCCCCATAATAAAGTAATACATGGCGTAAGAAATATATCCGCTGCTGTAAATGTGATAGAATCTATGTAAGCTCACCAATGAAGTGTACGAGACGACTATTATATAATTGTGACACTCTGTTATTAAGTCTCATTATTAATGTCAATGTGTTGCGTTTTTTTCTAAATGTTGAAGAAACCAGTATTTTTCTTTATGCTATATATATTATTTGTATTGGGGCTTTATATATAACGAATAAGCATCGATTTATAAGCAGAATTAAAAGTAGTGTTACTATCAGATCTTATTGTTTTTTTTGGGCCTTATGTCTTTTATACTTTTTAGTTACATGTTGCATCTTTACATATGAATATTCAGTCTTTTGTAAGTATCTGGTAGCTGTCATTATAGGGATTTTATGCGTTGGATTTGACACAAACAAGATTAAATACTTATTTATTCTTTTTTTTTTTATTAATCTTGTATATACACTGGTTGTATTTAAAAATTTAGATCGAGTATACTCTTACATGACAGGATCGGTCAATTATTTGAATATGACTTTGACACTTGGACTTTGCTTATCTCTTAGTCTTTGTACAATAGTATTGAGAATCCTTAAAAAAACAAGTAATAAATTAGCTTTATCTTTCATTCTATCTATAATTTTTTTTATAGCTATTTTGCCTTTCCCAGCTCGAGGTGTAATGTTATTCCCTCCGTTTATAGCAGTTATTATTGCATTATGCAATGGAAAGAACCACAAAAAAGCACTCTTATCAATTTTCATCGGATTAACTGTGGCGATATCAATTGGAGCATACTTCTTTCTTCAAAATGCCTCTGAGTATGCACTAATTCACATGACTAATCTGTTTGAAGATACTGAGGATGAAAGCCGGGTGTGGGTATGGACTACTGCTATCAACGCAATCGTTGATAATTACTGGGTATTTTGGGGTGCGGGACTAAATGGATTTAGATCAGTGATGGGATTCTACCCACACAATATTTTCTTTCATTTATTGGCAGATACAGGTTTTATTGGTTGTTTAGCCTTTTTCAGTTTCGTGTACTATGTTATTATTAAGTATATAAAAAAAACAAAAAGAATATGTTCGAGTAGTATGGAAGAATATCAATGGTGCTTTATTGCCTTTTTATATTATCTGTTAACTTTTTGTAAATCATTTTCTTTATACGAATCTTGCCCTCTTTTAATTATGATGAGTTTATGTCTGTGTTTTGTTACGACAGATACAACTAAGGTTGGACACCATCAAGTTTATTTGCTGCAATCATAAACCTGTCATTAATTATAGTTTTTTATACGGATGAAATATATAAACTATTCAATCATTATACCTCACAAAAATCTTCCTCAGTTACTTCAGAGGTGTATTGATTCTATTCCTCGAAGAAACGATCTTGAGATAATCATTGTTGACGACAATAGTGATCCTGATAAAGTTGATTTTGAAAATTTTCCGGGAAAAGATAGATATGATGTAAAAGTTATTCTTGACAAAAACAGTAGAGGAGCGGGAGCAGCTCGCAATATTGGAATAAGTAATGCAATTGGAAAATGGCTACTATTTGCAGACTGTGATGATTCCTACACTTCTGAACTAAACCATGTTTTGGATAACTATAAAGACTCACAAGAGGATGTTATATACTATAAATGTAATATTATTTCTGGTGAATCCAAGAAGAAAGTAATTTCAAGAATGAATATTTTCATAGATAAATATTTAAAGACAAATCAAGGATTAGAGGATATACGTTTTGGAGCATGGGAACCTTGGAATAAGCTCATAAGAAAATCTATTGTAATAGATAACAACATTCGATTTGATGAAATTTCATCTTCTAATGATAAGATGTTTAGCTTATACTTGGGGTACTTTGCAGAAAATATAAAAGTATTAAATACTGTAGTTTATAATTATATACTTCGCCCCGGAAGTATTATTCATTCAGGTAGTCGACGATTTGAGAACTCATATAATACTATTATAAGGCAAAATGAGCTATATCATAAAATCAATTATAAGAGAAAAATCCCGATTCTATTATTCCTTTTGAGGAATTATCATTCCGTGAACTCGAAGATTCTTCATAAGTATTGGATTTATTTAAAATCTAATAGAGCTAATCCATTTGAAGGATTTTTTAAAAATCTTTTTTTTCAGTTAAGATTTCGTGTTCTTGGATTACCTCATTAAATTGAGAAAATGCCAAGTTGGATATGCCCAGATTAATACTCTCTATGTTCGTAATTTTCTGTATTTGTTTATGTGGATGCGAATCTGAACAAGAAATCATATTGGAATATGGAGGATTGGGTACTTCATACTTCCCCAAATTTCAAAGAAGTGCGTTTTGCTCTTTTAAGAATTTCCCATCTGATTATGCCATTCAAAGTTCTGCGGTAAGCGGGAAATATTGGTTCGGGTGTGGTTATGAGTGTATGAAGCATGGGAAATACTCAGACGATCAACCATTCATAATTGTAAGTAATCTTGAAAATGAAGAATACATAACTTGTATACCAATTAGTACAGCCGGAGTCCGTGTTCCCCATTGTAATGTTTGCTGCTTCGGCAATGAAAACTTGCAGGAGAGCCCTTTCCCTCCTTTGTATATTTCTCAATGGAATTATGACGGAGAAAGAGGGGTATTGGTAGTAAAGATAAATTATGAAGGTGATCAGTTCTCATGTGAAATGGTGCAGATGATCATACCTCACATTGAGGACAAGGAAAGATTCGGAAACGGGTCGACAGACTGGATTGTGGACACTGATAATGACAAACTCTATTCACTTGCATATTATTTGACAGGTTCGTCGACTTTAGTCGATGGAAACAGGGAATGTATTTGTGTTTTTGATTTGCCCAAAATTGGAGATGGATCAGTCATAGAATTGACAGATGCTGATATTATCGACAATTTCGAATTAGAGATGCTTAATTTTAGTCAGGACAAATGCTATCACGATGGATGTATTTATGTAGCGAGTGGATATCATGCCTATCCGGAATGGATAAAAATTAGGAAAATTAATCTACAGAAAAAAGAAATCGAATCCGTGCTGGATCTTTCTCCATGGAGCGGAGAACCTCAAGGCTTGGATATTTTCAATGGAGACCTACTGATGAACTACGGTCGAAAACAGCAGTATCTGATTCACATAATCAATCAGTAAGCCTATACCTAAATTTTCAAATATTCATAATTTGATCTATTTCTATGAAAAAATATAAAATCGGATATACTACCGGAGTATTTGATATGTTTCATATCGGGCATCTCAACATTCTTCGTAGGTCAAAAGAACAATGTGAAACTCTGATCGTAGGGGTTACAACTGATGATCTATGCTTTACGAGAAAGCATAAATATCCGATCATTCCCGAGGCAGACAGGATGAAAATAGTTGAAGCAATCAAATATGTCGATAAGGTGATTCCACAGATTGATATGGATAAACGAGAAGCCGTAGAAATATGCGGGGCTGACGTGGTTTTTGTAGGCTCAGATTGGAAAGGAACCAGAGCATGGGAACAATATGAGAAGGAATTCGCAACAATAGGCTGTTCCGTAGAATATCTAGACCATACCGACGGTATTTCATCTTCAATACTTAGAGAAAAACTGAATAATCATGAGTAACCGTTACGTCAAGGGCTTTTATCGTTTAAAACATGAATTCCCGCAGATAGCAGAAAAATACGGCATATGGGTAGGGAAACTATATTTTGATGCAGCAGTTGCTTTCTTGCGATATGGTGTTACTCCGAATGAATATTTGGGATGGAGATTCTATGAACTATCGCACCTTGAGAGGAAACAGTTCTATACGGCGCGCGACAGCGAAAAGTGGGAACGGCGCTTTAATGATCCTGCCAGCGCGGATTTATTCAACAAAAAGCACCTGACCAATAAGACATTCCGAGACTTTATTTCCCGAAAATGGCTTTATGCCGCTGATGCCTCGAAAGAAGAAATCAATGAGTTTTTGACAGCTCAGAAAACTATAATAAAGCCCGTAGGCTTATCCTCTGGTCACGGTATCCATGTCGCGAAAACCGACACGGCTGAAGATTTGGTTGGCAAGGAAATTCTGTTAGAGGAATTTGTAACTCAACATCATTTGTTATCAGCGCTGAATGCAAGTTCTGTGAACACCATAAGAGTTTTTACTCTAAAGCCGAATATTAACAAATGTAAAAGGGGGGGGTAATTTTCTTGAGCGCTTTAATTAGAGTTGGAGGAACTGGAGCAGAAGTGGATAATTACCATTCAGGAGGAGTTGCTTATCCTATTGATACTGATACCGGTGTCGTTTCGGGGGCAGGCATTACAATCAATGGTTCCAAAGTGTTTTTCCATCCAAGTTCGGGTATGAAGGTTGTTGGGTTTCAAATACCGAACTGGGAAAGCCTTAGGCAATATGTGCTGGATTTAAACAGTGTAGTGGATGGTGCTCGATTAATAGCATGGGATATTGCCGTGCTTAATGACGGGTTTGAATTGATAGAAGCTAACTACAATGGTGATCCGGGCCTAATGCAAGCACCGTTTCAGGAAGGAAAGAAGAGAATAATAGTTGATAATTATTGATGAAAGACTTGATGAGAGAGTCTAAGGATACATGGAATATTCGAAGACTACAAAATTGCATTTTAAATATTGCAGAGTACATAGATTCTTTTTGTGAATCAAATAACATAGATTACTGTTTGATGGGAGGAAGCGCCTTAGGTGCAGTCAGGCATCAAGGCTTTATCCCCTGGGACGATGATCTTGATATCTTTATGACCCCAGAGAATTATAAGAAATTCCGTGAAAAATTTCATGAATTTGGGGATAAACAATCATATTATCTTCAGGAGTGGGGCTCAAAAACTGGAACCCCTTCATTTGCAAAACTGAGGCTCAATAATTCGCATTATGTTGAGCTTGATTTGGAATCTCTCAGAATTCATAAAGGGATATTTGTAGATATTTTCATTTTACACGTATGCCCGGACAATAAGATTGGTCACTTTTGGCAGTATTTTTGGTCTCGATATTTAGTAATCAAGTCGTTGGCAAATCGCAACTATACTCGTCGAGGTCTAGTAGCTAATTTTATCTTGAGACCTATTAAGTGGCTACCTAAACGAGCCTTCGTAAAATATGCGTTGAAGCAAATTTATAAAAGTTCCGTGAAAACGAGTGAATATTTATGTCATTATCTCGGCCGAGCGGGATATAAAAAAGGGTTATATAAAAGCGCTCACTTTAATTCTACGAAACGTGTCCCGTTTGAATTAATTTCTTTGAGAGTTCCAATAGGCGTTGAAGATTATCTTCATAGCCGGTGGGGAGATTATATGGAATTACCCTCAGATGAAGAAATACGTTATTACCAACACTCTTCAGATTGGGATATTGAGAATTCTTTTGAAGGGTTCAACAAGGAAGGTAATTACCCTGATGAGGATATTTTGATTGTCTAACTGCTAAATCGATATTATTTGAGTGAATTATTCGGTTCTCACTTCGGTTTACAAAAACGATAATCACGTATTTCTACGCGATGCTATAAATAGTATCTCTGTGAATCAGACCTTACAACCATCCGAGATCATTTTGGTGGTTGACGGGCCTGTCGGAGAAGATATTAATAAAACCTTAAGTGATCTTCAAACCCAAATTCCATATCTAAATATTATTCGGTTGGAAAAGAATATGGGATTGGGGCATGCACTTAATATTGGTTTAGCTCATACAAACTACGAATTTGTAGCTCGAATGGATTCTGATGATATATCGGCTCCAGAAAGATGCGAAAAACAAGTAAAATATTTGAGTGATAACAACGATATTGCTATCGTTGGCGGGCAAATTACTGAGTTTATTGAAAATAAAAATAATATAGTTGGTAAACGTATAGTTCCGTGTTATTCGGAAGATATTGAGAGATATTTAAAATCAAGATGTCCTTTTAATCATATGACCATAATGGGCCGCAAAAGTAAGATCTTAGAGGCCGGAAATTATCTTGATTTGCACTTTAATGAGGATTACTATCTCTGGATTAGAATGTATGAGCATGGGTGCAAGTTTGCAAATTTACCTGACGCATTGGTCAATGTCAGAGTTGGTAAGGAAATGTATTCGCGTCGAGGTGGGTGGAGATATTTTAAAAGTGAAAAGTGGTTGCAAGATTATATGCTTAAGAGAGATATTATTAGTCTACCTCGATATTGCTTCAATGTTTTGGGACGCTTGGGGGTTCAAGTTTTGCTACCAACTCAGGTTCGAGGTTTTATTTTTAAGAAATTATTCCGAAAGTCATGACTTTGAAATTTCTCTTTGATCGGTTGATGGCGTTGGTCGGGCTGTTGATTTTGTGGCCAGTGTTGTTGGTGGTAGCGATGCTTATCAAGATAAAGATGTCGGGTGGCCCAGTGATTTTTAAACAGAAACGTGTTGGTCGTAATGGTGAACTTTTCACATGCCATAAATTTCGGACAATGACTGTTAAGCATAATGGGTCAACAATTAGTGTAGCTGGTGATAACCGTATTACACCGTTGGGCGCAAAACTTCGTCATTATAAACTTGATGAATTACCTGGGCTATGGGATGTATTAGTCGGAAATATGTCATTTGTAGGCCCGCGCCCGGATGTCCCTGGGTATGCCGATCAGCTAACAGGCGGAGATCGTGAGGTTTTAAAGTTGCGTCCGGGAATTACCGGCCCTGCAACTTTGAAATATCGGTTGGAGGATGAAATGATTTCGGAATATGTCGCTCAAAAGCAGGCAGACGGAGACGTGCGGCCTATGCAAGATATAGCGGAAGAATATAACAATAATGTCCTATATCCCGATAAGGTACGTATCAACAGGTATTATTTGCATAACTATTCTTTTATAAAAGATATTCAAATGATCTTCTGCACCATACTTGGTCGCAGAATGAAATATAATAACGAAATAATATGAGAGATCGTATTTATCTTTGCTTGGCCCACATGAGCGGCAAGGAGCAGGAATTTATAAAGGAGGCTTTCGATACTAATTGGGTTGTCCCGATGGGACCGAACGTGAACGGTTTTGAGAAGGATCTCGAGGCTTTTGTGAATAATCGTGAGAGAGCAACACTGCTTGATAAGAAAATTGTTGGACTGAGTGCCGGAACTGCGGCGGTTCATCTTGCGCTTATTGCGTGTGGTGTTGGCCCGGGTGACGAGGTGCTTGTGCAATCGTTCACATTCTGTGCGTCGAGTCACCCTATCACCTATCTCGGTGCAACCCCTATCTTCATCGACTCGGAAAAGGAGTCATGGAATATGGATCCCGACTTGCTTGAAGAGGCTATTAAAGACCGCATTGCTAAGACCGGCAATAAGCCCAAGGCCATCATTCCTGTGGCGCTTTATGGCATGCCCTACAAGATCGACCGCATCATGGAGATCGCCAACCGCTACGAGATACCTGTTATCGAGGATGCCGCCGAAGGGCTTGGTTCGCGCTTCGCCGGCCAGGTGCTCGGCACATTCGGCGAATATGGCGTTTTGTCGTTCAATGGCAACAAGATGATCACCACTTCGGGTGGTGGTGCGCTTATTTGTCCGAATGCAGACAAGGCCCGCGAAATCCTCTGGTGTGCAACGCAAGCTCGTGAATCTTATCCCTACTACCAGCACGAGGCAATAGGCTACAACTACCGAATGAGCAACATCTGTGCCGGCATCGGACGCGGTCAGATGACAATTATAGATGACCATATCGCTCATCACAAACACGTGCAGAAGCTTTACCACGAGTTGCTTAAGGACGTTAAGGGTGTGACAATGCACACCAATCCTTGGCCTGAAGCGGACTCCAATTTCTGGCTTTGTACAGCTACTATCGATCCCGATTTGAAAATCAAGGGTCAAGAGAACGCTTACAAACAAGTCATCACCGGAGCTGTCGGCGGCGCCGCAGGCGTTACTCACGCAGCCACAACTGCCGTGACCGATTGCCAGCCCAACGATAATGTTGAGGCGCTACGTGTAGCCCTCGATACGGCCAACATTGAGGCGCGTCCGCTGTGGAAACCAATGCACAAACAACCTGTCTACAAAAATGCACCCGCTTACACTAATGGTGTCAGCGAAGAGCTTTTCGCAGTTGGCATCTGTCTTCCAGCGGGCCCATATGTAACTGATGACGATGTCCGGTACATTGTCGATAACATAAAAGCTGCTATTATATAACCGTTGGAACTTACAACCACGCTATCATTCTTGTTCCGCGGCGTTTCTTGAACCAAGTTACAATACATATACTTAATTATGAATAAATTGAAACAGGGGTTGTCTTCATATCTGAAGGCCCCCTTTGTGCTAGCTATCGATTTAATCGTATCATTGATTGCTTCGGTTTGCGTGCTGTTGTTTGTCATTATTGTCGCCCCGTCGGTTCATGCGTCCTCGAGTTTTGTCCTCAGCTGGATCGGGACTGCGGTTGCAACATCTGTTATCGCTTTCTATTGTACCCGTGTTTATAGGCTTATTATCCGTTATTCAACACTCCGCGACCTCGGTAAATTAAGCGTTGCCGTTTTGGTCAAAGACCTTATGCTTTTCGGCATTATGCTGATTGTCGCTTATGGCGACATTGCCGTTTCCTATCGTCTGGTTACTTACCTAGTGCTTCTTGATTTCTTTGTCAGTCTGGGAGCTCTGATTTTTGTGCGGGTCCTGATGCTTACCGTCTACCTAATGCTTATAAAGAAATTCGAATCCCAACATTCGAAAAACAGAGTTCTCGTTTACGGCATCGGAGGCAAGGCTGCGTCGCTGGTAACGCGGTTGAGAAATTCAAAACAGTTTGAGGTCGTTGGATTCCTAAAATATGGCTCGAAATACAAGGATCAGATACTTGCAGGGCTGCCCGTCTATTATTTCGAGAATGAAGCCAATATCTCGGGTTTGAAACATAAACTTAACATAGACGGGATTCTGTTCGCCCATCAGCACGAGGCCCGAGAGGAGAAGGATCGCCTTATAGTTTACTGTCAGGACACGTTCCTGAAAATGTTCCTGGTCCCTTCTATTGATGAGATGACCGACGGTAAGTTCCCCGGTTCAGGCATTCGCAATATTCGTATTGAAGATCTTCTTGGCCGTTCCGAAATAAAAATATCAATGGAAGAGATTAAGGCCAATGTGAAAGGAAAGACAATCCTTGTGACCGGAGCGGCAGGTTCAATAGGTTCCGAATTATGCCGACAGTTAGCACAGCTTGGTATCAAGGAGCTGATTATGTATGACAATGCCGAAACTCCGTTGCATAATGTACAACTCGAGTTTGAAGAAAAATACCCCAATTTAAAGTTCTTGCCCATAATCGGAGATGTCAGACGTCCCGAACGTCTTGACTATGTATTCAGACATTACCATCCCCAGATAGTCTTTCATGCCGCAGCATACAAACATGTGCCCTTGATGGAAGAAAACCCATGTGAGGCCGTGATGGTGAATGTCATAGGTTCGCGCAATGTTGCCGATAAGTGCATAGAATATGACGTAGAGAAGATGGTGATGATATCGACCGATAAAGCCGTCAATCCTACAAACATCATGGGTTGCACGAAGCGTCTTGCCGAGATTTACGTTCAGTCTCTCGGTCTGGCAATTGAGAGCGGTGAGAAAAAAGGTCGCACTCAGTTTGTCACGACACGTTTTGGCAATGTGCTTGGATCCAACGGCTCCGTTATTCCACGTTTCAAAGAGCAGATCGAAAAAGGAGGTTCGGTAACTGTGACCGACCCTGAGATAAGGCGTTTCTTTATGACCATTCCCGAGGCTTGCCGATTGGTAATGGAAGCCGCAACAATGGTTACAGAGACTCAGATTTTCGTATTCGATATGGGTACACCCATAAAAATCGTTGATCTTGCTAAGAATATGATTCAGCTTGCTGGCTATGAGGTTGGCAAGGATATAAAGATAGAATACACCGGTCTGCGACCCGGAGAAAAGCTTTACGAAGAAGTTCTCGCCACCAAAGAAAACACTATACCGACTCAGCACGACAAGATATTCGTAGCCAAAGTGCGCAAATATGGATATGAAGACATCCAGCAGACTGTTTCCGAACTTGAACGGCTTTCACGCGAAGTCATCATTCCGGATATGGTGATATTGATGAAAAGAACTGTTCCGGAATTCAAATCCAAACATTCTGAATTCGAGAAATACGATACATGCGATAAACAGTAAATAAAGGTTGATATATGGGAATCCTACTAATCACGCTCATAGGTTGCTTTTTTATACTGGCAATACTATTGTTTATAGTGTGTCGGAAGGTTGACTGGAAAAATAGATGAGGCCAATAAAACTTTCTTGGATGAGAACGGTAATCATGATATATTATGATCGTGATCTTATATAGCGAAATATGGTAACGGTGCAAAATGCACCTCTTGAACGTTTTCGATAAGCCGAGAGCAGATGCCGAACGCAGTTCGGGCTATGCCGAGGCGAGAAAACGACTGTTGAAAAACGAACGATAAATTCCCGCCAAATGATGCAATATGCATCCGGCGGGAATTTTTAATAATTTTATCACCATTCGAATTCATGGAGAATGATGCAAAACTTTACTGCTATCTGGATCTTACACCCGCAATATAATGTTGCCGCTACTGAAGTCTCATGACCTCCTTGATGCCAAGCTCGTCGTACATCTGCTGCAACTCCGTTTCATTGCGGTCGGAAACCACAAGCAGACGGTCGCCGACGGCCAGTTCGGTGTTTCCGCGCGGAACAAAATATTCGCCAGCTGAATATTTGTTATATGTAATTATAAATAAGAGATTGGTAGAAAATATTTTCTGCTAATCTCTTATTTATCTCATAATTAATAGCTTATTACCGCATTATCTTTTGTCCCGGGCGACACTTTTTGCATCATTACCATTGTTCGTGGAGGAAATAGTGTGTTCGCACCATCTCATGGCAGGGAATCGTCGTTCTTTTTTAAATTCTTTGACTGCTTTCTGCAGCAGATATTCCCTTTTATCTTTACTTTTTTTTAGGTCTGCTACGTGCAGGTCATACATCTCTTTACAGCTCATCGTTGGGAGTAGTATGGTATTTTCTTGAGGTATTAAAATAATTACACCCAATCTCACTCCCGGAACAGGGTGTAAAATCGGGTGTTAATACAACAAAAGCCTGATAATCAGGCTTTCTTGCGGAGAGAGAGGGATTCGAACCCCCGGAGCCTCGCAGCTCAACGGTTTTCAAGACCGCCGCGATCGACCACTCTGCCACCTCTCCGGACACAAAAGTAGGATAGAAAATCCATTCTACCAAATATTCCGCATACTTTTTTTATGCCGACGTGGCAATGCATTCATTTTCAGTTGAAAAAAAGTGCTGTAAATTTGGACGTCCCGAAAATAATGTTAATTTTGTATTCGGGTTTTCGATTAAACCCGATATTACCAACCTAACGACTTCAATTTTATGAATAAATCGCAGTTAATCAATCTTGTAGCGGAGGATGTGTCTCGGCCCAAGGGCGAAGTGCGGATGGTCATTGATTCTCTGCTGAGAATCGTGGAGCAGACGTTGGCGCATGATGAAAAGGTTCTTGTGTCGGGTTTCGGCATATTTTCGGTGGTACATGTGGCCGAGCACGTCGGACGCAATCCGCGCACCGGCGAGGAGGTGCGTGTCGATGCGCGCCGAACCGTTAAATTCCGGTCGAGCATGGACATCAAGTAATTAGCCTTGATATTTGTTCCGGCTGCTCATGCGTCCGGTGTCCTTGCGTGCTTTGGGCCGGGTCGAACCTTCCGGATAACCCAATGTTATAAGCAGCGGTATGCGTTTGCCGCGTGGAATGCCGAGTGCCTGCCGTACGCGTTTTTCGCTGAATTCGCCTATGAGGCATGTACCCAGCCCAAGGTCGGCGGCCTGACATATGAAGTGGCTGGCAGCTATTCCTATGTCGAGCAGCGAGAACTCCTTGTCGCGGATAACACTGCCTATGTATGCCAGCGTGTTCATCTTTTCCAGCACGACGGCCACGATCACAGGGGCCTGCCTTGCGAATGCGTTCATGCCCATGTATGCTGCCGCATCGGCCACCTTGCTGCGCAGATCGGGATCGTCTACTACGATGAAGTGCCACGGCTGCGAGTTGCATGCCGACGGGGCCAGCCGTGCGGCCTCTATGCACTGTGCGATTTTCTCCTCCTCCACCGGTCGTGTGAGGTACCGGCGGTCGCTTTGGCGAACTTTTGTCAATTCCGAAAAATCCATAATTGAAGAAACGTTCGTTTTACAACAGTCGTTTTCTCGCCTCGGCAGAGGCCTAATTACGTTCGGCTCAGTCCTCGGCTTATCGAAAACATTTGTTCTTTAACCGTTATTTTCTCGCCTCGGCATAGCTCGAACAGTGTTCAGCCTCCGCCCTCGGCTTGTCTAAAGCATTATTCCCTTTCGTAGGCGTCTATCATCGAGCCGCGCGTGCGGTTGACTATGCGTGCGCCTATCGACCGTGCGTAGTCGCGCAACACCTCGTGCCCGCGGAACAGTTCGGCCGTTTCGGCCAGATACGTGTACATGGTGTAGGGGCGCGGCGGATCGGTCGCGTTTACGAATATCGGTTCGGGCGCTGCGGGCGCCGAATCGTAATAGTGGCTCTGCACGCGGCACAGACGGTTGGCGTCGTCGACCGTGAGTCCGTCGAGCAGTGTATGGTCCACGCCGTAAAGGTCTATGTGCCGGTAACCCAGCAGCAGTCCGATGAACTCGCCGTTCTGCACCACGGTGCCGAAGTTTCCCGACCCCAGCCCGTGCCGGTAGCACCAGAACTCCACCGACCGGAAACCGTGAAATACGGTGGTGTGAAACCGCACTGTTCTGATTGCGGGATTGTGTCCCACAGCCGCGCCGTAATCGAACCGCTCGGGATTGTAGAACTGCACGTACAGCGTCATGGGCCAGTCGACCTTCTCGCCGAGCGCGCGGTAAAGTGCCTCCACGCGTTGGCTGCGTCCGGCATTGCGGAAGAACTGCGGGTCCGACAGAACGTAGTATTTCGGCTTGATTACGGTGAACTCATCGCCGAGCGCGAAGAAATTTACGGCCATCATGTCCGTCCGTTCCCATTCGCGGTCTTCGACGATCTGCTGCATCTGGCCGCGCAGCGACGGGCCGTTTCCCAGCACGGCGAGCCGGCGCGACGGATTCATTCCTTCGGCTCCTGCGCGGGCCACATGGTTGCGGAAATCCTCCTTCGCAGCCATCGTGGCGAAGAACAGCGCCGTGTCGAACGTGTCGCGCAGAATCTTTATTATCTTTTCCGATAGTCGCATATTGCGTTGTGCTTTTGCAAAACTAATGAAATATGGTTACATTTGCAAATAGCGACTGCCGCCGCACCGTATTTGCCGGCCGTCCGGGCACTCCTTTGCCGTCTGCATGCGGAGCGTTCTCCGGCCGTCGTTTCCGCTGCGGTCCGTCGCTGACATTACGCACAGCTTATGAATGTTACTTCTGACGACATATCGGTTGTCATACCGCTCTACGACAAGGCGGCCGAGATCGGGGCCACGCTCCGCTCCGTGCTGGAGCAGACGGCCGCTCCCCGCGAGATCATAATCGTCGACGACGGCTCCACCGACGGCAGCGCCGATGTCGTGGAGCGCATGGCCTCCGATCGTGTCACGCTCGTGCGCCAGCCTAATGCCGGTGTCAGCGCTGCCCGCAACCGGGCCATACGCATGGCCTCGGGACGATGGGTCGCACTGCTCGACGGCGACGACCTGTGGCGTCCCGACTATCTGGCGGGTGTCGTGTCGCTCATCGGGCGCTGGCCCGACTGCGGGGCCTACGGTTCGGGTTTCTGTATCGACGACCGCGGACGGCGCACCGTGGGCGACACTCCGCGCGACGAGGGCATAGTCGATTTCTTCCGTGAGTCGATGAGCCGTTACGTGCTTATCCCGTCTGCGGCGGTGTTGCGGCGTGACCTCGTGCTGTCGCTCGGCGGCTTTCCCGAGGGCATGCGCATGGGCGAGGACCAGTATCTGTGGACGAAGATCGCGCGCGTGGCTCCTGTGGCTTTCTCCCCGAAGCCGGCCGTCATCTACTCCCGGTCGGCCTCCAACCGCTCGGCGTCGATCTACCGCCCCGAAAGCAGCGTGTTTTCGCTTGAGGATCTTTACGATCCGTCGGCCGACGCCATGAGCAACGAGTATGTGGCCCGCGTGGCGTTGGGCAAAGCCCTCGTCGAGAGCGCCGCAGGCGGTAGCGAGGCGGCGGCCCGTGCCCTCGGGTTCTTCTCCTACAACCGTCTCTCGCGGCGCATCGCGACCAAGGTCCGCATCCTCAATTCCCTTCCGCCCCGGCTGCGTCCGGCCGTGCTTGCCGCGTATAACCGGCTGGCGTGGATCGTCGCCCGCAAGGGATTGTAGAGGGTCCGAAAACGCGGCGCGGCGGGTCCGGCCGCCTCGCCGCCTTCCCTAAAGCGATGCCAGAATCAGCGAATTGGCCTTGTCCACCACCGATGTCTCGAGCGATGCCAGATATATCCGTGTCGTTGTTTCCGAGTCGTGTCCCATGCCTTCGCTTATTATGCTCAGCGGAATCCCTTTCGCCTTTGCGGCCGACGCCCAGCTGTGTCGGGCGACGTACAGTGTCAGCGGAATGGTTATGCCGGCCATTCCGGCAATCTTTTTCAGGTTGCTGTTGATGCTGTAACTTGCGTTCCGGTATGTGCAGCGCTCGTCGGCATCCGCATTCCTGATTATCGGCAGCAGATAGTCCGATGGATTTTCCGGGTATTTGTCTATAATCTGCTGCATCTCCTTTGTCCAGGCTATCGTGAGCCTCTGTCCGGTCTTTCGGCGGCGGTATGTCACATGTCCGTTCGCCAAATCGGCCTTGCGCAGATAGACCATGTCCACGAAGCTCATTCCCCTGAGATAGAAACTCATCATAAACATGTCGCGCGCGAAGTCCAGAGCCGGCGCGAGCGACGGTCCCAGCGTCTTTATCCTTCTTATCGCGGCCAGCGGCAGTGCTCTTTTCACCGTCTTGTCCACTCCGGTGTACACGTGCCGGAACGGATTCCTGTTGTCGGTTATTCCTTGCTCCACCGCGCGGTTGTATACCGCGCGCAGTATGCGCATGTAGAACGATATGGTGTTCGGGATCACTCCGCGGCTTCGGTGCCATGCCTCGTAATCCTCCATTATCTCCGACGTGATGCAGGCTATCATTATATCCTCCTGCCGCCTGAACTTTCTGAAACTGTCGAGGGCGGTCTTGTACGTTTCCGAGGTTCTGATCCTACCGTTCTGCCTGAGCTTTGCTATTATCCTCTCCATGAAGTTGAACAGCGTGTGTTCGCGTGCGCAGCGGTTGAATTCGCCGGTCACGTCGTCGGCCGAGTACGGCAGCCCGCTGTCATCGAGTTTTCTGACTATCTTGGTCAGAAGCTCGACATCCTGGCGTATCCGTTCGCGTATCGACGCGACTGACGGTCTGCGTCCGCCTTGCCGGCCTGCGCACACCATCCGGCGTTTTTCGTCCCATTCCGATGCGAACAGGTGATAGTCGGTCGTAATCCGGCGCACGCTTTTTCCGTGCAGAATCTGATAATAGATCGTCCCCTCGCGGCCGGCGGCGGTAGGGGTGCGGAACTTTACTTTTATTGAAGCCATCTGATTATGATTTAAAGATTTGTTAAAAGTACGCGATTGCGTATCAATATATGCCTGATTCGGAACGGCAAATGCCGCCTGACGGCACCCCTTGAATCCCATGCGATAATCTTAATCGTAGTGTCGTGGTCTTCAGCGACTGTGCTGCCCGCGGCCTCGTCACGCATTCCGGCTTCCGGCGGTAGCGGGGGAGGGAGTCCGGACTATTTAACATAATATTTCGTCCCGAATGTGCGTTATATACCCGAAACGACAAAAATTGACTGATATGGGAAATAAGATTTCTAAGACTCTGGATGCCGTGTTCGCCCGGGTGACTTTCGATCTCGCCAAGGCCGACGTACGTAAATCATATAAGGATCATCTCGCCTTGGAAATTCTCCGCGAGGACGGAACCATGGCTTACCGTGCGCTTGTGTCGCGGCTCAAGGACTGGGAGATGTTCCAGCTGCCGATCCGCGTCGAGAACCTGATGAAGGCTCAGCCGCACGACGAGACTCTCTCGCCCGAGGAGTTCCTGAAGCAGTACCGCGACCGTCTGCTGGCCGACAATCCGTCGGCACGCCACATATCCACCGCACATGCCATGCTCGACATCGTGGCCGACACCACGACGGCCACTTCGCAGGTTCTCGCCCTTTACGGCGTGAGCGCGCAGACCGTTGCCGCCGCTATCGGCGAGATGGTCGATTCGGCCGCCGGTCCTCAGCCCGACATCCGGTTCCATGTGGTCGATCTGAGCGACGAGGCCGCTGCCGGGGCCAAGGTGCCGGCCATGCTCGAAAAGTTCGGTTCCGATCTCACCCGTATGGCCCGCGAGGGCCGTATCGACCCCGTTGTCGGCCGTGAGGCCGAGATCGACCGTGTCATACAGATACTGTCGCGCCGCAAGAAGAACAATCCCATCCTCATCGGCGAGGCCGGGGTGGGCAAGAGCGCCATTGTCGAGGGGCTGGCCCTGCGCATAGCCTCGGGCGACGTGCCCTACACAATACGCAACAAGACCATCTATTCGCTCGACGTGGCGTCGCTGGTCGCCGGAACCAAGTTCCGCGGCGAGTTCGAGGAGCGCATGCAGCAGCTGCTTGACGAACTGCGCCGCTCCGACGACATCATCATCTTCATCGACGAGATCCACACGATAGTGGGGGCGGGGGCCACGCAGGGCAGCCTCGATACGGCCAACATCCTCAAGCCGGCTCTGGCCCGCGGCGAGCTTCAGACCATCGGTGCCACCACGCTCGACGAGTACCGCGAGAACATCGAGAGCGATTCGGCTCTCGAGCGCCGGTTCCAGAAGGTCATGGTCGAGCCGACGTCGGCCGAACAGACGCTTGAGATACTCCACAACATCGCGCCGTACTACGAGAAGTACCACAACGTGCGCTATTCCGAGGAGGCCCTGCGTGCGTGCGTGACCCTCACCGAGCGTTACATAACCGACCGCCATTTCCCCGACAAGGCCATCGACGTGCTCGACGAGGCCGGCGCCCGCACCCGTATCGGTGCGTCGCACGAGCCCGAGGGCATACGCGAGACCGAGCGTCAGCTTCAGACCGTCGAGCGCGAGCGCCGCGAGGCTGTCACCGCCCTCATCTACGAGAAAGCGGCCACCGCGCGCCTGCAGGAGATCGCGCTCAAGTCGCGTCTTAACGAGCAGCGGGCCGAGTGGCACCGCACGATGCGTAGCAACCCGACCGTGATCGGTGCGGCCGATGTCGAGCGCGTGATAACGTTCATGACCGGCATTCCGGCCGAGCGCGTGTCGCATGGCGAGGCCGAGCGTCTGCGTTCGCTCGGCGAGTACCTCGAAGGCCGCGTCATCGGACAGAGCGAGGCCGTGCAGCGGGTGTCGCGGGCATTGCAGCGCTCTCGCGCCGGGCTCAAGGATGCCGGCCGGCCCATCGGAGTGTTCCTCTTCGTCGGTCCTACCGGCGTTGGCAAGACTCTTCTGGCCAAGGAGCTTTCGAAATGGCTGTTCGACCAGAAGCGCGGGCTCATCCGCATCGACATGTCGGAGTACGGCGAGAAGCACAATGTCGCCCGTCTGATCGGCTCGCCTCCGGGATATGTCGGTTACGGCGAGGGCGGCCAGCTCACCGAGGCGGTACGCCGCCAGCCTTATGCAGTGGTGCTGTTCGACGAGATCGAGAAGGCGCATCCTGACGTGTTCAATTCGATGCTGCAGATATTCGACGAGGGACATCTCACCGACGGCGCAGGCCGCAAGGTCGACTTCCGCAATACGGTCATAATCCTCACCTCGAACGTGGGGTCGCGGGCCGTGGCCGAACGTAGCGTGCAGGTGGGCTACAACACCCCCTCGAAGGACAGCAACTGCGAGGTGACGCCCTACGCCGAGTACCGCAAGGCGCTTGAGTACACCTTCGCGCCCGAGTTCCTGAACCGCATCGACGACATCATCTACTTCCGCACCCTCACCGTCGACGATGTGGAGCGGATCATTGATCTCGAACTCGACAGCATCCTGTCGCGCACCAAGCATCTGGGTTACGAGGTCGACGTCACGCCCGGGGCCAGACACCGGCTGGCGGTGATGGGCTACGAGTCGCGCTACGGAGTGCGGGCGCTGCGCCGCACGCTGCTCGATCAGGTCGAGGAGCCCCTTTCGGCCCTCATCATCGACGGGAAACTGCAGGTCGGCGGCCGCGTGACGGTCGACAGCGACGACGACCAGCGCATAACGCTCTGCGTGGCGTAGCCGTCCCGGCATTGCTGCGGGAGGCGTGCTAAAAGAGTTACCCTGCCTGAATAATGAAGAGAGGACTGCCGGACACAGTGTCCGGCAGTCCTGCTTTTTGTCCGGTCCGCCGCCTGCTGTCGTCCGTCGCCCGTTGTAGCTAACCGCCCGCCGTCGTCTGCTGCCAGCTTGCCACCTTGTCCGCCCGCCGCCGTTCGGTCGCGTCAGTATCCCACTCCCATCCGCATGTCGTCCATGTTCATGTATATGTGGCCGAAGTGCAGGAAGAAATCGAGTCCCAGCATCCCGTCCAGCTGGTTGAACATGTCGCCCGAATTGTTGCCGGGCGGGTGTACCGCCACATTGCACAGACAGCATATCCGGTCGCCTGCCTCCAGACATGCGTATGGCATGCGCGCCACTTCCGTCCTTACCGCACCGCCGAATCCTGCCAGTCCTATCTCCGTGCGCGTCCCTACGGTCTCTATGTGCTGCGCGTGGCGCACGTAGTATCGCGGCGAGAAGCTGCTCGCCTGACTGCCGGTGTCCATCGTCATCGCCAGTTCCTCGCCGTCCTGCCTCACTGCCAGCCGCAGGTGGCCGTTCACCGAGCACATGTCCGTCCATCCGGCGTTGCTGTCCGCGAACGGCCGCTCCGCCATGGTCATCACCTTTCCGTTCATGTCGATGTGTATGTTGCGGAAGTGCTCCATCAGCGGTATTCCCACTATCGCCTGCAACCTTAGCAGAACCCCGTCGGCCTGCTCGTTGCCGGTTCCGAGGTCGAGTACGTAGAACGGCACGTTTTCGAAAACGATTCCTCCCAGCCTGAATCTGCGGGCTATGGCCACCCGCCCCGTGCCCCGGTTCATGCCGGTGGCCGACACCTCGGCGTCGAGCAACTCCATCCCGCACTCCTCGGCCACCCGCGGACTCACCACGTTCACCGCGGCGCCGGTGTCGAACACGAAATCGTACCTTCGGCCGTTCAGTTCGCCGTCCATCACTATCATGTAGGAGCCGGGACCGTTTATCGAGTCGAGCCTGAACGGTACGGTGTGTTCCCTGCGCCCGCCTTCCGATCCGTACAGTACGAATCGGGCCAGACCCTCGTACAGCCTCTGCTGCGCCCTCAGTGTCGCCCTCTGTTCATCAGTCAGTTCTGCTCCGCTGTCGCACAGCGCCTTCATCTTTCCGGCTGCTTCCGCGTTCCGGCCGGCCTTGCTGAGGTTCATGGCGTTCTGCAGCGTCATCGCCACCGTGTTGTCCGTACCCAGCATGCCGCCGTATTCGCCTGTGAGCCGGTCTATCGCGGCGCTGGCTTCGAGCGGACGGTTGAAATAGCTGCCGATCATCGCCTCGGAGAATACCTTGAGGTACGGCGCCATCTCGTCGCCTCGCTGTCCTGCGAGTCTGCGCAGCGCGAACCAGTCGCCGCCGTTCAGGTATGCTCCGGCCAGCGAGTCGGCATTCTGCGCCGCTGCCGCCGCTGCGCCGAGGAGGGCGGCTATTATGATTGCTATGCGTCTCATGTCGTGCATCCGTATGTTGCTTTTTTTTCGGTTATCGGTTCGTTCACCCCGAACCCGTATGTCGCCCCGTCGCCCTTGATCCTGTATATGCCGGCGGGTACCGCAGTACAAATATAGCGAAAAACTCGGAGATACGTCTGCCGCCGTACCCGCAAGCCCGCACGCCTGCCGCGGACGGCGGGAAACATGTGCCGCCTGTCGATTTTGCGGCCCGGAAAATTATGTATAACTTTGCGGATAACATCCTGCATCTGCGCCGCGTGTCGGACGCGGGATGATTAAACGAATCGGTGATATGGGCAAACCATTGGCAGAACGGTTGCGTCCGCAGACGCTCGAAGAATACATAGGCCAGACTCATCTGGTCGGCCCCGACGGCGTGTTCCGCAAGTTCCTCGAAACGGGGAACGTGCCGTCGTTCATTCTGTGGGGACCTCCCGGTGTGGGCAAGACCACGCTGGCCAAACTTGTGGCCAACAGCCTGAAACGTCCGTTCTACACGCTTTCGGCCGTTACGTCGGGCGTGAAGGATGTGCGCGAGGTGATCGAGTCGGCCCGCCGGCAGAGCCTTTTCAACCAGTCCACGGCGTTTCTGTTCATCGACGAGATTCACCGTTTCAACAAGAGCCAGCAGGACTCGCTGCTGGGTGCCGTCGAGCAGGGCATCGTGACG
The DNA here is from genome assembly GCA_964519525.1 of uncultured Alistipes sp. GTDB lineage: Bacteria > Bacteroidota > Bacteroidia > Bacteroidales > Rikenellaceae > Alistipes. The sequence continues at coordinate 32,931 of CAZFIN010000001.1, read as the reverse complement.
CTTATAGGCGCCACCACCGAGAACCCCTCGTTCGAGGTCATATCGCCGCTTCTGAGCCGCTGTCAGGTCTACATCCTCAAGTCCATGACCGACGACGAGCTCGCCACGCTTCTCGACCGGGCTGTCACGGCCGACGAGGAGCTGCGCCGCCGCGACATACGTGTGACCGAAACCGCGGCGCTGTTCAAGTTCTCGGGCGGCGACGCGCGCAAGCTGCTCAATATCCTCGACATAATCGCCGGCGCCACCGACGGGGCTATCGACATCACCGACGATTACGTCACGCAGTGCCTGCAACAGAACATCGCGCTTTACGACAAGAACGGCGAGCAGCACTACGACGTCATCTCGGCTTTCATCAAGTCGGTGCGCGGCAGCGATCCCAATGCGGCCGTCTACTATCTGGCGCGCATGCTCGCCGGCGGCGAGGAACCGCGCTTCATCGCGCGCCGTCTGGTCATCCTCGCTTCCGAGGACATCGGGCTGGCCAATCCCAACGCACTGCTTCTGGCCAACGCATGTTTCGACACCGTTCACAAGATCGGCATGCCCGAGGCCCGCATCACCCTTGCCGAGACCGCCATCTACCTCGCCACCAGTCCCAAGAGCAATTCGGCCTACATGGCCGTCAATGCCGCGCTCGATTTCGTGTCGCACGACACGACCAACCGCCCCGTGCCGCTCCATCTGCGCAATGCGCCTACGCGGCTGATGAGCGATGCCGGTTACGGCAAGGGCTACAAATACGCGCACGACTTCGCCGGAGGCTTCGTCGAACAGGAGTTCCTGCCCGAATCGCTCTCCGGAAAGGTCTTCTACCGTCCCAATGTGCAGAATGCTCAGGAGGCCCGTATCGCCGAACGCATCAGGCAGCTGTGGGGCGACAAGTACGAACGGTGATGCCGCGTGCGGTATGCAATTTGTCTTGTCAAGGATTAAAAAAATACAATATCATGTACAGATCGTTCATCATCTTTCTTGCCGCGCTGTTTTCGGCGGGTGCCGCGGCGGCGCAGCCGGTCAGGCACACTCATCTCTATTCTGTCAAGGACGCCGATTCGCTCTATCTCGACCATTACGCCGCTCCGGTCGAGGGGCCGCGTCCCTGCATGATCTTCATGTTCGGCGGCGGATTCGTTGGCGGCGAGCGCGACAATGCCGGCTATCTTCCCTATTTCGAATTTCTCACCCGGAACGGCTACGATGTCGTGTCGATCGACTACCGTCTGGGACTTAAGTCGTTTCAGGGTTCCGGCCGCAAGATCTCGGCCCGCGAGATGATCGGTCTGTTCAACCGTGCCGTATCTATCGCCGTCGACGATCTGTTCAGCGCCACGCTCTTCGTGCTCGACAATGCCGGCGAATGGAATATCGACCCCGACATGATCGTGACCAGCGGATCGAGTGCCGGCGCCATCACCGTCCTTAAGGCCGAGAATGCCGTCTGCAACCGCACGGCTGCCGCGGCCGTACTGCCCAAGGGGTTCAACTACGCCGGCGTCATATCGTTCGCCGGCGGCATATTCTCGGTGAGCGGCGCGCCCGAGTGGGGCAGCAAGCCGGCGCCGATAATGTTTTTCCACGGCAATGCCGACAATATGGTGCCGTTCGACAAGGCCACGCTTTTCGGAGTCGGATTCTACGGATCGAAGTTCATCGCGCGTCAGTTCTCCAAAAACGGCTGGCCCTACTGGTTCTACACGCTCGACTATCAGGACCATGCCATGGCCTTCACTCCCATGAACGTCAACCGCAACGAGATACTCACCTTCCTCACCGACTTCGTTCGCGACCGCCGTCCCCTGACCATCACCACCGAGGTCCGCAGCGACGACTTCCCGCCGCGCAATACCAAGTTCAAGGTTATGGATTACATCAGGACCAACTATCCGGAGTAGCCTTTCGCGAATCCCCGGTAATGCCCGGTCGCGTCTTGCGGCATTGCGACGGAAATAAGTGCCGGAATCCGATTTCCGGCACTTATTTTATGTTTGTCGTCACACAACCGTTGCCGACCCGATAATTCACACTATCTTTGCCGGCGGACACTCAACGAATACTCTTGACATGAAACGAATAGGCATAATCTCCGACACCCACGGCACGTTCGACGACACGCTTCGCCGGTTCCTTCAGGATGTCGACGAGATATGGCATGCGGGCGATTTCGGTTCGCTCGAACTTGCCGACGAGATAGCTGCGTTCAAACCCCTGCGCGGCGTTTACGGCAACATCGACGGCGGCGTCACGCGCCGTGTGTTCAAGGAGTTCTCCTTTTTCCAGTGCGAGAACAAACGTGTGCTTATGACCCACATCGGCGGCTATCCGCGCCACTATTCGCCGCAGGCGGTGGGCATGATCCAGAGCTCGAAGCCCGACATCTTCATCGCGGGCCATTCGCACATCCTCAAGGTTATCTACGATCCGGTCTACCGGCTGCTGCACATCAACCCGGGCGCTTCCGGCACGTACGGATTCCACAAGGAGCGCACGGCTGTGCGTTTGGTTGTCGACGGCGACGACATGCGCGACATGGAGATAGGCGAGTGGCCGCGCCGGTTTTAGCTGCGCCGCCTTCTCTTGCGGGTGTCAGCTGCCTCTCCGCTTTCCCCATTTGGGGGTTATCCCTATGAAAAACTCGAAGTTGATGCCGGGCATTGGGCGCGACAGCACCGAGAGATACTCCTCGTCGAACAGGTTGTTTATGGCGCCTTTGAGCGACAGGTCGGCCCACGGGAGCGAGAATCCCTTCTCCAGCGTCATGTTGTTCATGAAGTATGGCGGCAGAGCGCCCGTCAGCGTCAGGTCGTTGCTCGACATGGTGTGGCGCCGGCTGTACCAGCACCATTTGTATAGCAGCGACCACGTGCGCCACGCGAGGCGTCCGGTCAGCGTGGCCGAGTGCTCCGGCACGTACGGCAGCTGCTGTCCCACCGACCGGTCGGCCGGTGTCATCGGCTCGCTCTCGTTGACTGAGGGTGTCCACGAGTAGGTGCCGCTCAGTCCGAGCCTCAATGCCTGCGACAGCGCCGCATCGGCATCCGCCCGCAACTCGACGCCGTAGGCATGCACCTTCTGCATGTTGCGGGGCGAGAAGAATCCCTTGGGTGTGGGCAGCCAGATTATCCAGTCGTCTACGTGCGAGTCGAACCACGTCGCCGAGCCGCTCAGCGAGTAGGCTCCGGCCCTGCCCGTGGCGAACGACAGTCCCGCGTCGTATGTCCATCCGTTCTCTTTCCGCAGGTCGGGATTGCCTCCCGGCAGGAAGTATAGGTCGTTGAGGGTCGGGAAGCGGAAGTTGCGCGAGACGGAGGCTTTGACCACGACGTTGCCCCTCTGCGACAGCACTCCGTCCATGAAGAATGCCGGTATGAATGGCGCCCAGTCGGTGCCGTACATCTCCTCGCGCAGCACGAGCGACATGCCGAAGCGCTCCACGGGCCGCCACTTGGCCGATATGCTGCCCGACAGTTCGATGCGCCCCTTGTCGTACCCGACTATCGCCGTGTCGCCGTCCTGCTTGATGATGTTCTTGTCGGCGCTCTCGACCAGATGCTGGTACGCCGCGAGCGAGGCCGTGAAGAGCCAGCTGTTCCCGATGGTGTATTCGCCCTCGGCCTGCCCGTAGAGTGTGTTTATCCGGCTGCGCGAGCGGGTCATCGTGGCCATCGTGCCGTTGCCCACGTCGCGCTTGTAGTCGTAGGCCATCCACGTGTGGGTGTATCCCGCCTTGGCCGCCGCTTTCCAGTTGCTGCGCAGATGGTCCCACGAGACGATGCCGCGCAGGGTCTGCTCGCGCTGACGGTTCTCGAACGCCAGCGCGTCGGCATAGTCGGTGGTCAGCATCGCCAGCTCGCGGTTCGATCCCGTGTACCACGCATTGAGCCCGAACCGGTCGCCTTCGCCGGTGTTGTAGTACACCTCCTGCAACAGGTGCATGTCGCGGTATGCGCCGCTGCGGTTGCGCTCGGTGGGGTAGTACTGGCCGACGATGTTCATATCGTCGTCGTAGATGTTCTCCTTCCTGTCGCGGTTGCGGTATTCGTAGTCGTTTGGCGACGACGAGTAGACCGCGCGGGTCGACACCTGCCAGTGAGCGTCGCCGTAGGTTAGGCGCAGGAACTCGTCGAACGTGCGGAACGACCCTATTCCCTGCACGTATTGCATCCCGAAACCTTCGGTTTCGGCCGGCCGCGTGGCGAGCTTCACCGCGCCGCCCAGTCCGCCGCCCGTCTCGTTTACCGACGATGTGCCGTGCAGCAGCGATGCGTCGTCGATGAAGTATGATGGAATCATCGAGAAGTCGGTCATGCCCAGCATCGGGTTGTTCATGCGCATGCCGTTCCACGTCACCTGCGTGTGCGAGGGCGACGTTCCGCGGAACGCCACCGTCGAGAGTGTCGCGCGTCCGTAGCTCTTGACGAATATCGACGAGTTGAACGTCAGCACGTCGGCCATCGACAATGCTATGTTCTCCTTCAGCACCACCGAATCGAACTTGGTCTGCTGCACGCCGATCTCCTTTATGGGGCGCCGTCCGACCACCGTCACTTCGGGAATCCGGTGTACGCGCCGGGTCCAGTCGTCCGGGGCGCGTTCCCCGCCTTTTTCCTGCGCCGCGAGCATCGCCGGAACCAGCAGAACGGGCAGCATGGTCATCATCACTCTTTTCATAGTCGTCCGGTTATTTCCAGCAGAATGCGCCGGGGGTTATGCCTGCACGAAACCGGTCGATCGGCTCGCCCTCCGGCGAGTAACGGTAAATCATGCCCGGCTGCTGGTAGTCGATTGCGTCGGCCACGTAGACGTCGCCCCGCACCGGGTCTACCGTGAGCCCGTAGTATGTCGTGCCGCTGTACTCGATGAACGGCCGCACGGGTACCCTGTCGGCCTCCACGTCCATGCGCCATATGTCGTCGTCGATCCAGTATAGCGTGTCGCCCGCTCCGTTGAGCTGCAACTCCGAGGGGGCGTCGCCCGTCTTGAACCGGAACAGCTTCTCTACGGTGAACGTCTCGGCGTCGATGCGGTAGAGCGCGGGCGCCTCGTGGCCGTACGGCGAGTCCTCGTATCCGCCGTCGGTGACCGTCCACAGTTTGTCGTTGCAGTCCATCACCAGCGACGTGGGCTGTATTCCCACCTGCAGTTCGCCGACCACCCGGTCGGTCTCGGTGTCTATTTTCAGTATGCGGTTCTGGTGCGACCAGCAGTTGACATATACGTACTTGCCCCTCTGCACCATCTGCTCCGTCGATCCGCTCTCCGCCGTCATGCCGGGACACTCGATGTAGCCGGTTATCTCGTAACGCTTGGGGTTCACGATGAATATGCGGTTGTCCCACAACTGTGTGACGTATGCCTTCTCGTCCGACAGAAAATGGATGTGACGCGGCGAGGTGAATCCGGTTATGCGGCCCACCTCCCTGAAGGTGTCGGGGTCGATTGCGAATATGACGTGCGAATTGTTCACCACGATCCATCCCGTACCTCCCCGCACGGTCATCGACTGCGCCACGTCGCCTAACTTCATGCCGTTTGCGCGGTAGAACACCTCGTTCTCCACCGTCCGCGTCTCGGGGTCGTAGTACGATAGCGAGGCGTTGCCGTACTGGAAATTGCCCTCGTTGGTGATGAACAGCCCCGGTCCTGCGGCCTCGAAATTCTCCTCCTCGCCGTAGTCCCACTTCATGCAGCCGCCCGTTGCCATTGCCGCTGCCGCAAGTACGGCCAGCAGCGTATGTCGTAATGTCGTCGTAATCATCTCTCGCTTACCGGCGGCCGGCGGCCGACAGATCCTCGAACGACGCCACCTCGGTCGATATCTCGCCCAGACGGCCGCTCTGGGCCAGCACTCCGCATTGCACCTTTATGAAATCTATGTACATCAGCCCGACCGGCGTGCCGTCGCGGTGTACGGCGTTGTCTATTCTGAATCCGGTGCGCTGTCCGCTGCCGTCCTCCTTGTCGCCTGCCGTCATGCTGTCCGACCCTATGTTGTCCGCATATCCCCATCCGTACGGTGCGTTGGTCCAGTCGCCCGTCGACTGGTCGCGGCTGTTGCGCGGCATCAGCATGGTTCCGGTGAGGGTGTAACACTCCTCCGCCACCCACTCCGGATAGTAATACCCATGCGCGTGATAGGGATTGTTGTCCACCCGTCCCTTTCCGTCCTCGCTGTCCGTCCACGGCGTGTGGGTGGGGTAGGCGGGGCGGTAGTATGTCACCTCATAATCCTGCCGCGTGCCCTCGGCGCCAGTTTCCGAACCCTTCAGTTCGTACCACTCGTCGTCGGGCTGACCGTTGCCGTTCGTGTCCTGCATCACCCACACCACGCCCGGTTCGTTGGCCTTGTCCAGCGCGTTTCCCTCTATCGCGAAATCATACTCTCCGCCGCCCGGGGCTATGCTGTGGTCGAATCCCACTATTATATATCCCCCGAACGCGCCGAGCGACACATATTTCCTCCCGGCGAGCCGTGCCGCCGCATACTCCGCGGCCGCCTTGTCCGAGGTCACGTTCCCGTCGAATCCCGATTTGGGGTCGTTTATGAACTGCCCGGGCGCCGGCATGTATTCATACACCCGGCTGCACGTCACCGAACTTTCGGCCGTCGCCTTCCTGTAACGCTCCTGCTCGGTCTTCGCCTCGCATATCACCTTCACCTCCGCCGTTACCGACGTGCCGGTCCGCGTTACGTTGCGCGACAGCTGCTGCCGGTCGTCCGCGCCCTCGGTGACTGTTACTGCGACGGCATATTCTCCCGCCGACTCCGGCGTGAATCGGAATACTCGTCCGTCGGCTCCGCTCACCGTCCGCCCGTCGACGCTCCAGCTGTACTGCGGATTCACGAAGTTATCCAGCTGCGGCCGCAGATATACCGGCCGGCCGGCGAACGTATGGCGGTCGGTCGATTTCTGGCCGCGCGACGGGGTTGGAAACCGCACCCCGCGCGGCATCGTCTCCACCACCTCCACGTCTATCTCGCGCACGTTCTCTCCGTCGTCGTTGTATGCCCTTGCCGTTATCGTATACAGTCCGGCCTTATCCTCGCGGAACGCGTACTCCTTTCCGGTGCATACCCTCTCTCCGTCGCGCATCCACTCGATTCCGAACCCTTCTGAATCATCGTTCAGTACGTCTGGCGTGAAGACATATTCCGTATTGCGCATGACTTTCAGTCCTCCCTCCGGAACGACGAGCGAGATCACCGGCGGCGCGAGCGCCAGCACCTCCACCTTCAGCTCCTCCTCGGCCTTTCCCGCCGGCGTTTCCACACGCAGCGTTACGTACAGCTCCTGCTCCTGATCCCATGTGTACTTCAGGACCGGCTGGTCCGATATTCGTTTCCCGGCCGCGATCCATGCGTATACGGCCTCCTCCGCGTGTCTGTACGCGGGGGCGACGGTGAGCTCGCGGCCGACCTTCACGGTGTATATTCCCGTCTCGCTGTCGAGCTCTATGACCGGTGCCGGCTTCGCCTCCTCGGTGATGGTTCGGTCCTTGTTGCACGCCGTCGCGGCGAGCATGACGGCAATGATGCCGAATATGCAATTCCTCATAATTGAAAAAAAGGTTGTACGGCCCTCCGGCCATACCGTCTGTCAATTCGTCCCGGTCCTTCCGGGCGCTGAAAAAATATGCCGATGATAAGTGCGCAATGAACGGGAGAGGTTCATTATCGAAGAAGAATTGCGGTCTGACACACGCCGGTTCAGTCTTGATAAAACGCCAATGCCCGTGTACGTTTTCTCATCGGTCAGGCGAGGTTTTCTGACTCGTCCCGTTCTTTCGCGCCTTCCCGGCCGTTGCGGTCAGTGGCTTTGCGTGCGAAGAATCGTTACTGGGACTCACAGCAGCAGGTACTGTCCCGGATTTTCACCGGATTCCCTTCCGCTCCGGCATGTCGCGCATGTCCGGAATCCTGACATCGCAAAGTTAGTTTTTCCCCGACATTTCGGGTCTTAATGACTCTCGTTATTTCATGTTTAGGACCGAATGGAGTATTTATCGCACTTTTCCGACTATCCGGCCGTGACCTCCCGGCCGTTCCGGCCGCCCCCGGCAGGCGCCGTCGCGGCGCTCGGTCAGAAATCGAGCACCTCGTACAGTTCGCGCGTTCGCGGCATTGATATGGGTTCCTGATAATGCCACCACTCCTTGACGTATGGCCGCAGTCCGGCCTTGTACATTATTTCGAGCAGCATTTTCCGGTTCTCGCCGGCCTTTTGCGTTATCACGCCGTCGCGCACTAACCCGTCGACGAACGCCGCGTAACCCTCGTATGTCACCGTATTGCTCTGACCGACCCACGCCGCGCGGCCGAAGTGGTCGAACTCCGTCCCCATGTCTATCGGGCGGCCGTCGGCGTCGGCTATGGTCAGATCCACGGCCACGCCGTAGTTGTGCCGTCCGCCTCGTGTCCCGTCGGCCACGTATGCCTCGTTGCCGGTGCCCTCCACAGCCTTGCGCATGCGGCGCTGCACGCTTATCGGCCGTGCGGCGTCGTAGACGAGCAGCGTGTATTGCGGATGCAGCCGCTTCAGCAGCTTCTGCGCCTGCACGACCCTGCGGGCGAAGTGGGGCAGCAGGTATGCCGTGCGCAGCGTGCCGTACATGTTCTGTCCAACGAAGTTGTCCTCCGTCGCGTATTTCATCTCGACGCGAATCTCCGCATCCATCTCCCTGATGTCCACCAGCCCGCGGCGACGCATTCCGGCGTCGAAATCGGCGGTGTCTGTCTTGCCCGCGTCGTGCGCCGCGGTCTGCGCTGCGGCTCCGGTGAATGCCGCGACTGTCATCGTGCAGGCCATCAGCACTGCGGCAGCTATTTTTCCCATGTCGTGTACGGTTGTCTGAGCAGTTGCGAATTGTAGTATCGTTTGTCGCCGGTCACCTCCTCGCCGAGCCAGTCGGGCCGTTCGAACTCCTCGTCGGGCGCCGACAGCTCCACTTCGGCCACGGTGAGCCCTTCGTTGGCGCCGCGGAACTCGTCCACCTCGAACGTGTGGCGGCCGGACGGTACGAGATGCCTCACCTTGTCTATCACGCCGTCGCTGTACTCCAGCAGTTCGCGCGCCTCGGCCGCGGGGATCTCGTACTCCCATTCGTCGCGCGACATGCCCGCCTCGTCGGTGCGGCCCTTTATGGTCAGATAGCCGCGGCCGTCGCGCATGCGCACCCTGAAAGTCAGCCTGCCGCTGCGCGCTATGTATCCCTGCACTATGTCCGACGACGATACCGCATGCGTCCGGTAGTCGCCGCGCACGAGGAACTTGCGTTCTATTTCCTTAGCCATTGTTATTCGGTTTTTCCTGCAAATTTACTATATTTGCACTGATTTTTTGACAAAAAAACTACCGTTCGATATGAAGATTCTCCCATCGCTCCGCAACTTTCTGCCGGCCGCGGCATGTTGCGTGACGTTCGTGTGCAGCGGCTGCCGTGCCGACAATGTCGAGCTCGACCGCGCTCGCGAGATGAAGAAGACCATCTATTCGCTGTACCGTGTCGACGACTCGCCCCTGCTGGCCGAGAACTATCCGCGCGACACCTCGGCCCGAGCCACCTATCTGGCCGAAGGGGCCGACCAGACGGTCAACGAATACTCCTATCTGTGGCCCTATTCGGGCACTCTCTCGATGATGTCGGCGCTGTACGACGCCACGGGCGACGAGGACGATCTCGATTTCATCGACCATGTGGTGGTCGAGGGGCTCGACCGCTATTACGATCTTTCGCGCGAGCCGCACGCCTATTCGTCGTACATTACGGCCGACCGTTCCGACCGTTTCTACGACGACAACATCTGGCTGGCCATCGACTTCACCGACCTCTACATAGCCACCGGCAATACCTCCTACCTCGCCTATGCGCGCGATATATGGCAGTTCGTCATGAGCGGCTGCGACGACGTGCTGGGCGGAGGAATCTACTGGTGCGAGCAGAAGAAGGGATCGAAGAACACCTGCTCGAACGCTCCGGCGGCCGTGTGCGCGCTGAAGCTCTACAAGGCCACCGGCGAGGAGGAGTTCCTGCGCACGGGCCGCGAGCTTTACGAATGGACGTTCACGACGCTGCGCGACCCCGGGGACGATCTCTATTTCGACAACATCTCGCTCGACGGACGCGTCTCGCCTGCCAAGTACTCCTACAACAGCGGCCAGATGATCGAGTCCGGCGTGCTGCTCTACTCCATCACCGGCGAGGACCGCTTTCTGCGCGAGGCTCAGGCCACGGCCCGCGGCTGCTATGCCAAGTGGTTCGTGGAGGTGACCGACGACGGACAGCCGATCCGCATCATGGAGTCGGGCGACGTGTGGTTCGATGCCGTGATGCTGCGCGGACTTATCGCGCTGTATCGTGCCGACGGCGATTCGCAGTATGTCGGCGCCGTGCGGGCCACGCTCGATTACGCATGGCGCAACGGCCGCAACGATAGCGGTCTGTTCGGAAAGTTCCTTTCGCGCCGGCCCGATGTTCAGGGCGACGGCCACCGCCGCCGCAAGGCTCCGCGCAGCTGGCTGCTGACGCAGGCCGCCTATGCCGAGATGTCGGCGCGCATGGCCAAGGTGGATCTGTAATCATTGTCCGGTATACCAGCGGATACATGCTCTTCCCGACAGGCGGGCGAAACGCCCCTGTCGGGATTTTTTTGTTCTGTACCAGCGGGACCGGCATAACGTCCGCTGTCCGTCCGTTCGTTGCCCGTCCGTTCGTTGCCCGTCCGTTCGTTGCCCGTCCGCTGTCGGAGATGCGGAAAATGCCGGATGCAAAATTGAACGACGGTTTAATAATATTAATGCGATGTTTAATATTGTTAAACTTTGACTTAATAATGTTAAATATCGGTTGAATAAAATTAAACGACTGTTAAATAATATTTATGCGGGTCTGTCGCCGGCCGGCGTCGTCACGATAGGAGATGACCGTATGCGGGCGGTATGGGTATGATGGAGCGGTATGGGTATGATGGAGCGGTGAGGAAAAACTATGGTGAAAACAAAAAACACTCCGCGGATTGCGGAGTGTTTTCGAGTTGGGCTACCAAGATTCGAACTTGGAATGACAGGACCAGAATCTGTAGTGTTACCATTACACCATAGCCCAATATCTGCGTGTCGTGCGGCGTTCACCGTTTTGACACTGCAAAAGTAGAATATAATTTCTTATCTGCAAAGAAAAATCCGATTTTTTTTATCATTAATGTCTCTGCGGGCTGTTTCGACGGCGTTGCGTCGGTCCGGGGCGGCTGCGCGCGTACCGGCCGGCCGGTGCGCAAGTCAGTGAAAGCTAATACCTCGCCTCGAAAACGTAGCTGCCCGAACCGATCTCGCCGGCGTCGACGAACCCCTTGCGGGATGTGCGGCGCGCCCGCCGGCGCTCGCCGTTGCACGTGAGCCTGATCCGTTCGGCCGCGACGGGCAGCGTGACGCGGGCCGTGGTGTTGGGCGGCACCGTGACGTGCATGCGGTAGCAGCCGGGACTGTTGTCGATCGTCACCTTCACGCTGCCGCGTATGGTGGGCACGGTGGCCGTCACGTGGCGCAGCGACGAGGTCTGCGGGCACACCGAGATGATCTCGCATGCCGGAGCGAGCGGCTCGACGCCCGCTATCCGGCGCGGAATGATGTTGGCCGGTGCGGCGCCCCATGCGTGGTTCCAGTCCTGATTGGGCTTGAACGAGTCGTCCCATGCCTCGTAGGTTATGGTGGCGCCGTGGGCCAGCATGTTGTACCAGCTGCGGCGGTCGCGTTTGGTGAGCATGTGCAGGGCGTAGTCGCCGTCGCCGGCATCGTAGAGTGCGTCCATCAGGAACTGCGCGGCATAGACGCTGCACGCCATGTCGCGCGAGCGGATGTAGCCGAGCACCTGATCGCGGTACTCGTCGGGCACCAGCCCGAATGCCGCGGCGAAGATGGCCGAGTGGAGCGAGTGGTGGTCGGTCGCCTTTCCGTCGCGGTAGGTGCCGGCGGCGGGGTCGAGGAACGCGTCGTTGAACGCGCGGTACAGACTGCGGCACTCGTCGCCGAGTTCGCGGGCCTCGTCGCGGCGGCCCGTAAGATCGGCCATGCGGGCGAGCAGACACAGCGCGCGGTAGTGGAAGGCGTTGACCACGCAGTTGCAGTCGGTGAAGACGAAGTTGTCGTCCTCGCTGCCGCGCGGCCAGTCGACTATGTCGCGTATCGTGCCGCCGAAGTTTATCGAGCGGCGGAAGGCGTCGGTCTCAACCGTCCTGTCGGCCGAGGTCGAGATCAGGCCGTCGTCGCGCCGCAGGGCACGCAGCGTGCGGGCCTTGAGCAGATCGTAGTTCGCCTCGATCGAGCGGGCGTCGCCCGTGTGGAGATAGTCGTTCCACGCGATGATGAGCGCCTGCAGGATCCACTCCGTGGGCCATGTAGGGTGTTGCAGCAGGTACTCCGACGACCGGCGCGCCATGGCGTATTCGCGGTCGGTGGCGTAGTGCCCGAGCTGGTTGATTATGGCGTCGGCCTCGTAGGGTATGCGCTCGCGGTCGCCGTCGATGTATATGCCGAGGGCCGAGGTGGCCTTGATCGAGTATTTGCACAGCTCCCACACGGCGTTCAGCGTCGGGTCGTCCGACGAGAAGTGTGCCGCGCCGTCGTCGAACGGATAGACGGCCGTGTGGCGCACTATGTCGCCGGAGGCGACGGTGCCGCCGTAGTTCTCGATCTGACAGTAGCGGAACGGCGCCACCTCGCCTATGTAGTCGGGCATGAGCACGGCCTGCGGGCCTGTGTTGCGGGCATCGTGCGCGGGAACGACGTCATAGGTGCGGCGGCCCTTGCCGAGCACGAGCGGATAGCGGTAGTAGCGTACCGTGCCGTGAGGGCGGCTGTCGATGCGCCCCTCCTTCATGGCCTCGCCGATGGCTATATATACGGTGTCGCCGCCTTCGGGCGACTCCAGCGTGACCTCGACGGAGCCGAACGACGCCCGGCCGAAGTCGAGCAGGGTGGTGGTGGGGGCGAGCCTGCGGATGGAGGCGGTCGTGTCGCGCTCGCGTATCTGCGGGTGGTAGGAGGGTGCGTAGGCGGCGAGTTCGGATGCCGTGCGGAAAGGTTCCGCGGCCGACCACTCGCTGTCGCCTCCGGTGTCGGTGGTGACGGTCACGCTCCAGAAGTAGAGTTTGCCGGGCTTCAGATCATCGCCCCCGTAGGCTACGGCGACCGACTGCGGGCTGCGCACCGTGCCGCTGTCCCATACGTTGCCGCGGTGTGCCCGGGCATCGGCCGCATTGTCGGCAACGATTATGCGGTAGGCACGCTGGCGCGTGTTGCGCCCGCAGTCGGGCACTATCCATCCGAATGTGGGGCGCGATGAGCGTATGGCGGCGAACTGGCAGCCGTCGTATGCGGAGGGGTCCGCGTCGGTCATGGTAAGCGAGATGCGGCGGCCGTCGCGGTAGAGCGCTCCGGCGTCGGTCACCATGTCGGTCATCAGTCCGGTGGGGCGGTTCTGCGCTACGGCGGCCGTGCAGAGCAGGGTGGCGGCAAGGATGGCCGTGATGGCCGAATGAAGCATGTTGTTCATGGTCGGTAGTTTTTTGTCGTGTAAAAATAGCCATAATTTCGTCATCGGGCAACGGCTGCGGGCAAAAACATCGGCCGCATGGTTCGGGGAATGAAATAAATCGCTAACTTTACGAGCCTGAACCGGCCGGCCGGGCCTTGCAGTCGGTGCGGCGCATCGCGGAGGGTCGGACGGGGAACGAGTGTGCAAACAAAGGATTGTGTTATGAATATAAAACTTCGACTTATCGTCATGAACTTCCTGCAGTTCGCAGTGTGGGGTTCTTATCTTACGTCAATGGGGGCGTATCTCGCCGGCGCCGGAATGGCGTCGCACGTGGGACTGTTCTACGCCATGCAGGGCATCGTCTCGATCTTCATGCCGGCCGTGATAGGCGTCATCGCCGACCGGTGGGTGCCGGCGCAGCGGCTGCTCGGTATGTGTCATGTGCTGGCGGCGGCGTTCATGGGCGGCCTGTGGTTTTACGCCTCGAATGCCGGCGACGGGGTGGCGTTCGCTCCGCTTTTCGTGCTTTACTCGCTCAGCGTGGCGTTCTACATGCCTACCATAGCGCTGTCGTACTCGGTGGCCTATTCGGTGCTGGAGCGCGCCGGACTCGACACGGTGAAGTCGTTCCCGCCGATCCGCGTGTGGGGAACGGTGGGCTTCATCTGTTCGATGCTGCTGTGCGACTTCTCGGGTTTCCAGCTCACGAGCATGCAGTTCGTGCAGTGCGCGGTGCTGGGCCTGCTGCTGGCCGCGTATGCCGTTACGCTGCCGGAGTGTCCGGTGAATGCGTCGGGCGAGAAGAAGGGACTGGTCGACGCTCTCGGCCTGAAGGCTTTCGCGCTGTTCAAGGACCGGCGCATGGCCATGTTCTTCGTGTTCTCGGTGCTGCTGGGCGTGTCGTTGCAGATTACGAACGGTTTCGCCAATCCGTTCATATCGTCGTACCGCGACATCCCCGAATTCGCATCGACGTTCGGCGCCAACCATGCCAATGCGCTGATCTCGCTGTCGCAAATATCGGAGGCGCTGTGCATACTGCTCATCCCGTTCTTCCTCAAACGGTTCGGTATCAAGCGCGTGATGCTCATCGCCATGCTGGCGTGGGTGCTGCGGTTCGGACTGTTCGGTGTGGGCAATCCGGGAGCGGGCGTGTGGATGTTCGTGCTGTCGATGATCGTGTACGGCGTGGCGTTCGACTTCTTCAACATTTCGGGTTCGCTGTTCGTGAACGAGCGTACCGACGAGTCGATACGTTCGTCGGCGCAGGGACTGTTCATGATAATGACCAACGGCATAGGCGCCTCGATCGGAACGCTGGGGGCGCAGGCCGTGGTGAACCGTTTCGTCTACAACGGATCGACGGGAGTGGAGCAGATAGCCGGCTGGCAGACGTCGTGGCTGATATTCGCCTCGTATGCGCTGGTGGTGGCGCTGCTTTTCGCCGTGATGTTCCGTTACAAATACGAGCCTGAGCAGGTGAAATAGGGCCGGCCGTTTTAGCGGCGGAAGGCCCGGATGTGTCATGTTCCCCGGTGGAGAGCGATCTTCGCCGGGGATCTTTTTGCCCGTTGTCTCTGCCGGTGTGACCGCAATCCGTTTCGAATGGCGGAGCAGGAGGTGGCCGGTGAAGGGGAGGCGTTGATCAGGTGCGGATATGCGTGTCGAGAGTTTTCGAGGAGTTGTTCATCAATGAAAAACCCCCGGTCCGTGAAGACCGGGGGATTGGTTTGTCAGTATGCCGTCCGTTAGCGGGGACCCGGGCCGCCGGGACCGCCCGGACCTCCCATCGGGGGACCCATGCGGCGGTTGCCGTTGCTGTTGCCGTCAGAGATTCCATAGTCGGAGAGTACGCGCGAACCCTTCTTGCCGAATACGCGCAGGTTGTAGTTGAACTGCACGGTGAAATAGCGGCCGATCACGCTGTTCCACGAGTTCTGCGTGAATCCCGATCCGGTCGTGCGGGCGAACGAGGTGTTCTGGTTGAAGATGTCGTTCACGCCGACCATGACTTCGCCTAACTGATTGCGGAACAGTTTCTTGCCGATGTAGGCGTTGCAGAGAGTGTACGAATCGTTGTAGTCGTTGGTGAAGCCTATGTACTGGACGTAGTTGGCGCTGGCGGTGAAGGTGAAGCCTTTCCAGAACACGGTCTTGAGCGAACCCGAGGCCGAGTGGTTGAAATACTCGTTCTTGCGGCCTCCGGCAGCCAGCGAATTGTCGGCCTGATTGTAGGTTCCGTTCCACGAGAGTGTGAAGTCGACATTCTCGGATATGTTGCTGCCCAGCACCACGTTGGCATCGTAGCCGATGTTGCTCGCCATGTTGCGCTCGCCGTTCACGAGCGACGGCGTTTTCGAGTAGTTGACGCCGGCCATGATGTTGAAGTTGCACTTGATGAAGTTGAGTGGCAGACCGTAGCTGACGTGAGTACGCAGGCTGAGGAAGCCGTCCACGTTGTCGTAGGTGGTGTACTGTATGGGAGTCGAGCCGACCTCATTTATCACGTTCTGCGGGATGTTGTCGCCGGTGTAGATGCTCGACGATATGTAATCCGACGTGCTTTGGAACGAGAACATCCACATGAACGTGCGGCCCTTTTCGAGGTTGGTGTTGTTGTAGTGGAAGTTCACGCGGTGCGAGTAGGCGGGGTTCAGCCGCTCGTTACCGCTCGACACATACTGCGAGTCGGAGATGTCGAGGATGTTCTGCAACTGCATGATGCGCGGGTTGTCGGTTCCCGACATTATGAACATGCGGATCGAGTTCTGCTGGTTGATGTTGAAGTTACCCATCAGGAAGTAGGTGAAATCGTTGTACGAACGTTTCACGGGCTGGGTGTTCAGTGCGCGCACCTCGCCGTTGAGGGTCGAGTACTGGTAGTTGAGATCGAGAACGAGGGTGTTGCGCTCCTTGCTGTAACGGAATCCCGGACCTGCGCGGTGGGTGGTGTAGTCGCTGGTGTACCTGTTCGAGAGCTGCGGGTCGAGCACTCCGCCGGTGTACGAGTCGTTGTTGCCGAAGTTCCACGTCTGCTTGTCGCGCTCCTGTCCCGTGTAGCTGACGCGGTACTGGAAGTTGATCTGCGAGGATTTCGACAGAGGCTCGGCGTAGTTCAGCGCTCCCTCCACCTGTGTGTTGTCCGAATCGGTCTCGTTCGACAGATAGCGCAGCAGGGGCGAGTAGCTCTCCTTGAGGTCGGGATTGCCCGTGCCGTTGTATATGGTCTCCTGATTCGAGTAGTTCTTCGAGTCGATGTTGTTCTTGCGGTAGCCCAGTCTGACGTCGGCGGTGAGCAGACGGCCCGGCTTGCCGAGCTTGAGACGGTATTGCAGGAACTCCGACAGGTTGTAACCGCCGAAATTGGCCTCCTGACCGCTGGCGACGATGTTGTGGATGGCGTCGCCGTACTGCCAGCCGTCGGTGGTGCTGCGGGGATCGTATGACTGGAAGCTGATTCCGGTGCGCGACATGATCGACTGGTTCTCCGATATGCGCCAGTCGAAGCGGGCGTTGAGACGGTTGTTGTAGTTCAGATTGTTCGAGCTGCCGGTCTGCTCCAGAGTTCCCAGATCGGCCAGCGGCGCCTCGTACCATTTGATCGTCTCCGAGAGGTTGCGCGTGCGGGTGCGGTTGAAGAAGTAGCTGGCTTCGAGTTTCACCTTGTCCTTCTCGCCCCACGCTCCGGTGTAGTTCATGCCTATTGAGCCGACCTTGGCCACACCGCTCTGCGGACGCACCATGTACTGTCCTACGCCGCCGCGGCCCATGCCGCCTCCCATGCCGCCGGTCGAACCCGACACGCCGAGGATATCCTCGAACGAGAAGTTCTGCTGGTTGATGTTGTTGAGCAGCGCGATGCCCGACAGACGGTGGTTCTTGTTGAAATAGTTGACGTTACCGCCGAAGATGTATTTGTTGGCGTCGGTGATGTCGTCGGTGTCGGGCTGGT
Organism: uncultured Alistipes sp.; assembly: GCA_964519525.1. Classification (GTDB taxonomy): domain Bacteria; phylum Bacteroidota; class Bacteroidia; order Bacteroidales; family Rikenellaceae; genus Alistipes. The sequence goes on along the minus strand of CAZFIN010000001.1, from coordinate 15,443 downwards.
AGCCGTAACCGGCGTAGATCTTGCCGAACACGCCCTGACGCATGTTCTCGTGAGTGACGATGTTGATGGCCTTGTAGCCCTCGCCGTCGTCCATGCCCGAGAATTCGGCGTTGTCGCTGAGCTTGTTGTACACCTCGACACTCTTCACGGCCTGCGCGGGCAGCGAGTTGAGCGCCGTCGACACGTCGTCGCCGAAGAACTCCTTGCCGTCGACGAATATCTTCTTCACCGTCTCGCCCTGCGCCTCGACGCTTCCGTTGGTGATGGTGATGCCCGGCATCTTCTTGAGCAGGCCCTCGACGTCGGCGTCGTTGGCCACCTTGTAGGCGTCGGCGTTATAGTTTACCGTATCGCCTTTCTGCGAGGCGCGTATGGCCTGCACCTCCTTCACTACGGCGTCGATCTTGGTGGCGCTCTCCTCCATCTCGATCGTGCCGAGGTCCTTGGCGGCCCGGTCGATCTTCAGCGTCTGCTTGATGTCGTCGTAACCGAGGAACGTGATCACCATGTCGTACTCGCCGTATTTGAGACTGGCGATCTCGGTCTTGCCGCCGAATCCCGACGTGTAATACTTCTTCTGACTGTCGTCCGATGATCCCGCCGGCGATATCTCCACGATCGCTCCGGCTATGCCTTCGCGCGACCGGGCGTCGAGCAGCGTCATTGTCAGCTTGCCCTTCTGTTGGGCGAACGACGTTGCGGTCAGGCAAATAAAAAGAACGGTACTCAAAAATTTCTTCATACTCCTGTCTGTTTTCGCTTTGTATTTTTTTTAATGTTATTCGGTCAATACGGATGCTGTTTCGGAAAAAACCTCGCAAATATAGGCATTTCGGTTTATATTAGTGCGCGTGCGAGGGGTGAATCGACAAAACAGGGGTGTCAACTAACCATTGACACCCCTCCGAAAAACAACCTAATTTCCATTACTGCCCTTGAATGGATATATGGGACTCCGTTGAAAGATTGGACTGAAGATTTAGAATCCCATGCCTGAGTCGAAGCCTCCGCCTCCGCCGAATCCGCCCGGGCCGCCGGCAGGTCTCTCACCGCCGAATCCGCCCTGACCGCCCTGTCCCATGCGTCCGCGGTTCTGCTGGCTCTGCTTCTGCTTCAACCATTTCTTATACTGCGATGCGTCGAGCACCTTCTGCATCTGTGCGTCGAGAGCCTCCTCGCGGGCCTTCTGCTTTTCGCGACGCTCCTGCATCAGCTTCTGCATCTGCTCGCGCTCCTGCTGCTGCTCGGTGGCACCGGCCAGATTGATCTTGTAGATCTCCTCCTTCTGCTTGTCCGTCAGCTCGAGCGATTTAACCATGCGCTCGGTCTGCATCGCCGCGATCTCCTCGACCGTGAACTGCTTGCGCTCCGGACGCTCGCCGCCGCGCTGCTGTCCGCCGAAATCCTGTGCGAGAGCCGTCGATCCGATCAGCAGGGCTGCCGCCATTGCAATCATTCTTACTCGTTTCATCGTATTGTCGAAATTTTTTTGTTCACTGCATTCGTTTTACCGGCTCCGCCTCTGTCGTCGCTTCCGGTCGGACTGCCGGAGCCTTATGCAAACCGGGGTTTTCGTTACGTCCGCCCCGTTTGTCTGATGCAAATTTAGGGACAAAATGGCCCGGGCGCTACCGGTCGGCCGGTAAAATGCAGCTATTCGGCGGGTGAAACGACTAATTGGCGGGGTGAACCGACGTGAGCCACTGCTTGAATTCGGGTACGCGCGCTTTCGATATTATGATCTTCTCGGGGATTTCGACAGTAAGGTTGAGCGACAGACGGCTGCCGAACCATACGGCTATGTCCTTCACGGCCTTGCGCGAGATGATGAACTGGCGGTTGGCACGGAAGAACTCCGCCTCGGGAAGCGAGCCCTGCAGCATTTCGAGCGTGCGGTCGATGGCGTACTTCTCGCCGGAGTAGGTCGAGGCGGTCACTTTCTCGTTCGAGGTGTAGAAGTATGCCACGTCGTCGATGTTCAGCGGGATGATCTTGTCCTTGTAGTGCACGAGGAACACGCGCTGGCTGTCGCGCTTCGAGGTCTCGATCATCGTGTCGACCCGGTTCTTGTAGCTGCTGCGCTCCGTTCCGCTCAGACGGGCGAACTTCTCGATGGCATGCCGCATGTCGTCGGCCTTGATGGGCTTCAGCAGGTAGTCGATGCTGTTGACCTTGAAGGCGCGCAGGGCGTATTCGTCGTAGGCGGTGGTGAATATTATCGGCGAGGTTATGTCCACCGAGTCGAATATGCGGAATGACTCGCCGTCGGCCAGATGAATGTCCATGAATACGAGATCGGGCACGACGGAGGCTCCGTCGCGGAAGTAGTCCACCGTCTCCTCGATGCTCTCCATGACGGCTATCACGTTGTAGTCGGGCGCTACCGAGCGCAGTATCGCCTTGAGGTTGACGGCAGCGGCCGTTTCGTCCTCCACGATCAGAACATTCATCACACAATAGGTTTTTGCAGAGGCAGACGCACGGTGAAATCGCGGTCGGTCTCGATTATTTCAATATCGTCGCCCGTTATGAGCTTCCAGCGGCTGCGCAGGTTGGTCAGTCCTATGCCGGTGCTCGGCTCGGGTTCGAGCTTGGGACATTTGCGGTTCGATACCACCAGCACCGGCCCTTCGGTGCGTATCGACACGTGGAACGGCTGCTTGCGCGTGATGGTGTTGTGCTTGACGGCATTGCCGATCAGCGGCTGCAGCGACAGAGCCGGCAGGGTCCATTTGTCGTACTGCGCGTCGGTGTCGATGTCGAAGAACAGCTTGTCGGCATACCTCACCTTGAACAGCTCGCCGTAGGCGCGTGCGAACGCGATCTCCTCGTCGAGCGTCGATTTGGTCTCCTGTCCGTTCTGGATTATGTAGCGGAACGTGTACGACAGCTGGTCGATGTAGGCCAGAGCCTTCTCCGTGTCGTCCTCGCGCACGAGCATGGCCAGCGAGTTGAGCGAGTTGAAGAAGAAGTGGGGGCTGATCTGTCCCATCAGCATGTTGTACTGCGTCTGCAGATTCTCGTTGCGCAGGTGTTCGTTCTCCAGCAGTATCTGCTGCTGGCGGTAGAGCAGGCTGTATATGCGGCCGTAGAGCACGGCTATGGCCAGCACCACGGTGCATTTCAGTATCACGATGAAGTCGAGGAACATGTGCTCGTGGCGGAAGATCGTCATCACCTTGCCCGTCTGCCAGTTGATAACCGGCGCGAAGAAGTAGCACACGAATGTGGCAGCTATGACCAGCGCGCAGCGTTGCAGGTAGTTGCGCGTGCGGAAATTGGCTTTGTCGATGCGGACCGTCATCACCGTCATCAGCAGATACGACAGCAGGAAGTAGTAAAGCAGCTGCACCGCCATGTCCTGATCGCGCTTGGGGCGGTCGAAGATCACCGGAGCGTTTATGTCGTTGCCATTCTGGCGCAGCACCTCGTCGAGGGCGGGATTTGCGTCGCCGCGCCGCGGAAATATCGTGCACAGCAGTTCGTCGCCGTCGTGCAGGTTATACCACTTCACCTTTCTGTTGTTCACGAACACGCTGTCGGTGCGTTGCAAGCCGTTGGCGTCGGGCTCCGCCGCAGTGTCGCACAGAAGGTATCCGTATCCGTCGCACGAGAGGCGCAGCGTGCCCGAACGCTCGGGCTTGCGGAACTCGGGTTGCTCGGTTTTGCCCCGCTGGTCGTTGTTCTCGCGCCGTTCGACCATCATCGACAGCAGGTACGAGAAGTTCACCATGAGCGTGATGGCAATGGCTATCAGCAGGTTCAGTACGCCGGTCGATCGTTTGTGCTTCAGCTTGATCATATTCGCCAAATTTTTAAGTTTCAGGCTTCTGTTCATGGCGTAACGGATTTCGGTCTTTTTTCGGGGTCGTGTCGGTGTCTTCAGTCCTTGTGAGTATGTCTGCCTACTTGTACCACGAGGCGTAGAGGCGGTAGTCGCGTGCCGTGCGTTTCACGATCTGTTCGCGCTGTTCGGGCGTAACCTCGCGGATCCTTTTGGCCGGCACGCCGGCATACAGCGAGTTGGGTTCGAGCCTTGCGCCCGAGAGCACGAGCGCGCCGGCAGCCACGATGCAGCCCGAGCCCACCACGGCGTTGTCGAGTATGGTCGATCCCATGCCTATCAGACACTCGTCCTCGATGGTGGCGCCGTGTATGGTGGCGTTGTGGCCCACGGACACGTCGTTGCCGATGTGCGTCTGCGAGGGGTGGGGCGAGCCGTCGTAGAGGGTGTGTATCACCGCGCCGTCCTGTATGTTGGTGCGGTCGCCTATGGTTATCGAGTTCACGTCGCCGCGCAGCACGGCGTTGAACCATATCGAGCAGTCGCGTCCTATCTTCACGTCGCCTATGACGGCGGCCGTCTCGGCGAGGAAGGTGTCCTCGCCTATCTCGGGCGTGTGGCCGCGTATCTCCTTGATGTATGCCATTTGTCAGTTATCGTTAAAATTCTACAATGTCATTCTGTCGCATCCTCCAGCTTGGCCCGGCGCCACAGCGCGTCCAGCTCCTCGGCCGACATGTCGGTGAACATACGGCCGTCGTTCCCGGCAGCCTGTTCCATGCGGTTGAAACGCGCGATGAACTTGCGGTTGGCGCGTTCGAGCGCGAGCTCGGGGTCGATGCCGTAGAGCCGGCACATGTTCACCAGCGAGAAGAAGAGGTCGCCCACCTCCTCGGCGGTACGGTCGGCGTCGCGGTTCTCCATCTCGGCCTCCACCTCGGCTATCTCCTCCCTGACCTTGGCCCACACGTCCTGCTTCTGCTCCCAGTCGAATCCCGAGTTGGCGGCTTTCTCGCCTATGCGGTAGGCCTTCACCATGGCGGGCAGCGAACGCGGCACTCCGCCGAGGATTCCGCCCTTGCGGTTCTTCTTGCGCAGCTTGAGCGCCTCCCAGTTCTTGGTCACCTCGTCGGGCGTGTCGGCATGGATGTCGCTGTAAACGTGCGGATGGCGGTAGATCAGTTTGTCGCATTCGGCGTCGGCCACGTCGCCGAAGTCGAACGCTCCCTGCTCCTCGCCCAGTTTCGAGTAGAAAATGACGTGCAGCAACAGGTCGCCCAGCTCCTCCTTGATGCCGGCCATGTCGTTGTCGGCTATGGCGTCGATGAGTTCGTATGTCTCCTCTATCGTGTTGTTTCTCAGCGATTCGAAAGTCTGTTCACGGTCCCACGGACATTTTACGCGAAGGGTATCCATAACCTCCAGCAGCCTTTCGGCGGCCTTGAGTTTCTTTTGTTCGTTCATGTCTGAATTCCGATTATGTTTTACAAAGTTATGATTTTCCGCCGGAAATAGTAACTTTGTAGAGAATAATTTTTTCGAACCATGAGAATGAAGCATGTTTTTTCCGTGATTTCGGCGTTGGCGCTGACATTTGCGGCCGCAGCCGCCGACATAATCCCCGCGCCGCGGGATTATAAGAAAAGGGACGGAGTATTTACCATACTAACAACAACTAAGATTACACACTACCCTGAACTCCGCCCCTTGGCAATGTACCTCGCGGAGTATGTTCCGCTGTCGGTTCATGAATACAACGGCGGAGAGACGGGAAATATTGTGCTGAAGACGAATAAAAATATGGATCCGGAGGCATATTCGCTCACAGTGGGTGCCGACGGCATCGGGATAGAGGGCGGCACGGCCGCGGGCGTGCTGAACGGCATCGAGACGCTGCTGCAGCTGCTGCCCGCGAAGGTCTATTCGCACGGGATGGAGCTGCCGGTCATGGTCGGGGCCTGCCGTGTGGACGACGCCCCGCGCTTCGCCTACCGCGGGTTCATGCTCGACGTGTGCCGCACGTGGGTGGAGGTCGACGAACTGAAGCGTTTCATCGACAATCTGGCCCATCACAAGATAAACAAACTGCACCTGCATCTGTCCGACGACGAGGCGTGGCGCATCGAGATAAAGTCGCACCCCGAACTGGCTGAGACGGGCGGATTCCGCGGCGGCGACTCGCCCGTGGCGCCGCGCTACGGGCGGTGGGACGAGCGTTACGGCGGGTTCTACACGCAGGAGCAGATGCGCGGGGTGGTGGAGTATGCCGCCGTGCGCAACATCGAGATCATACCCGAGATCGACCTGCCCGGCCACAGCCTCGATCTGGCGAGCGTGCATCCCGAGGTGTTGTGCGGCTACACACCGTCGCTCAAGGCGTCGGACGGCTACGATACGCGCAATGTGCTGTGCGTGGCGAAAGAGAGCAACTACGGGCTGCTGGACGACGTGATAGGCGAGCTGGCCGGAGTGTTCGCCTCGCCGTTCATACACATAGGCGGCGACGAGGTGGATGCCTCGCAGTGGATGTCGTGCCCCGACTGCAAGGCCCTGATGGCGGCACACGGCATGAAGAGCGGTGCCGACCTGCAGGCGTGGTTCATGAACCGCGTGGCGCAGACGGTGGAGCGTCACGGCAAGGTGCCGTGCGTGTGGAACGAGGCGATAAACTCGGGCACGCTCACCCGCAAGGCGCGCGTTTACGGATGGGAGAGTGTGGCGGCGTGCCGCAAGGCCGCGGCCGAGGGATATTCGACCGTGGTGCTGCCCGGTGCCTATTTCTACTTCGACATGCGCCAGAGTGCGCGCGAGGCCGGTCACGACTGGGCGGGAATCTTCGACGTGCGCAAATGCCTGTCGTTCGATTTCGCCGGACAGGGATTCACCGAGGCCGAGATGCGCAACGTGGCCGGATTGCAGGCCAATTTCTGGAGCGAGGTGTATCTGTCGCACCGCGATGACGATTCCGACTTCCTCTATTATCAGACCTATCCGCGCATCTGTGCGCTCGGCGAACTGGCGTGGCGCGGCCGCAGCGACGGCTGGGAGGAGTTCTACGCCCGGCTTGCGGGCAGCCATTACAGCCGCATGGCGGCTATGGGAATAGGGTTCCGGCTGTTCCCGCCCGAGGTGAAGTATGCCGACGGCGTGCTTGCGGCGTCGGTGGACGACCGGTCGCGTATATATTATAAGGTAGCGGGCGAGGAGGGAGAGCATCCCTACGACGGTCCGATCACTACCGACCGGCCGCAGCGCTATTCGTTCCGCAGCGTCTACGGCGGCGCGCACAGCCCCGAAGCGGGGGTGGCGGGGCGGTTCCGCATGCTGCAGCCCAAGGTGACGATCACGGCGTCGGTGCCGCAGAGCGAGCGTTTCCCCTATTCCAATGCCGAGGGGTACGGCCGCATAGCGCGTACGTCGCGCACGTCGCGGGCGGGCGACTGGATCATGTATACGTTCGAGAACCCGGTGACGTGCCGCCGGCTGGAGGTGCGTACCGGCAATCTGCAGCTTCCGCGCTACATATTCAATTCGGGGTACATGGAGGTGAGCGAGGACGGACGCACCTTCCGCCGCGTGTGCGAGCTGACGAACGGCGGAGGCGCGATCGACAATCCGCCGCGTCCGATAAAGGCCGTGCGTGTGGTGTGCACCACCGACGGCAACGGTGCGGCATTCGTGACGGTGCAGGCCCCGATGGTGTTCCCGAAGCTGTAAGGCCGGTTCATGCCGTATGGTTGAAATGCCACAGCCGGATCCTTTCGGGATCCGGCTGTGGCGTTTTTGAATGGCGGAGGTGAGCCTACGAGCGTATCTGTGCTCCGGCGCGGGTCTCCAGCTGGCGGGTGAGATTGTTCATCACCTTCTCTATCGCCTTGTCGTTAAGCGTCTGCGTCTTGTCCTCCAGCGTGAAGCCTAATGCGTATGACTTCTTGCCTTCGGGGAGTTTGTCACCCTCGTAGACGTCGAACAGGGTCACGCGCTTGAGGAGTTTCTTTTCGGTGGCGAAGGCTATGTCGCGCAGCTGCGAGAACGTCACGCTCTTGTCGACCAGCAGGGCCAGATCGCGTTTCACCTCGGGGAACTTCGACAGCTCGGTTACCGTTATGTTGTGTTTCTTGGCGGCCTTCACTATGAGGTCGAAATCTATCTCGGCGAAATACACCGGCTGTTTCAGGTCGAACATGCGGCGCAGTGCGGGCGATACTACGCCCATCTGTATCACCTCCCTGTTGCCTTGCATGCAGACTATGGCATCCGAGAACAGGTCGCTTTGCAGACTCTGGCTGCGGAGCGAGTTGAGGTCGATGCCGAAGCGTGCGAGCAGTCGCTCCACGGCGGCGCGCAGCGTGTAGAACGACGTCTGCGCGGCCTTCACGTTCCACGAAGGGGTGGCGTCGGCTCCGGTGACGGCTATGGCCATGCGGTACTTCTCGCTGTACTTGGCCAGCGGCTTGTCGGCGTCGGCCGTAGCCGCGTCGAGGAAGTAGCAGTTGCCCAGCTCGTAGAGCTTCAGGTCGCCGTTGCGGTGGTTGACGTTCAGCTCGACGGCCTCCAGCATGTTGAACAGCAGCGTCTGGCGCATGACGTTGAGGTCGGCGCTGAGCGGGTTGAGTATGCGCACGCAGTTCTCGGCCTTGTATGAAGTGAGATTGTCGTAGTAGGCGCCCTTGGTGAGCGAGTTCGACATGATCTCGGTGTAGCCGTTGGCCGAGAGGAAATCGGATGCCGTGTTGACCAGCTTGTTCTTGTCGGGCTTCGGTGCGTACGAGAGCGTCGAGTGCACGCTCTGCGGCAGTTCGACGTTGTTGTAGCCGTAGATGCGCAGAATCTCCTCGATCAGATCGGCCTCGCGGCGTACGTCGACGCGGTAGGGCGGTACGGCCACCGTCAGCGTGCCGTCGCACTCGGCGGTGATCTTCACCTCCAGCGCATCGAGTATCGTGCGGACCGTCTGCTCGGGAATGTGCTTGCCTATGAGCGAGTCGATGCGCGCGAACGATATGTCGAACACGAAATCTTCGGCCGGAGCCGCGCATATGTCGGTGATCTCGCTCGATATGGCGCCGCCGGCAAGCTCCTTCATCAGCAGTGCGGCACGCTTGAGCGCGTAGATCTGCATGTTGGGGTCGATGCCGCGCTCGAAGCGGAACGAGGCGTCGGTGTTCAGGCCGTGACGCTTGGCCGATTTGCGGATCGACACGGGGTTGAAATATGCGCTCTCGAGAAATACGTTTACCGTGGTGTCGCTGATGCCCGAGTCGAGCCCGCCGAACACGCCGCCGATGCACATGGGGCGCTCGGCCGAGCATATCATGAGGTCCTCGGCCGAGAGCTTGCGCTCGACACCGTCGAGCGTTACGAACGGAGTGCCCTCGGGGCAGTTCCTGACCACCACCTTGCGGCCCTCGATCCTGTCGGCGTCGAATGCGTGCAGGGGCTGTCCCAGCTCGAAGAGTACGTAGTTGGTTATGTCGACCAGATTGTTCTTGGGGTTGATGCCTGCGGCGCGCAGCTCGTTCTGCATCCATTCGGGCGAGGGCGCTATCTTGCAGCCGGTGACGGTCACGCCCGTGTAGCGGGGAGCCGCGGCGGGATTCTCGACGGTGATCTCTATCGGCATGTCGTGGTTGTCGACGGCGAAGGCGTCCACCGGCGGCATATTCACCCGCACATCCTTGCCGCGGCTGCGCAGGTAGGCGGCCAGATCGCGCGCCACGCCTATGTGCGAGGCCGCGTCGACACGGTTGGGGGTGAGTCCTATGCCGATCAGATAGTCGTCCTTCACGTTGAGGTATTCGCGGGCGGGCATGCCCACGGGTGCGTCGGCCGGAAGCTCCATGATGCCGGCATGGTCGGAGCCGATGCCCAGCTCGTCCTCGGCGCACAGCATGCCGAGCGACTCGACGCCGCGTATCTTGCTGCGCTTGATCTTGAACTCCTCGTCGCCGCCGTTGGGATAGAGCACGGCGCCCACCGTGGCGCACAGCACCTTGAGTCCCTTGCGGCAGTTGGGAGCGCCGCATACGATGTTGAGCGGAGCCTCGCCGCCCACGTCGACCGTCGTTACGTGCAGATGGTCGGAATCGGGATGGTCCTCGCACGTGAGAACCTCGCCGACCACCACTCCGGCCAGTCCGCCGCGGATGGTCTCTATCTTGCGGAAGTCCTCCACTTCGAGCCCTATGTCGGTGAGGACGGCGGCGATCTGCTCGGCCGAGAGATCGGTGTCGATATACTTCTTCAGCCAGTTGAAAGATATCTCCATGATATGTATGTTTTGTTAAAATTCGGGTAAATACGGACAAAGATACTAATTTTTCGTCAATGACGGCCGAATTATCGGCTGCCGAAGTACAAAAATATCATGCCGATGAGGATGAACGCCAGATCGGCCGCTTTCGCCCGCAGGTTGCGTTCGCGGAACAGCACGGCGCCGCAGGCGAACGATACCGCCACCGAACCGCGGCGTATCATCGACACGACCGAGATCATGGCCCCGTCGTCGCCGAGCGCCACGAAGTAGGCCAGATCGGCCGCCGAGAGCAGCAGCGAGATCATCGGAATGGCCCACGACCAGTGGAACCGGGCCGTATCGCCGCGGCGTGCGACATGGATGATGCCCACGGCCGCGGCCATCATGCCCAGCTGGTAGATGTTGTACCAGCCCTGCACGAACAGCGGCGGCAGCTGGCGCATTATGTAGCGGTCGTAGAGTCCGCTCGCGGCGCCGAGTACGGCGGCCGCGGCCACGCAGTAGATCCACACGTTGTGGGTGAAGTCGATGCCTTCGCGGCGTCCCGAGCGGCTGAGAAGAAACAGCGACAGCAGGGCCAGCGCCACGCCCGTCCACTGCAGGAGGTTGAGGCGTTCGCCGAATATGGCCAGCGCGCCGACGAGCACCAGTACCGGCCGCGTGGCGTTGATGGGGCCTACGATCGTGAGCGGCAGATTCTTTATGCCTAAATAGCCGAATACCCACGACGACAGTACGATGGCCGACTTTATGATGATGAGCAGGTGCGCGTGCGCGTCGCCCGCGTGCGTTTCGAAGAGTGTGCCGTCGAACCATCCCCATCCCAGCTGGCCGGAGAGGATGACGGGCAGGAACAGCAGCGACGAGAACAGGGTGTTGAGCAGCAGGACGACGGGTACCGGATTATCGCGCAGCGCCTGTTTCTTCGCCACGTCGTAGAAGCCCAGCAACGCGGCCGATATGAATGCGAGTATTAGCCACATGACGACAGCTTCTTTACGCCGTGAGCAGACCGGTTATGACCAGCGCCGCCAGCAGCAGGCTTGCCAGACCGTTCAGCGTGCCGAATGCTATGCCTATGTTCCGCTGTCTTGTGGGGGTGACCAGCAGGTGCTCGGCGATGAGGATGGCGGTGAAGGCCGCGGCCCCGGTCGTGATCCACAGGCTGCGCGGCAGCAGCAGCACGAACCATGCGAGCGCGGCCGCGCTTACCGCGTGCAGCGCCGTGCTGATGCCGAGCGCCGTGGCGGTGGAGAAGCGCGCCGGAATAGAGTGCAGGCCGTGGGCGCGGTCGAACTCCTGATCCTGAAGGGCGTAGATGATGTCGAATCCGCCGCACCACGTCATGACCAGCAGCGCGAGCACGCAGGGGGCGAGCGCGAAGCGGCCGGTGACGGCTATGTAGGCGCCGACGGGCGCTATGGCGAGCGACAGCCCCAGCACCAGATGCGCCAGCGAGGTGAACCGCTTGCAGTAGCTGTATGACATGACGACGGCCAGCGCCACGGGCGACAGCCATGCCGTGAGGGCGTTTATCGACGAGGCGGCCGCAACGAACAGCACGGCGTTGATGCCCACGAACCACAGCGCCGCGCGGGGCGACACCACGCCTGCGGGTATCTCGCGCGAGGCGGTGCGGGGGTTGGCGGCGTCGATGTCGCGGTCGGCCCAGCGGTTGAATCCCATGGCCACGTTGCGGGCGAACACCATGCACAGCACGACCTTGACCAGCAGCGCGGCCCACCAATAGGGGTACGAGTTTTCGGCCTGACCGAAACCGATGCCGTGCAGGGCATAGACGAACGACATGAGCGCGAACGGCATGGCGAATACGGTGTGGGCGAATTTCACCAGCGAGGCGTATTTCGAAACAGAGTTCATGATCTTGTTGTTATTATCGGATGTTATGCGGCGGCAAAGATAGATAATATGCGGGGGATATGCAATTCCGGACGGGCGGAATCAAGATAGTATAGCATAGGTGGTATGCGACCCGCAGATATGAAAAAGACGATGCGACTCTCGGAGTCGCGCGGTTCGCCGCCGCCCTACGCGGCGGACTGCCACTCGCCGGGGCCCGGGCATTCCGTCGCCGGCGACGAACGGCTCGGCGGCAATTGTCCGAAAAACGGCGTATGCCGGCGGCCGCCGCGAACCGCAAAAGCGGGTGTGCAGGCGTGTGTTGCGGCCGGAGAACGGTTTGTTGGGAAAAATTTAGTATATTTGCACACATTACACGAAGCATAGCGATGAAGAACATACGTAACTTTTGTATAATAGCCCATATCGATCACGGAAAATCGACACTGGCCGACCGTCTGCTTGAGCGGACCAACACGCTGAATCAGCGCGAGATGCAGAGCCAGGTGTTGGACGATATGGACCTTGAGCGCGAGAAGGGAATCACCATCAAGAGCCACGCCATACAGATGGAGTACAAGGCCCGCGACGGACAGACATATGTGCTGAACCTTATCGACACCCCGGGACATGTCGACTTCTCCTACGAGGTGTCGCGCGCCATAGCTTCGTGCGAGGGTGCGCTGCTGGTGGTGGATGCCACGCAGGGTATTCAGGCGCAGACGATATCGAACCTCTATCTGGCCATAGGCCACGATCTGGAGATCATCCCCGTGCTGAACAAGATCGACGTGGAGTCGGCCATGATAGACGAGGTGAAGGATCAGGTGATCGACCTGATAGGCTGCCGCGACGAGGACATACTGCTCGCATCGGGAAAGACGGGGCAGGGCGTGGAGGATGTGCTGGAGGCCATAGTGGCGCGCATCCCGGCTCCGAAAGGCGACGAGAACGCGCCGTTGCAGGCTCTCATATTCGACTCGGTGTTCAATCCGTTCCGCGGCATCATAGCCTATTATCGCGTGTTCAACGGCACGCTGCGCAAGGGCGATCATGTGAAATTCTTCAACACGGGCAGCGATTACGACGCCGACGAGGTGGGCGTGCTCAAGCTGAAGATGCACCCGCGCACGGAGGTGCGTGCGGGTGACGTGGGATATATATGCTCGGGTATAAAGACCTCGACCGATGTCAAGGTGGGCGATACGATCACCTCGGCAGTCACGCCGTGCAAGGAGGCGATAGCGGGTTTCGAGGATGTGAAACCGATGGTCTTCGCGGGAGTCTATCCGGTCGAGGCCGACCAGTACGAGGATCTGCGCGCGTCGCTTGAGAAATTGCAGCTCAACGACGCATCGCTTACGTTCGAACCCGAGAGCTCGCTCGCGCTGGGATTCGGATTCCGTTGCGGATTCCTCGGACTGCTGCACATGGAGATCATTCAGGAGCGTCTGTACCGTGAGTTCGACATGGACGTGATAACTACGGTGCCCAACGTGTCGTACCGCATAACGACGACCTCGGGCGAGGTGCTGGAGGTGCACAACCCGTCGGGACTGCCCGAGATCACGAAGGTGGCGTCGATCGAGGAGCCGTATATTCTGGCCCAGATAATCACGAAGGCCGATTTCCTCGGTGCCGTGATAAAGCTGTGCATCGACAAGCGCGGCGTGATGAAGAATCAGAATTTCATCACGCAGGACCGTGTGGAGATCAATTTCGACATGCCGCTGTCGGAGATCGTGTTCGATTTCTACGACAAGCTCAAGAGCATTTCGAAGGGATACGCCTCGTTCGACTATCACCGTACCGGATACAAGCCCAGCCGGCTGGCCAAGCTGGACATACTGCTCAACGGCGAGCCGGTCGACGCGCTGTCGTCGCTCATATATGCCGACCATGCCTACGATTTCGGCCGCAAGATGTGCGAGAAACTGAAGGAGCTTATCCCGCGCCAGCAGTTCGACATCGCCATTCAGGCGGCCATAGGTGCCAAGATCATCGCGCGCGAGACGGTGAAGGCCGTGCGCAAGGATGTGACGGCCAAGTGTTACGGCGGCGACATATCGCGTAAGCGCAAGCTGCTGGAGAAGCAGAAGGCCGGAAAGAAGCGTATGCGTCAGGTAGGATCGGTGCAGGTGCCGCAGTCGGCATTTCTGGCTGTGCTCAAGATGGATTGATCGGGCACGTCGGTCGGGGACGATGCTATGCTGCCTGAGCCGCGTCAGTCTGCCGCGTGTGTCTGCTGTGTCAGCCTGCTGTGTGTAAGGCTCGCGGTTGCGGCGAAGAAGGGCGGGCGGTACATGCCGATTCGGACGTATTTTTGAGATTTTGGGCCGCAAACGCTTGAAAAACCGAAAAAGCGGCGTATATTTGCAATATAATTCCATTGCGGTAGTAGCTCAGTTGGTAGAGCATTGGCTTCCCAAGCCAAGGGTCACGGGTTCGAGTCCCGCTTACCGCTCGCTGAAAAACAGCCACTTGCATCGTTGCAGGTGGCTGTTCTGTTTGGGGAGGGTGTGCATGTGGCACACGGCCGGACGACCGGCCTATTCCGACGGGGTGCGCTGGTATATGAACCGGGCAAGTCCGTAGATGTAACGGCGGAACCCCGGGCGGTATGCCAGCAGACGGTCGAACCATCCGAGATGCCTGCCGGCCATGCGTACAGCAGCGCCCACGAAGAACATGGCGAACAGCGTGCCGAATCCTATTATGTGCCACTGCCATGCTCCTAAGAACGCATAGCTGGCGGCTATGCCGAGGGATACGAGCGTGATGTCGACGCATATTTTAACCTTCGGAAATTCAATGCCCGTCACTTGGCTTATGGCGAC
>CAZFIN010000001.1:0-696 GCA_964519525.1 uncultured Alistipes sp. | reverse complement strand
GCCGGGCATGGTCACGCTGCCGCAGCGCACTTCGAGGGCTATTCCGAATCCGAGTATGGCGCAACCGGCGATCTGGGTCACGATCTGCCACAATAGCGTGTCGGGCGCAAGCCACGAGGTGAGCCGCATGTTCACGTCGATGAGCGTGCCGAAGAGAAATCCTATCACCAGCTGGAACAGCTGCACCGGTTCGAAGCGCCGTCGCAATACGGCGATCTGACCGATCACCAGCACGAAATTCATGATGTAGGTGTATTGTCCGATGGTCAGTGCGGGCACCGAACCCTGCAGACCCGCGCTCTCGAATACGTATGGCAGTACGCTTATGACGCTGGAGCCGAGCATGGAGCGCACGCATACGGCCACGCCGACGGTCATGACGAACAGCGAGATGAGCAGCAGCAGATGCTGCCAGCAGAATGAAACGATTTTGTCTTTCATGGTACGATGATTTCTTCGGGGTCGCAAAATTACGAAAAATATGCGACCGGTGAAAGGTTTTTGTGTTCCGGGAAAGCGTTGACGGAGCTCCGTTATGTGAATGCCTTCGGGCGGAGCCGCATTCCGGGGACCGGCGTGACAGTGGTTGCCTGTGTGACGGCGGCTGTTTGCATGCCGGCTGCTGCCGGCGGGGAAAAGAAAACGATGCGCCGCCCGAAGGTGACGCATCGCCGTTATGATCGGAATGACCGGACC